>CAXAHI010000016.1:0-31109 GCA_963968645.1 uncultured Gammaproteobacteria bacterium | reverse complement strand
CTCGTCGCATTCAAGTCGCCCGCTAGGCTTCAGATATTTACTAGCCTCAATTAAGCGGGGCGGCATCATAACACAACAACTATAAAATCCCAGACTTTCAGTCACTTTAATCAATAAAATCAAGGAGTTTAATTATCTATTTCCACTTTTTTTACGGTTTTAACAGTTTTCGCCACTCTCCTTCCTATTTTAGTCTCTTTTTATGTCCGCTTTAACGCTTTTTAGGTCATGCCCCAGTCGCTGCTCTTTGATGGGGGATTTTATATTTCTGGGTGTTTTTTGACCTCTCACTGTGATTGATGATTTATACAAATCCTATACAGGCCCCGTGTTTATTAGGGTGAGGGCCTACCCATAATTATTAGTGGTGAGGAGATGCCTACTTTGCATGCAAAAAACAATTAGTTAAATCACTAACCCGTTGATCAAACCTCAATTAAAGCAATGTTTTTAATGCTTTTGGTTGTTGGCCTTTCAGCTTGCGGCAGGGTAATATCGTTAGGTAAATATACCTACGTATGGAGTGTAATTTGTGAGCTGTTTTTATTGTTTGTTAACGGGGTGCCGTCAGGCTGTTGTTCTAACGATTTCACTAGTGTTTTGTGTCCATCTTCACGCGGAGTCGATTATTGATGTTTATCAACAAGCTTTGCAGAGTGATCCTGAATATTTAGCTGCAATAGAGCAGCATGGCGCTTCATCTGAGGTTTTTATTCAAGCTCGCTCATTATTGCTGCCTTCTATGAATTTGGTTGCTAGCTATACCGAAACTCAACAAGATATTAATAGTGCAGACAATCAGGTTTTTGCTTCGGGCAAAACCGATTACCCTACCCAAGATTACGCAGTCACTGTCAATCAATCCATTTATAGCTTTAGCCATTGGGCTGGCTTTGATAAGGCTAAGGCCGAAGTGCAATTGCTGGATGCTGAGTTGCAAGCTATTCGCCAGGATTTAATTGAGCGTGTCGCCGATCGCTATTTTGCTGCTTTGGCAGCGAATGAAAATTTTGAAGCTATTAAGGCTGAGAAAAGAGCAGTTGCTAAGCAATATGAGTTGGCGAAAGAAAAGGGCACTAAGCTGGGTAGAAAGTCTGACTTGCTGGATGCTGAAGCGCGCTTCTTTCAGGTTGAGTCACGTGAAGTTGAGTTGCGTAACCGCTTGCAAGTGGCATTGCAGCAGTTGCGGGAGTTAACGGGTGTTGTTCCTGCTACTTTAACCTTAATGGGCGATGCGTTTGAATTGTCTAGCCCCGAACCTAATGACCCCGAGCAAATTCTACAAACAGCAATGGCTTCTAACCCCGAAATTGATGCGAGCCGTCACGCGGTTGAGGTTGCTGTCCAGCAGCTTCGTCAAGAGGAGGGGCAGCGCTATCCTACCCTCGATCTTGCTCTGCGCTTTAATAACAGTGAAACAGAGGGAACGCTGTTTGGCGGCGGCAGTGATGTCGATACTGCGGATATCGCCGTGTCTTTAAATATCCCTCTTTATTCCGGTGGTGCTGTCTCTTCAAAAATTCGTGAGTCTTCTCGCTTGTTAGCCCGCGCCCAGCAGCAATTAGAAATGCAGATACGTCGCGTGCAAACCGATACGTTCTCAGCTTATGACGGTATTTTAGCCGCCATTGCTAAAGTGAATGCACTGGCGAAGTCTGTGGCGTCGCATGAGCAGTTGGTTGCAGCAAGACAAGAAGAGAGTCGCGCTGGCTTGCTGCCCACTATTGCTTTGCTCGATGCCGAGCGAGATCTGTTTTTTGCGCGCGTTGAATACGCGAGCGCTCGGTATGATTATATTTTAAATACGCTGCGGCTTAAGCGTGTGGTAGGTTCGTTAAGTGATGCGGACTTGGTGTTTGTTGATACCTTGTTAACGGGTGAGGACGCTGATTTAGCGGCGCTGATTTATTATAAATCGGCAAGCATGAATCGTGTTGCAGTAATCAATAATCAATAATCGATTGGTTGCGGTTTAATAATAATATTGTGGTAGCAATAGACGCTTATGCCGACCGAGTATTTGAATTTGTAACTGCGTTAAATATACCGTTTCTTTTTGAGCGGTCATTTAAGTTAATGCATGAGTCTGTATTTAGCGAGCGGTTTTTGTTATCGCTGTATTTGCCGGCTTTAAATGGCGCAGAGAAAAAAGTGCTTCAAGACTTTGCAGCTCTGTTTAATATGCCAGATGCTTATCGCATTGCAATTGATGCGCAAATAGTCGGCTTACGTGAGTTACATATTGGCTTTGAACAACAACAAAAATCGTCTGTGTGTAAGGTATATATTGAAAATCCTTTACTAACATCGAAGCTTGTTTCTGGTAGCGAAGCACAGTTGATTCATTGTGCTTATAAGTGGTCGATAACGTCGCCACAATCGATGTCGGTAGATAGCTATCATTTAATTCCGGTTGCTTCTAGGGCAGAAATTTTAGAGCGTGTTGCTCGATTAACTGGCGACTTGCATGCACCGGGGTTTGAAGCAGTAAAGCAGTTGTTTTTGTTGGATCAAGGGAGCCTGGCGTTAGAGGACTTGTTTTATCTTGAAGTGGCAGATGAAGCGAAGATGCGCAGTTCTTTTGACCTGAAGTTTTATGACGCTGAGTTAACGATGGAGCAGGCTAGGCCCATTATTGATTCTGTCGCTAATTTTTTTGCGGTGCCTGTAGCAACGATGGATCAGTTGCTTGCTACAGAGAAGCATAAAACGCTGGGTCATTTGTCCTCTGGTACTGGGCGAAATGGTCAAGCGTTTGTAACATTTTATTATGGTGTGCAAGCAATGTGATGACGTTTAGGTTTTTTCTTAAACGACCATATCGGCGAGCATTTTTTACGTTATCCGTCTTTGAAGATAGCGTTTTTTAGTTGTAGGCGCATTGCCACAATGTTTATGGAGTAAGTAAAAGATATGTCTAAACAATTATTGATTTATGGCCAAGCGGCGGCGATTTCTAAAGATAAGCATGCTAATTTTTCGGTAAAAGCGGGTGCTGATTACGGCTTTGCTAAGAACATTAATTCAATTCCTTTAACGGCTGTTGAATTTGCTAACGCTGCTACTGAGTTCGCTATTGTATTTGCTGGCTCAGAGGGCAATTTAATGCCTGCGATTATTACCGGCGTTAGATCAGAAGAAAATTTATATGTCGATGATGCGGGTGCTTTCACGGCTAAATATGTTCCTGCCTTTTTAAGACGTTATCCGTTTGTTTTTTCAAGCAGTGATGACGGTGCTAACTTTACGCTTTGCATTGATGAGGATTTTGACGGCTTCAATGAAGATGGTCGAGGCGAACGTTTGTTTGATACAGATGGCGAACAGACAAAATATTTAAGCAGTGTGTTGGAGTTTTTACAGCAGTATCAAGTGCAATTTCAGCGCACGCAGTTGTTTTGTAAAAAGCTTCAAGAATTAGATTTGCTTGAGCCAATGGGCGCACAGCTGACTTTACCTGCGGGCGACAAGTTAACCTTAACTGGCTTTCAGGCAATTAATCGCGACAAGCTTAAAGCCTTAAGTGGTGATCAATTAGCTGAACTTGCAAAAACCGATGAGCTGGAATTGGCTTATATGCAAATTCAGTCAATGAGAAACTTTAGCGGCATGTTAGAAAAAGTAGGCGCGGCTAAAGCAGAAGAAGTTCAAGCAGAAGAAGCAGCTGAAGCTTAAGCTTAAGCGTAAAGCGTAAAGCGTAACTTTTCGTCAGTACCAAGTATTTAATTTTATGGATTTATAATAATGGCTTATCCTTTTCACGATACTGAATGTTCTAATTTATCGATTGACTCGCGTCAGCGCATCCGCAGTGATTGGGGACGTTTGCGATCGAAGATTGGATCGAAAGCTAAAAAAGTAAGTGCTGAATTAAGTAGCAAGGTGCTGGCGTTTAAACCGCTGACAAAAGCGATTAAGCAAGAGCAGCAATCACGCCGAAATAAATTTCAGTTCGAGGGCATAGAACCTCGGCTGTTATTTTCTGCTGATCCATTAACGGCATTGTTACAAAACGCCACCAACATGGAGCTGACGGTAGAAAGCGATTCTGTTTTGTTAAGAGACCTCTCTGATAACAGTGTTCTCGCAGAGCAACTATTAGCCGACACGAGTTCCGTTTTTATTACGGGTTCTTTGGGTGATGACTCACTCACTATTGATGATTCTATTTTTGCTCTCGGTAATACTTTATCTGTCACCTTTGATGGTGGTGACGGTGTCGATAGCATTTCTGGTAGTGAGTTAACGGGCAGCATTAACTGGGGTTTTGTTGGTTACGATACGGGTGAAGAAAGTCAGGCTGGGGATATCTTTTTCTCGGATATTGAATCTCTCGTTGCGGGTTCAGGCACCAATACGCTCTTCGGTGATGATGTTGATCGCAATTGGGTGTTGTCTGAAGTTGGCTCTGTTTTGCAGGTGGATACCACTTTTGCTGACGGGTCTGCGGGATCTTCTACGTTCACTGATTTTGATGCGATTATTGCCGGTTTAGAAACAGACTATATTGTTGATAATTCGGATGCTACCCATTGGAATATTAGTGATTTTGGTGCGGGCTCTATTGATGGTTTGAATTTCGATAACTTCGATTTTTTAACCGGTGGCTCTGGGGTTGATACGCTATTAAATTTTTCAACGTATGCGCACGGCGTTAATGTTGTTTTAACGGCTGATGCGGGTAATGATAATTACGGTTATGCCACGGGTTTTGATGGTGTTTTAGGTTTTGAACACGTTACCGGTTCTGCTTACGGCGATTGGATTTTCGGTGATACTACTAACAACCGAATTAGTGGACTTGGCGGTAACGATACCATTAAAGGCGGCGCGGGTAATGATACTCTTGCTGGTGGAGATGATACGGATACTTTGGTTGCAGAGCGTAATGCGAACTTAGATTTGTTCGATACAGAGCTGCGAGTTGATGCTGTTGTAGAAGATAATATTAGTGATTTTGAAAGTGCTAATTTAATCGGCGGTGTTGATGGGAATGTTATCGATGCTTCTAATTTTACACTGGGTTTTGTGGTGCTAGATGGTGGCGACGGCAGTGACCATTTAATAGGTACTGCCTTTGACGATACGCTTACTGGTGGTTTAGGTGTTGACACTATTGACGGTGGATCTGCGGGTGTAGATACCGTTTCAGAAAGCCAGGATGCTAACTTTACCTTAACAGATAGTGCACTAACGATTGGTAGTGATGCTGCTGATACGTTAATTAATATTAACGCTGCTATTTTAGTGGGCGGTGAAAGCGATAACATTATTAATGCGTCTGGTTTTAGTAATGACGGCGTTCGCATAGAGGGTGGTGCCGGTGCTGATACGATTACAGGTTCAAGCGCTGACGATGTCATTATCGGCGGCTTTGGTGACGATACCATCGATGGTCTTGCGGGTGACGATAGGCTTATAGATGAAGGGCGTGGTAGTTTTATTCTAACGAATACGGCGCTGGTTCATAAGTCTAATGAGCAGCAAACGGTTGAGGTTGATTCTGCGACGTCAGGTGGCTATACATTAACGTTTAATAATGGCGTGTCTTCTGAAGCAACGGCTGAAATTGCTTTTAATGCAACGGCATTGCAGGTTAAAGAGGCGCTTAATAATTTAAGTAATTTATCGGCTGATGATTATGTTTTATCAACCGCTGTAAATGGCTGGGGTATTGCTTTTCAGGGCGCACTGGCAGGACAGTCGTTAGATGATCTGGTGGTGGCGACTAATACTACTGATGGCACGGTTACGGTCACAAAAAATCATGCAGGTTTCTCTTATACCGATACGATTACTGAAAACGCTTTTGAAACCGTTGAGTTAATTGGTGACAACGGCGATAACGTTTTAGATGCGAGTGAATTTACTTCGGGCGATGTCGAGCTTTACGGTGTTTCTGGACGTAATATACTGCTCGGCGGTTCGGGTAACGATATTATTTCGGGTGGCGATAAAAATGACGTGCTAAGCGGTGGCTTTGGCGTAGATACCATTACCGGCTATGAGGGTACGGATACGCTTCGCGAAGAGCGTGATGTTAGCTTCACTTTAACGAATACTACATTGCGTTCTTCTACGGATGCCTTTGTTACGAGTGAAGACGATGTTTTATCGGGCATAGAATACGCCGAGCTTACCGGTGGTGCTAGCCAAAATATTATTGATGCCTCGGCTTTTTCCGGCATGTCATCAGGTGTTTCACTGCGTGATTTCACTTCGGGTTTAGAGCTTGATTTTGCCAATGGCGCTGAGTTTAGTATTACTTTGTCTGATGGCAGCACCGTCGTTGAAATCGATCTAGGCGGGTCTTATACCTTTGACGATATTATTGCTGCTATTAGCGCGTCGAATGATAATTTGACGGCATCGTTTGACCTGGATGCTTCACAATTAGTGATTACTGATGCGACACAGGGCAGCGAGGCTATTCAGGTTACGGCGCTCAACGGCTCAACAGCTATTAATCAGTTGGGTCTTGATATTGCTAATAATGCTACGGCAGATGCGACAGCGTTTCGTAGTGCCGCATTACGTTTTGCTTTTGGTGGTGTAACGCTGAGTGGTGGTGCTGAAGCCGATCAGCTTATAGGTTCTCGCAATAACGATATATTAAATGGCGGTGCAGGTAATGATGCGCTCACGGGTGGTGAGGGCTTAGATACCGTTGTTGCTGTTCGTAATGCCGATATGGTATTGATCGATGCATCATTAACGATGACTGAAGGTACGGATGCTGAGGTTGATACGCTTAATGGTATTGAGCAGGCATCGTTAACTGGCGGTACAGATGCTAATAGTCTAAATGCGAGTGCTTTTTCTTTAGGCTCTGTCACGTTAGCAACCGGCGGTGGTACTGATACCTTATTAGCAAACACAGGCTTTGCTGATAAATTTATTATTGATGTGAGTAACCTTACGGCTGGAAGCGATAAAGTCACCATTAATACAAATGGCGATGTGTCTGACGTTGTTGTTATTGATAAAACCACCAGTAGTAGTGATATAACGCAAGCCGACTTAGAGTGGGTCACGTTTGTTGGTGGTGCGTCTGCCGGTTATGAAATTACCGGCTTAAGGGATATTAATCTAACCAGTGACCTTAATTTTGGTGGCCAGTCGATTACCCTTAATGCCCATTCAGAAAATGGCTATAACGACGGTTTTAAAATTAATACCAATGGCTTCGACATTATTACCAGCAGCGCGGGTAATGGTGGCAACATTACCTTGCTGGCCGATCATATTAACATTGGTGCTGGAACGGTAATTAATGCTTTAGGCGGAGCCTCATTTACCAGCGGCGATATAACGCTTAAAGCGTTTAATGAAAAAGCCATTTTTACTGGCGGCTTTATTAGTTATGACGAAATTGATGTCGATATTACTGTTGGCGACAATGTAACGATTACGGGTGGCAATGTTGTCATCGAAGCCAAAGCCGAGAGTGACAAATTTTTTAATGAGTCTGATTTTGGTGGTGGTGATGCCGGTAGTTTTGTTGCTGCCGCGCTGAATTTTGGGTTGGGTTCTATTGTTTCCAATTCTTTAGCCAGTTTGTTTCCCTTTAGTATTGCGATTTCAAAATCTTATGCCGATGTTACTGTTGGCGATGCAACGATTACCGGTACCAATGTCCGCGTTGCCTCGACAGCGAACATTAATCTTTCAGCTGAGTCTAAATTCGGAACGCCTGTTGCTATTGGTTATGGTGATACGCGTGCCTCTGTGACTATTAACGGCGATATTCAAGCGACAAGTGGTAATGCAACCTTTACCTCTGACGTTAATAATCAAGCCATTGTTATTGCTGAATCCGGTGCGATTAATGGTTTGTCAGCAGCATTATCGGTGTTTGTTTTAGATTCTGAATCTACCGTTAATTTAACCGATGATTCTTCGATTACGGTTGATGATGGTAATTTAGTGGTGAGAGCTAATGCTGTAGATAAAACCTATATTGGTGCGACAGCTAATGCCAAAGAGACGACGATCTCAGCCCAAGAAAAAGGTAAGTCCGGCGCATCGAAAGAAGATGATGGCGCACTGGCTTTGGGGTTTGCTTTGGCTCTAGAGAATACCAATAGCTCAGCTTATGTTGATGGCGTTGTTGATGTTAATCGAATAGTTGAAACGGATACCTCGAAAGGCAATATAGATATTTCATCGAGTCATGCTCAGGAAGCGGTTCTTAGCTACGGTATTGGTCAAGGAAACAGCGGCGTACAAGTGCGAGCGGGTGTCGATGATGTAGGTGTTGGCGATAAGCTTGCACAGTCCCTGGCTGGCACTAAGATTCAGCAAACCGCAGACTTTGTGCAAATGAAGTTTATCAAAGATGGGATTGATAAACTCCAAAAGCCTATTATTGATGCCTTAAGTAAGTTGCTGCCATCGGGCGAAGATTTAGATTTTGATGTAGGTGGCGCATTAGCCTTAAATTTTGATAATAATTCTGCAACCGTGCGTATAGGCGAGGCGGTTGATGATAATGATGGTAAGTATGCCGATGTCGAGGCCGATGGTGAGCTGTATTTAGGGGCAAGTGTTAATAGCCGGCCGCAAGTGACGGCAACGACTGAAGTCAAAGATGCGACGCTTAATCCCTATCTGAATAGTGCCGACGGCAAAAAAGCCAGTAAAGGCGCTGCTATTTCAATTGCTCATGAAACAATGAATAACAATGCCGATGCAATTATTGGTGTAAATGCCAATGTTGATGCTAAGCATACGATTACGGTTAAAGCTGAGTCGCTTAACCAAATTGACCCTATGAGTTTTACGGGTGCTAATTTAATTGCTCCATTTTTGGATGTGTCTTTAGTCAGTGATTTTGCGTCTTCAGAAACGGCATCGGTGAGTAAGGGCCAAGTTGTTAACGTAAAAACTACTCAAAATGCTGAAGAAGGTAACCCGGGCACCCGTTATGAATATCTAGGTAATATCAGCACTGGTTCTGTTGACCTTAGTAAGGTTAATTATGAAGATGCTGCTTATTGGAAAAAGCTCGATTCTGGCAGTGATCAAGTTTTATCGATTGTTCAAACATTTTTTTCTGATCTCCTGGCTACGATTAGTCCCCGATTGGGTATCGATAATACTATTGCCGATACGTTTGTTTCGTCTCAAGCAGAAGGGCAAGAAAATAATTTAGCAGCTAAGGTTGCTATTTTAGTACTCAATGAAACTGCCAATGTCATTGTTTCTAGTGGTGCTCTGATTAACCGTGATGATGACGGAGTTACAGGAACTGATACGTTTAATTCGGGTAATCGGCGCGTCATTCTAGATGCGAGTAATATTAACCATGCTGTTGCATTAGCCCCAACAATACCGGTAGTCGCTGGCGCTTCTAACGCTGAAAATAAAAGTGTAGGTATGGGGTTAATTGTTGTTGTTAGCGCCAGTGATGCTGCATCGGTTATTCATGATGGTGCGAGCGTTTTTGCTGATAGTTTATTGGTCGATGCGACAAATGCCACTTTAGGTGTATCACTGGCCATGTCGGGTAGCTCAGCTAAAAACGGCGGCTTCAACGGTGCGCTATCCTTTAATGTTGTCGATAATTCTGCGCTGGCGCATATTGATAATGGCGCGACGATTGATGTAGGTAGCTTAGTAAATCAAGATACCACTGATTCATTGGTTGTTAATGCTATAGACACAGTCCATTTAGTCGGGATTGCGGGCGCTATTTCTTCTTCAGAAGAATCTGCCGTGGGAGCTTCAGTAGGCAGTAATATTGTCCAAAGAAATACGCAGGCCGTTATCGGTAATTTACGCGATGAATCTACTTTAGGCACGCCAAGTTCGGTAACCGTTGGTGGCGCAGCGCGAGTTAATGCGAGTAATGACGGCTTTGTCGTTACAATTGCGGTTGCTGGTGCGAAAGCGGCTCCTGCTAGTAAGGTGGGTGATACGCCTGCGAATGGCTCTGGCGGCTCAAAAGGAAGCGATGGCAGCGCTCAGTCGACGAATGATTTAGCCGCATGGCAGGCTAATTATGCTCAAATTATTGCTCAGATGAGAAGCTCTGAGACGATGGATCAAGCCGGTGATGCGAACGTAGCTTCAAGCGCTAAAACGGGTTCGGGTTCATCGGGCGCGGTGACAGTAAATGTATTGCAAGATGATGCCCTCGCTTATATCAAAGACCTAACGACGGTGTCGGTTGGCGGTGCGCTGACGATTAATGCGCTTAGTGCTACACACTCTGGCTCACTTGCTGGAGCCGGTGCCAAAGCTGAGGGAGCCGAGGGTGCTTCTTCTATTGCGGGTGCCATAGGTGTTAATGTTTTATGGGGCAGCACAGAAGCTGTTATTGATAATATTGATAGCCTAAGCGCTAATAGCCTTGATATCGATGCAAAACATGAGGGTGTTGTTGCATCGTTAGTGGCTGGTGTTGGGGTCGCTAGTGGTCGTAAGGGTGATGCTGCTGGTGGATCGGTCGCGGTCAATATTACCGATTATGATATTAAAACGGGTCTTAAAAATATTGGTGACGGTGCTGAGAATACTCTCGATGCTAATATTACTTCGACGGTAGATTTGCTGGCTCTTGATGAAACGACTTTAGTGACGGTGGGAGGCGCGGTTGCTTATGGTAGTAAATCGGGTGTTGGTGTTGGTATTGCGGTTGTCTCGGTTGAGAATAGCGTTGAGTCGATTATTGAAAATATTGAAAGTCTGCAGCATGGTGGCGCCTTAAAGGTTAAAGCGCACAGCAGTGATACTGTCGTGTCTGTTGTTGGTGCCGGTGGAATTGCAACGGGTAGTGATGAAAGTGGCCGAGGTATAGCGGGGACTTTTGGTCTTAATTATTTAAGTAATACCGTAACAGCACAAATTAAAAATACCACCACGCTGCAAGGGCAAGGTGATATTGAAGTTTATGCATTGGATGATTCACATCTTTTCGCCTTTAGTGGGGCTGTTGCTTATGGCAAATCCCAGGGCTTAGGTATTGCCTTTGGTTTAAATTTTTATCACAACACATTAACCGCTTCGGTAGATAGTTCTACTTTACGGGGTAGTCGATTAACGGTGCAAGCCGTTGAGAATGGTTGGTCTACAACGGCGGTTATTGCTGGCGCAGGTTCGAAATCATCGGGCTCGGGTGCAGGCGCGATTGCCGTGACTGAAGTGCAAACGGTTACATCGGCTACGATCACTAATAATAGTAATATTGATGTCAGTGGCGACGTTATTGTCTCTGCTGTTAATGCAATGACTAACGTTAATATTGCAGGCGGTATTGCCTATTCAAGTTCGGGTGCGGGCGTGGGTGCGGCGTTAGCCATTAACTTAATGCAAGCCGATACTACGGCAAATATAGATAGTTCGCGTATTACTTCTTCGGCGGGCGGTGTTGATGTTACTGCGCTCTCTGATGCAACCTTAGTCAGCGTTGGTATTGGCGGTGCAGGCGGAGAGAGGTTTGTGCTTGGCGGTTCAGTGTCTGTAACTGAATTGGATAATGATACTTTTGCTAGTATCACTAACACGCTTGACATTACACAGGCGCAAGTACAGGCGCTTAAAGATATTAATGTACTCGCAACCGATAGCAACACTATTGTTGCCGTTGCTGGCGCGGGTGCAATCTCAATGAAAGGGTTGGCAATTGGTGCCGCTGTTTCTACGGTTAACGCACAAAATAGAACAAAAGCGTATATTGATAATGCCAAAGTAAACTCAACCGGCTTTAGTGGTGAGGGCTACGGTAATGTTAATGTTTTAGCTGGCCTTGTTGAGCGAGCTAGCGATATTGATTTGTCAGCCATGGGTGTTGAGCTAGAAACGGCAGAGGGCGAAGATTTTGCCGATGTTGATTTACGATCGAATATTATTAATGTCACTGTAGCTGGTTCCTATGGCCAGTCGACATCAATAAGCGGCGCAATCAATCTTAATTGGTTGAAAAATTCCGTTGAAGCTTATATTACAAACGGTGCCGATGTGACGGCACGCGAATCGATTAATGTTAGAGCGAATGACGCTACTAGTTTAATTAATGTTGCCCTTGGGGTTGGTTTTTCGTCGAGTGCCTTCGCGGGCGGCGCTGCAATTTCTTATAATTATATTGGCGGTGATCCAGGTGATCTTTCGCCGTTTTTAAGTCAAGAGCACATCACGCCCGATAATGCCGCTTCTTCTGATGCCGGTTATGTTACTGCTTATATTGATGGTTCAACCGCTACAGCGACTAACGGTTCAGTTACGGTTATAGCTGATGCTGCCGCTGAATTAATTAATGTCAGTGTCGGTGGAGCAGGCTCTTCATCGACAGCCGTTGGTGGTTCAATTGCCATTAACTTTATTCGTCATGTGGTGAAAGCTGAGATTAAAAATGGCGCCGATGTTGATGCTGGCACAACTATAGATGTTAATGCGCGCACCATTGAAACCATGGTAGTGGTTGCGGGTGGTGGTGCGGGTTCTACTGGTGGTAATGCAGCGGGGCTGGTTTTTTCACTGAATGAAACCGCCTCTACTACTGAAGCCAACATCCTTGGTGCAACAACCGATGTTGATGCAACGGGTGATGTTGAAGTAAATGCGGCTGACAGCTCTTCAATGATTGTTGTTGCTATTGGCGGATCAGGATCAACTAATAACGCGGGTGGCGTGGTGATTGCTACTACGCAGGTCGCGAATACGGTTAATGCTTCTATTAATGCCGCTGATGTCACATCTACAGCGGGTAGTGTTGACGTGACGTCAGGCTTTTTACCCACGGGTGATGCGCTCGACTTTGATATCTTGGGTATCAATGTTGTTGACCTACCTGATGAGGTTGATTTAGGTTCGCAAATTATAACGGTAGCGGTTGCTGGCGCAGGCGCGGGTAATAATTCAGGTGCGGGTGTTATTAGTCTTAACTGGCTTAAAAATAATGTCTCGTCTTCAATCACTAACGGCGCTTCGGTTACTGCTGCGACTAATGTCAATGTTAAAGCGAAAGACGAAGCAACTATTATTAATGTTGCTGCGGGCATTACCGGCTCAGGTAATAACGCCGGCGGTGTGGCGATTGCCTACAACTATATTGGCGGTGACCCTGGCGATTTATCACCGTTTTTAGAACAAGATTTTACTAAACCGGATAATAGTTCTTCGGCTACTGACGGTTCTGATGCAGGGCATGTTTTAGCTTATATTGATAACGCTGCGGTCAACGCGAGAAACGGTTTTGTCAATGTGCTCGCTGAGGGCAAGGCTGAGCTGATTAATGTTAGCGTAGGCGGTGCAGGTTCGGCTAATAACGCGATCGGTGGTTCGATTGCGATTAACTTTATTCGCAATTTTGTTAAAGCTGAGATTAAAGGCGGTGCCAATGTTGATGCGGGTACGGCAATTGATGTTAACGCCTTAAGCAGCGAAACAATGGTTGTTGTAGCGGGTGGTATTTCTGGCTCGGGTAATAATGCGGCAGGGCTAGTGTTGTCGATTAATGAAACGGCCACCACGACTGAAGCTAATATTCTCGGCACCACCACCGATGTTGATGCAACAGGCAATATTGAAGTGAATGCGGCTGATAGCACGACGATGGTTGTGGTGGCTATTGGTGGTGCAGCTTCGGGTAACAATGCGATTGGCGCAGCGGTAGGCACAACGTTGGTTGGCAATTCGATAAAAGCGTCTATTGATGGTGCGTCGGTTGATTCTTCGGCTGGCAATGTTGATGTACTAGCGGGCTTTTTGCCCACGGGTAATAGCACAGATTTATCGGCGGTAATGGATACTTCTGTGTTACCTGATGATGTTGATCTTGGTTCGCAAGTTGTCAATGTCACGGTTGCAGGTGCGGGCTCGGGCAATAATGCGGCGGGCGGTGCGATTAGTCTTAACTGGCTTAAAAATCGTGTTGAGGCATCCATCAGTAATGGTGCAGGCGTTACTGCGGCGAATAATATCAATGTTAAAGCGAAAGATGTGGCGTCGCTTATTAGTGTTGCTGTCGGCGTTGCAGGCTCGGGTAATGCCGCCGGTGGTGCAGCCATTTCTTACAATTATATTGGTGGTGATCCAGGCGATCCTTCGCGTGAAGTACCAAGCGATCCTGCCGCTTCTGATGCGGGTTATGTTCTGTCATTTATCGATAATGCAGATGTCGATGCGCAAACCGGTGAGGTCAACGTCTTTGCCGATGCCAACCCAGAAATTGTTAACGTTTCTATTGGTGGCGCGGGTTCGGGTAATATCGCTCTTGGTGGTTCAATCTCGATTAACTTTATACGCAATATTGTTAAGGCTGAAATTAAAGGTGGCGCGACTGTCGATGCGCAAACCAATATTAATGTGCTGTCTACTACCAGTCCGTTAATGGTTATTGTTGCTGGTGGTGGTTCTGGCTCTGGCAATTTGGCATTTGGTTTTGCGGCGGCGACGAATGATTTGGTTTCTACGCAGGTTGCTAGTATTGATGGCGCAGGTACCGTTGCGACAGCAGATACAGGTGACATTATTGTAGTGGCCAGTATTGTTGATAACGATACAACGCCGAGTGTGACCTTGGCCGATGACGGTGTGAGTGACGATGATGACGCGCAGTTTGATGCGCAAATTTGGTCGTTCGCGGTGAGTGGTTCTGGCTCGGGTAATATTGCTGGCGCAGGTTCTTTATCGCTGAATTGGATTCGTAATGACATTCAGGCCTACATCGCTAATGGTGCGACAGCCAATGCAACAACGAATGGCAAGAAAGTCGACGTGCGTGCCGAAGACAAGTCGACCATTAATGCTATAGCGGGTGCAGGTTCTGGAGCAGGTACGGCCGCTATTGGTGCCTCGGTTGCTTATAACTATATTGGTGGCGATCCTGACAATCCAGGTTCGGATAGCGAAAGCACAATTAAAGCTTATATCAATAATGCAACGGTAAATGCGGATAGCGTTAACGTTAATGCTAATTCCTCGTCTGATATTAATAATATCAGTTTTGCCGGTGGTGGCGCAGGCACGTTTGCCGCTTCAGGTTCGCTGTCATTAAATTGGATACGCAAAAATATTGATGCGCGTATTACAGGTTCGAATGTTGATTCAACCGATAATATTACGGTTGTTGCCGATGATACTTCGGGTATGCATTCTATTGCAGCGCAAGCGAGTGGTGCTGGCACTGTTGCAGTAGGTGCAGCTATTGCCTACAGCGATATTGAGAATAAAATTAATGCCGGTATTGATGCCGGCAGTGACGTCACTGTCGCCAATACTGGTGGCAGTAGTCGTGCTGGCAATGTGGTTATTAAAGCCTTATCAGAAGCTGAGATTGAAACCGTTGCCGTGAGTATTTCGGGTTCGGGTACAGCGGCACTTGCAGGCTCCGGTGGCGGTAGTTTAATTAATAATAGAATCAATGCTTTTATATCTGGCTCAACGGTAGAGACGCCTGATAGCGTTGTGGTGTTTGCTGAGTCCAAAGATACGATTGCCTCTTATGGCGGCTCTGCTGGTTTATCCGGAACCGTCGGCTTAGGTGGCTCGGTATTTATTAATAAATTAACCTCAGAAGCTAAGGCTTATGTGTCATCGGACTCTACGGTTACTGCACTGGGTGCTTATTCAGCCAATGTTGATTACTGGGCAGATAATAGTGACAGTACAGGTGCTACTTACTCTGCGAATAAAGCCGTCTATGGCTTAGCGGTTGTTGCCAATACCTCTAATGATATTAATGTTGTTTCTGCCGCGGTAGGTGTTTCTGGCGTTGTGGGTATTGCTGCTAATGTCATTAGCAATATAGTAGATACAACGGCAGAGGCTTATATCAGCGATTCTTCTGTTAACTCAAATAACGAGCGTGGTGCAACCGTTCGTGTTATGGCGCATCAAGACACCGATATTGAAAGTGCTGGTGGTGCAGTTGCTGGCGGTCAAGTGGGTATAGGTGCCGCTGTTGATTTAAATATTATCAATAATACCACTAAGGCTTATATCAGCGATGATGATCGCCTTACTGATAGCGCTGAAAATCAGGATCATATTTTTGCTAATAACGTTCAAGTTGTGGCGCTTTCTAAAGAGACAGTGCAGACGGTGGTTGTGGGTGTCAGTATTGGTTTGTATTTTGGTGGCACCGGTGTGGGCGCTACTATTTCTAGTACGTCAAACACCAATGCCTTTATTCGTTTAGCTAAAGTCACTACAACAGGTAGCATTAACGTTCAAGCGCGCTCATATACTAGCGCTGATTTTTATGGTGGTGCATTGGCTGGCGGTGCGGGAGCTATTGGTGCAACCGTTGTGATTGGTGTTCTTGATGGCACGACTCAGGCTTATGTAGCAGGCGCAATACTTCGTACTGGCACTGCGGTTGATATTTCGGCTAAATCTTTTGAAAATATAAACGTTGTTGCTGTTTCAGGTGCTGGTGGCATAGCCGGCCTTGCCGGTGCAGTTTCTGTTATGACCACGACCTCGGATACGTTAGCTTGGATTGGTAGTCATGCCAATATACTTGCTGATGTCGAAGCCGAAACCGATGTTGAAGTGACTGCGAACAACCGAACGGATGTGAACAAAAACGGAGAGGTAGACGGTTTTGTAGGTGCGGCGGGTGTTGGTGGTGTAGGTATTGGTGCCTCGGTTGAAGTGATTACGATTAACAATAACGTAACGGCTTATATCGGTAGCAACACTTCTGTTTTAGCGACAAATAATGTGCGCGTTAAGGCCAATGCTGATCGCAATGTCGATTCAATAGTGATTGCCTTTGGTGGTGGTGCAGGTATTGGTATTAGCGGCGGCGTTTCGGTTATTAGTATTGGTGCAGGAATTGATGCTGACAGTGATGCAGGTAAATCGACTTCTGACGCTCAGAGTTCTATTGATAATGTGCTGACGGGTGATTCTGGTGGTTCTACAACATCAACACGTTATGTACCTAGTGATGGCATTGAGACATTGTTTAATGGCGATACGGTTGATGCAGCTAATGGCAAGCGTTATGAATTTACACTTCAAGATGAAACCGCTGGCGTTAATCTAGCGACGCAAAACTATGCGTCTAGCGGTGATTGGAGCGAGGTCGGTAATACGCGTGATTTTACCAATGCAGCTCATGCAACTACTGCAGCTACTGCAACGTTAAGCACTAACCATACTGTCGATATTGTGACAGGATATCCATTAACTAGTAGCGGGACTATGGGGCATCGCTATGCTTACTTAGGTACTGCTAATTTAACGGTAGCGGACTGGGCCAACGTTGACTTTAGCGATAAAACGGTTTGGCAAGATTTAGGACAGCGACAAAAATTCTTTGATCAGTCGGCTGATATTCGCTCCGATAAAAAAGCCGCTGTGGTTGCTCGCGGTGCAGCAGCAGCAGATACGGATGATGTAGTTGTCACCTTAGTTGCTGAAGGACAAAGTGGTACTAACGCTTATATTGGTGTCAATGCAACGGTGACGGCAACGACGGGTGATATTGAGGTTAAAGCCGACGAAAATGTTGACCTAAGCATGGTTGTGGGTAGCGGAGCTGTTGGTGGCATTGCTGGCGTGGGTGGGGCGGTTGCCGTTGCTATACTAAACAGCGACACTACTGCTTATGTGGATACCAATGCCTCGCTTGTTGCGGGTGATGATGTTCTGATTAAAGCCGATTACACCAATGATATTGATGTAGAGGCTTATGGTGGTGCAGCGGGTTTAGTAGGGATTGGCGCGCAAGTGGGCGTTATTGACGACACCAGCGATCAGTTAGCTTATACCGCTGGCAGTGATATAACTTCTGCCGATAGTATTACGATAGAGGCAACTGCTAATCGTGATATTTCTATTAAAGCGAAAGGCGTCGCAGCTGGAGCGTTAGCCGCAGGTGCGTCTATTGGTAGTACTTCTATTGGTGGCGAGACTAAAGCGTATTTAGGTCAGCTTACACAAATAGGTCAAGGCGGGAATGTTGGCAGCCTAACGGTGAATGCCGACAGTAATTTAAAGGTTGATCAAAATATTTGGACCGTAGCGGCCGGCATCGGCGCGGCCTCTGTGAACACTGGATCGGTAACATTTGATTCTAACGTTTATGCTTATATTGATCGTGATTCTCGCATTGATTCTCAGGGCACAGTGACAGTTACGGCTGATGTTACGCCTGATATTGATAGTACTATTCATGGTGTCGCAGCGGGTGGTTTGGCTGTGGGCGCATCGGTAACGGATATTGATATTGAGCCGGATGTTCGAGCGACGATTGGCAATGTCACTAACGAAGCTGTAGGTAGCGTTACTATTAATGCTGCACGTTTAAATGTTGCTGCCTCTAGTAGTTTGGGTTCTAGCGGATATTCTGCGCAGGCGTTTTCAAGCGGTGCGGCAGGTGCTTTAATTGGTATTGATTCAACCAATACCTATATTGATAATAACAGTGATATTGTTGCTTATATTGCGAGTAACTCGATACTGAATATTGATGGCAGCGTATTGGTGACGGCGTCGAATAATACTCGCAGTAATGCCGAAGCGAATAGTGCTGCGGGTGGTTTAGTGGCTGCAGGTGCCGCTGTTTCTCGAGTGAGTAGCAATACTGATACTCAAGCCTATATTGCAACAAACTCTTCTGTTACAGCCAATACCTTACAAGTTTCTGCAGTGGGTGTTGATGATAATTATGCCGATGCTACAGCGGGTAGTGGAGGTGTTTTAGCGGGTGCGGGAGCCGAAACAACAACCAATAATAATAGTAATACTTATGCGGGTATAAAAGCGGGTAGTACGATTAATGTTGCTGCCAATTCATCGGCGGTGGTTGTATCCGGTGATGCCAGCTATGAAGATATTAGTGGCGTAAGAAATATAATTAGCGGCGAGACTGTTGATATTTCTACTGCTCAAAATCCTAATGCAACCTTTGGTACGCGTTACGAATATATCGGCAATTCACAGTCTGCTGATTACAACAGTCAGTACACGGTATTGGATGACACTACCCCCGACGATGCTACGGATATGACGACGCTCTTTAATTTAAGAGCGGGTGATACGGTTGATGTATTTAATAATCATGCCGGTGGTGGTGAGGGTGGTTATCGTTATCAATATACCGGTAATGATGCTGATAATACCGATATGGCTACTATCAATTTTGATGGTGGTGATTGGCAGAAATTAGCGCTATTTTCCGCAGCGGATTACACAACAGCATACTCTGCTGTTGACTTTGTTGATGGCAATACCGTTGATGTTATGACAGGGCACACTGCCGGCGGTTTAGTTGGTCATCGTTATGCGTTTATTGTTGGTGCTAATGCGGCTGTTAAAAATCAGCCGGACTCACCCAGTAATGGTCTGCAATTCGAAAATATTGATGTTGCGACAGAGAATTTCTCGGATGTTACACGCTGGCGTTTATTGGGCGAGAGTCGCGCTAATGTTGCGGCTGTTGATCTGGCGACAGAGGATTTCTCCAATACTAATCATTGGCGTGTTAATGGTTTACTCGGCGGTGCTGGTGAAGCCAATATTAAAGCCGAGCATACCGCTAAATTTAATGGCGAAATCACTGTCGGTTCTGGCGGCGCGTTGTCGGGTAGTGGTGCAGTTGTCGATCATAATGTTACTGCTGATGTTAAAGCGGAAGTGGTCGGCAGTGTTACCGCTAGAGAGATTGATATTGATGCGATTAACAAAGCTAGAAAAGATTGGCTGTCAGGCGGCAAAGAAAATATTGTCGGAAGTACTGGCGGTGCTATTGCTGGCGCAGGTGCGGGCAGTGATACGCATTTAGATTTTAATACTCAAATTGTGATTGGCGATGCGGCTGAATTAACTATTTTGGGTGATAGCCAAGGTGCTGGTGAGTTATCGTTAGAAGCCTTTAATGATTATTTAGTGCGCGAGAATGTCACCATGACTACGGGTGGTGCGTTAGCGGGTGCAGGTGCTCATGTCACTATTGATACCACAGAAAGTTTAGCCAAAGTTCATATTGGTGATGCAGACTTAACGACGATTGGCGATATTAATATTTCAGCGCGTGGCACGGGTGACTTTGATGCCAAGTTAAACTTGGAAACCTATGGTATAGGTACGGTCTCGGTTGCAGATGCGGATATTCTTATTGATCCAGAGAATCAAATTCTTTTTGCTAATGGTGCTAAGGTTTCGGCGGGTGGTGATTTAAATATTTCCGCAGGCACAAATGTTACGTTTGAGCGTGATGACTATCGATTAAATGCAAAAACAGATAGCTTTGCGGGTAGTGCCGTGCCAATCGATGTGGTGGATGCGAATTCAATACTGAATCAAACGAATACAATTACCGTTGATGCAGGTGCGGTGCTGAATTCTGCTCGTGATATTAAATTACATGCCGAGCGCTTAGGTTTTGCTAATGTATCTGCACAAGCTAAAGGTGTTAACTGGGCAAGCAGTATTGCCGATGGCATTAATAGTTTAACGGGTGGTGCAGAGGTGTTTGATGGGGCTTCTACCTTTGACGCTGTCGGTACTGTGGTGGTTAATGGTGAGCTACATACGGGTCTTAATCGAAATGTAAAACTCATCGTTAATCAATTGGGTACTGATGTTGCTTTAACCGCGATCGAAGCGGGAGAAGCGAGTTATGAAGCGAATGGCACTAGTGCAAGCATTGATTTAAGAAAAGGCGATACCTTTGATGTTTATGCTGGCCATACAGGCGGCGGTGATAGCGGTCATCGTTATCGTTATCAAGGCTCTGATGCTGATGGTGTTGAACTTAGTAATATTAATTTTGATGATAATAATGATGACTGGGAGAAATTAAGCTTATTTGAAACAAGCAATAGCGCGCTTAATTACTCAACCGAAGGCGTTAGCTATACGCTGGGCAATAAGTCATTAAATTCATCACTGATTAATGAGCTGAGTTTTGCTAAGGCGCAATTGCGCCAATACAGTGCGGACAATGCGGATCTGAAAAAATATTATGAAGATGAAATTGACCGTATTTCTAGTGAGCTAGGTACGCAAGGTTTATTAGAGTCGCAAGTGGTTGGTGGCGAAACAGTATTTGGTGCTGTTGAGTTTACCGGTCGTAAAATTGTGGTTGCGCCGATTGTTGCGCAGGCAGGTATCGTTGATGTGCGTGCTGATAGCTTAACGGGGCAGGGTGTTATAGATGCGCCTGGTGATGCTAGTGTTGAAATCGTCAACAATACGGAAGCATCGCTCGAGATTATGGGTATTGATATTCCTGAAACCTCAGGTGGCCTATATCTTAATGGTGATATCAAAATCTCTGACACAAGTGATGCATTGACTCAGTCAGAGTTCGATCAGTATCAGCTGTATCGATCCTTGTTTGCTGTCACGGATCCTTCAACCGGTTTAACTAGCTATCCGTATAGCGCCAGTCAAGAAATTGAGTTAACAGCGGCTGAACGCGAGAGCTACGCAGGTCCAAATCAGGCCGAGGTTGTAGCTTTAATTGAAGCAACGCGAACTGAGGAATATCATGCGCTGCATGCTCGCACCCCTTCGTTTGAATTTGTTGGTGGCTCTTCGGGTAATGACCCTGAGATATTAATTGCCAATACTTTTGATTATGAAGCTAATGCAAAACCCCCTGGGGCTATTTCTATTCTCGGTACCGTCGATAATTTAGGCGGCGATTTAACGATTAATAATCCGCAAGGCGATGTTGAAATTTTTGCGCAAGTACGTGCTAAAAATATGAAAATTTCTGCTGGCGGCAATGTGCTAATCCAAGGTGTTTCACAATACGCAATTGGTGGTGAAACTTACTCTCGTCTTAACGGCTTAACCAATAATGGTGTGACGGCGTCGAATGATACGAGTGTGACTAAACTGTTAACCGCTGCGTCATCGGGTGTGAATCTTATTGGCGACAAAATTTCGATTGATGCTGAATATATTAATTTAAATGGCGTTATCCAAAGCGGTAAAATGGATTATGCGATTACTATTAATGCTAGTGTTACCAATGAAATCAATTCAATTAGCCGTGGTGCAACCGGCAAAGTATTACTAAGAAGTGTTTCTAATGATGAAATTAGAGCGTATTACAATACCTCAACAGGCAAGATAGAATTATCTGAAGTGAGTGTTGGTGGTGGCCAAGTTGAATTAATTGGCCATATCTTAAACTCAGGTTATGGCCGCATTGATATCTTGGCTGGGTTCGGCAAGATCGATGTGGACAACCATTCTTCATACGACATTGTGATTGATCGTTTAGATGCATCGCAGCGTGGTTCAGGTACATTGCTTATTGCCGATAAGGCAAAAGGTACTTCAGATAATCCACAAGTCACTTTATTCCAAAATGCTTCAATTAATGATGATACGACCTATACACCAAGATCGGGTTGGCGTTATGGCTATTCGGTTGATGTTGAGGATGCGGTTCGAAAATATTTAACAACGGGTCAAAGCGGCTGGTTGGGCATTGATTTTCTAGCGGCTGATCCTGCGCCTTCTTACTGGGATAGTGTTGAGCGGCTCGCTGGGCCATCACTGGCTGATGAAGGGGCTTACTATACTTTAGATTTAGATGTCGAGAATGCAAACGATGCTTATATGTATAGCTACAACACGGTTGAAGATGGCAGCGAAACCTTTACCGAAAACTGGACTACCAGTACTTGGTACGGTAAGAAAACCTATTACACCAAATTTACCCAAGAAGAATTTACCACCACAACCCATACACACTCGGTTAAAGCTGACCGTAATATTGGGATTAACTTTATTGGTTATGAGCAGGGTGAGATTGATGTAAATTCAACCGTAGAGGGCGCTGATATTATTATTGCCGGCCCGGTGTTGAATGCGTCGGGTACAACTCGACTGCATACCAATGGTGAAATTGTTCAGTTAAATGAATTGGCTAATATTAACGGCAATCGCCTTGTGCTTGATGCTAAACAGGGTATCGCTAAAGATGGCTTTGCACTGCAAACCAACATATCTGATTTAGTGACTAACTTTTCTAGTAACGCGGGTACTATTTACTTGAACACTGAGGACTTTAGTTTCACCTCGTCACAAACGCAGGTGAATTTAGAGATTGCTTCTCAAGTATTAGTACAGTCTGGTCAGAATGGCCAGACTGGAACGGTTTATCAATATTTGGGTAACTCAATTGCGGATGCCAATTTAACGAATCAAAACTATAACGATGTTGAAACGTGGCGTCGTATGTCTTATCAAGGCAGTGATCAGGTGCAGGTTGCTGCTGGTCATGCCGCGGGTGGTTCGGTCGGTTCTGTCTATCGCTATTTGGGTGGTCCTGGGCAGCTTGATTTGTCGACCACTAATTTTAATTCTTCAGCTTGGGCGTTGGTTACCGATTTCACCAGTATTGATGCTGTGTCCGAATTTGGCGACATTAATATTAAGGAAGTGAGTGGTGATTTAAATGTTGATCGAATTACCGCGAGCAATGGCGATGTCAGTTTGCGCGCCGCCGGTTCGATTGCTGTTGCGCAGCAAAGTGCTTCTAGCTGGTATGCAGGTCGTGTTGGTGGTGGTTCTATTGAACTTATCGCTGCTCAAGGTGGCATTGGTAATACAGAAAGCCGTCGCCTGTCACTCGATACCGGGTCAACGGCTGCTGATCTATTAGTCGCATCGGCTAACACCAGTATTTATATTGAAGAGCGTTCGGGCGACTTGCGCTTAATGGGCACAAACGAAAACCCTGCTGAGGGTGAGCTGCCAACCACTGGCGTGGTATCTAAGCGCGGTGACGTTTATATCGATGTACTGGCAGGTAGTTTGATTGATGGTGATAACCAATCAAAAGTGGATACGCGTACCGCCGACCAATTACGCAATGGTGTTTGGGCAGACTTAGGCCTAATTGATATTGTTGATGTAACGGCCAATATTGGCGCGTTAGTGCCGCAGGGTCAATCGGGCGCGACGGGTGTTTACAGTGTGACTGTCGACGCGAATGATGCGAATAAGATTAGTTTCTCTGAGGTAGGTAGCAGCGACACACTCTTTATAACAGCAACGACGAATGCTAAATCTTTGCATCGTATTTATTTTGATTTGGACGGTGATGGCACTGTTGGCACTTATGACTATATAACCCTTGATTCAAGCGATAGCGGCATTGATAGCAGTACCAGTTCGGCTGTGTTACCACAAGGTCATGGTTTAGTCACAGGCGATACGGTTGAGTACCAAATGTGGACGGGTGCGCAGGCTAAAATTGAGCGCACGCTTGAAGACTTTGGCGCGTTGACAGAGGCCGAATACGATAGCTATTGGCAGTATCGATTAACCTTTGCCGAAACAGACCCAGCAACGGGAATCACTAGCTATCCTTATAGTGCAACTCAAGAAATTACTTTAGGTGCTAGCGAGCGTCAGTTCTATGAAGACCTTGGTGAAACTGATGAGGAAATTGCAGCCTTAGAGCTTAAGCGCACGAACGAATATTATGATTTACATGGTCGTTTTGGTTCTGTTGGTGATAGCTATAACCAAAACTACCGCTATCAATTAACGGCTGATCAAATTACTAGTGTTAGAGGCAGTATTAAAGTTTGGTCTGAGGATGAGTTGCTTAACCTGATTGGTGCTGGTTTAGTTATGCCGGTGACCGATACGCAGGCAGCTATCGAAAGCATTAACATTACCGCAGACAATGGTAATGTTGTGTTAAGCGCGGTTAACGCTGGCGTGGGCAATGCCAATGTCGGTGCCTCTACAGGCTCGGCGATTATTGCCGTTGACGGTAATTTCTCGGCGGATGAGCGAGAAGTATTAGCTGCCGCTGAGCGCGCAGATATTAGCTTCTTGTCGGCACAGCCTATAACTTTTAATAACCTTCAATTTATTCATAACTCGAATACGGTTGCGGGTACGGTGGATCATTCACCGCAAGATCAGATTACACGCTTTGATGGCGTAAGTTGGAGCTCGGCTGCGGGCGGGGCATTTGCAGAGGGTATGCAAATTCAAGTCTATGGCGAATCTGACAACGCTAATGATAACGGTAGTTTCTACACTATTGCTTCATTAACCGCCGACACGATTACCTTGATTACGGGTGATACGCTAGCGAATGAGATTGGTGCCGATGTAGAAATGGCATCGATTATTCCATCGCTCAGTGTTGTGATTGACACCAATGCCAGTATTAATGTTGCCGCCAATACGATTACACGACTATCGGGTAGTTGGTTGGATAGTGCGCTTACTGCAGGGCAGACAGTACAACTAAGTTATGCACTTGAGAATGCTGCTGATGTTATTCGTTTTGATGCCGTTGTTCAGAATATTAGTGGTACGGTTCTAACGATTGAACCTAATGACCAGTTACGTGCTATCAATAGTAGCGACAATATTTTAAGTCTGACCTACGCCAATACTGTTAACTTTATCCGCGTTGATTTACGCGACGATATTGATTTAAACGCTGGTGGTATGATTAATGTTGATGCCGATAATAATGTCTTCCTGGGCTCAGAGACTGACCTTCGTATTGGCAGTATTGTGGCGGGTGATGCAGTACGCATTAAAACCGGCATGGGTATTATTAATGCCTCGGCTGACGGCGCTTCGGCCACCAACGTTCAATCAGGCGACTTAGTGTTGGAAGCTGCTACTAGTAGCATTGGTAGCGCTTCTGCCGCCGAACGCTTTTATGTTGATCTAAGCACTAACGCAATACTCACGCTGCGTGCTAGCAGTGACGTTTATGTGACTGAGCGCAACGATAACATTAATCTTGGTACGCTTTATTCGCAGTCTGGCTCTATCAACTTAACCACGCTTAATGGTTCGATTCTTGACGGTCTTAATCATGACTACGCGAATATTGTTGCCTCGTCGGCTATTCGACTTGTCGCTACCGGCGGCAGTGTTGGTGAGATGTCGGTGGTTGATGGCGAAAGCATTGTCACCGACTATGTTGAATTTGAATTATCTTCTGACGGCTATATTGATATTAATGCCAGCGAAGATGTTGCGTTAAAGCAAGTGGTTGGCAATATGAATGTCAAACTGGTTCAAGCCGGTGGTGATGTTGATTTGTGGGCGAGCTTAGCCATTCTCGATACGATTGATTCAGATGGTTCTACCGCCACTGCAGTTTTGGCGGGTAATGCCGAAAGTTTAGGTTTGGCTGATGTTATTGGTGAAAATATTTCATTGCATGCAGAGCTAGGTACTATTGGTATTTCAGGTCAGGATTTGGATATCAATTCAGATGCAGGTACCGACACAACAAGCCATGGTGTGTTGTCAAGCAGTAGCGCACAAAACAGCTTTATTATTGAAACTGAGGGTGATCTTTATATTCGCAGTGTAGGTACAACTGGTACGCAAGGCACCGAGACGGCTTATATATTAAGTGGTGATGGCATCTTAAATGGCCATACGGATATTAATGCATCGAATGTTAGTGCCGGTTTAACTCAGCTTTATTCGGCGGGTAATATTGGTTCATCAACCAAGCGTTTACAAACCACTGTGGGTCAGTTAGAAGGTCGATCGACGGCAGGTGAAGTGTGGATTACCAATACTGGGCACTTAGTTGTAGAAAGCATTAGCGGTAGCCAAGGACTTACAGCAGCCGGTGATATCAATTTGGTGACTAACAGTCCGTTGACAGTTGCTAATGATATTGTCAGTAATTCGGGGTCGATAATTTTAATTGCTTCGGAAGATCCTGGCGCAGGTGATGATTTAACGATTAATGCCGGCGTATCGATTAATTCAACGTTAGGCAGTGTAACGCTCAGAGCGGGCGATGATATTGCTATTGGCGCTGGCGCGACCA
The DNA here is from genome assembly GCA_963968645.1 of uncultured Gammaproteobacteria bacterium. GTDB lineage: Bacteria > Pseudomonadota > Gammaproteobacteria > Pseudomonadales > UBA7434 > UBA7434. The sequence continues at coordinate 4,357 of CAXAHI010000016.1, read as the reverse complement.
TTAACGCCTTAACCGATCTTGTTATTGAAGGCGACTTTAATAGTGATGACCCAACAGTGGGTAGCACGATTGATGTTCAAGGTAGTTTAGCTGCTGCGACTATTACTATTAGTAGTGGTGATCAAGCGGATAATATCACTTTGCAATCAGTTATCTCTGGATCAACTATTACGATTGATACGGGTGATGGCAGCGATACGATTCTGTTTGAAGGAGATGTATCCGGCACTGTTGTAGATATTGATTTAGGTGACGGTAATAACCAGTTAGATATAGCGGCAACGAAAACGTTAACCTCAACATCGTTTAACTTAAGTTCTGGTATAGGTAATGACAGTGTAACGTTTGCCGGCATGCTAAATAATATCGGCACGCTCGACATTATGATGGGTGCGGGTAATGATCAACTTGCCATGCAAGACGACGTTAGCGGTACAGCAGTAGCGATTAACTTAGGCGACGGTATTAATAGCTTCGACTTAAGCGTAGACAAAACATTAACCGCAGCGGATATTAGTATTATCTCTGGCGCGGATGTTGATGCGATTACAGTTGATGGTCTTATATTTGCGGATTCAATTACGATTGATGCCGGTGCAAATAATGATGTCATTAACTTAAACGGTAGCTTACGTGATACCAACTCAGCAACCGATGCCGATGTAGGTGTAATCACGGTTGCCGGTGGTGAAGGTAACGATACGATTAACCTTGACGCTAATGAAATAACTGGCCGTACATTTATTACGGGTAATACCGGTGATGATGATATTTCAGTGACGCGTTTACATACACGTCTTGAAACGCTCGACCTTGATGGTGGTGAAGGCCAGGATGATTATTATATTGAAACTACGAACATTGATGATAATGGTGATGATGCCAGTTATTTGATTAATGTTTTAGACAGTGGCACCAACGCTAATGATTACGATCAGTTAGTCGTTGATGGCACAAGTACTGAAGACCTGTTCTTAATTCGTGAAAACTATATTGCTCGTATGCACGGCTCAAGCTTAGATTATTTTAATAATTCAGCGGTTGAACGTATTAACTACAATGGCAACATCAACGGTAATGCAACGCAGACTCTTGATGCTGAAAATGAAGTGTCAGGTGTGGTTTCTAGCGGTATTATTATTAACACTTTGGCTGGCAGTGACGAAATATTCTTTGATGATACAGGTACGACCTTTACGGTTAATGCCGGTGATGACAAAGATACCTTCCAAGTGGGTCAGATATTTGGTGCCTTACCGAGTGATTTGTCCGATCCAAATGATGCCATTAGCACCACGGCTGTTACGAGTGGCTTCTTAAGTTTTGGTACTAGCCATATTGTTACCTTAAATGGTGGCGATGAAGTGGGCGCGGGTGATCAATTCTCTGTTTACAGTAACAAAGCCCTGTTGTTTTTAAATGGCGGTGATGGCGATGATAACTTTGAATTAAGAGCGTTCTTACTTGCGGGCAGTGTGCTTTCGAGTGTCGATGGTGGTGATGGCAATAACACTATTGAATACAACCTTAATGCGTTGGTTAGAATTGATGGCGGTAATGGCACCGATACTGTGACCTTAATTGGTACAGAGGCGGATGACGTTGTGTTGTTAAATGCCAATGGCTTCTTTGGTGCAGGCGTTACTGGCGACATCACAAATGTTGAGTTTATTGAATTAGATTTACTGCAAGGTAATGACACTTTCTATATTCAAGGCAGTGAAACAGGCGTTATTTACACCTTAATTGGTGGTTCAGGCAGTGATGACTTTATTATTACTGGTGATGTTTTTGCACAAGTCGTTGTTAGCGAAGGCATTACGGTTGACGAAACAATCGGTACGCTTAACGGCCCTATTATTATTGAAGGCGGCAATGCCGAACGTGATCGTAGTTTACGTATTGCGGTGATGTTGCCAGAAGAAACACCGGCAGTGCCATTGTATATAGGTGATCCTACGCGCGAGTTTTCGCATACCGATCGCTTAACGATTTTCCGTGACCATAAAAGTGATGCAGAAGTTATTTCTGTTGCGGCAACACCTGCTGATGCTCCTCAAGTGGCTAGCGTTATGACGCGTGTATCGGGCATAGACCAAGCATCAATTGATTTTGCCGGCATTGATATTTTTGAAATGCTCCTAGGTGAAGGTAATGATGAAGCGACTATTGATGTAACACCTCATAGTATTACAACGACGTTTGATATTGTCGGTAGCGACACGCTGAAAAATGTGGGTGGCGAATGGTTTGAAGCGGGTTACCGTATTGGCGATACCGTATTCATAACCGGTAGTGACAACTATGACGGTAGCTATTCGATTGCAGAAATGAGTTCAGATGGCGCGTCTATTACGCTTGATGGCGCGACGTTCAACAACGATGGCGAACTTGCGTTTACCGTTACACGCGCGCTACCGCTTATGTTAATTCATGGTGGTGGTAACCAAGTGCTCGGCAATGGCGAGATGGGCGGCGATACGATTACTGTCACCGGTGCGGGTTATGACGGCCAAAACAGTGTGCCAGTCATTATTTTTGGTGACACCACGCAAGACGGAAGTCGCTACAGTGATGATCCTCTTAATCCTAATACGCCAGCGGCACGTGCGTTTGTTAATGCCGGTAATGATGTTATTGATGCCTCTAACGCAACGGCAGGTGTTGTTATTTATGGTGGTGCGGGTAACGATACCTTAACCGGTAGCCAAGCTAGCGATGTGATTTTGGGTGGTTCAGGTAACGATACTATCTTTGGTCTTACGGGTGCGGATCATCTTTATGGTGATTCAGGTCTTAATATTAATGTTGATATCGATAACTTCAATCAACGTGCAAGCCAAGTTGAAGGTTATGGTCCTGTTGAGATAGCTGGGCGCATTAGTCTGCGAACCGATGCGGCGCAAAACATCATGGATGTTATTACCGTTGACGAGTCGACTCATGCTAATAAAGATGCGTTGACAGTGGGCGGTGATGACATTACCACGGGCAGCGGTAATGATATTGCCTTTGGTGATCACGGTGTTATTGAGCGAATCACAAACAACTATCCTAACGATTTCTTATTGTTCTCTACGGAAAATGTCAATCGCATTTACTCAACCGTGAATACCGTGGGTGGTGACGATACGATTAATGCCAGCACTGGTGATAATCGTTTAGTCGGCGGTGATGGTAGCGATACGATTAATGCCGGTAACGGTAATGATTTAGTGATTGGTGATAACGGCGAAATCAACTTTGATGCTGCGGGCATTATCACTGATATTCAGTCGACATCGACTGACCAAGGTGGTGCAGACTTTATTACGCTCATCGCTGGCAACAACACAGTTATTGCGGGCTTTGGTAGCGATGAAGTCACTACCGGCAAAGGCGCTGATGATGTGATTGGCGATAACGGTATTATCCAATACGTTGATGGTATTGCGGTTCGTTTGTCGACTAATGATAACGACGTCAGTACAACCGGTGTTGATACGATAATTATTGGTGACGGCGATAACCGTGTATTGGCAGGTTTATCTAACGATGACGTGACCGGTGCTTACGGTAATGACGTGGTGCTGGGTGATAACGGTGAGTTGACTTACACGAATAACATCTTGGTTAAAGCAGTCAGTTCAGAAACTACTTTTGGTGGCATTGATACATTAAATCTAGGTGAAGGCGATAACGTTGTTATTGCTGGCCATGCTAACGATAGCGTTAATACTGGTAGCGACAACGATATTGTTATTGGTGATCACGGTGAAATTAACTTTGACCTTAACGGCGTTATTACTAACATTCAATCAACAGCAACCGATCAAGGTGGCGATGACGTAATAACCATTACTGACGGTAACAACACAGTTATTGCAGGCTTTGGTAGCGACACGGTAACTACTGGCAACGGCGCTGATGATGTAATAGGCGATAACGGTGTTATTGAATATACCGATGGTATTGCGGTTCGTTTATCAACGAATGATATCGATGCAACTACCACGGGTATTGATACCATTATGGTCAGTGACGGTGATAACCGAGTACTTGCTGGTTTATCTAGCGATGACGTGACAAGCACTAACGGTGTTGATGTTGTGCTAGGTGATAACGGTGAGCTCACTTACGTTAATAATGTGTTAGTCAATGCGACGAGCTCTGAAGCATCAGCTGGTGGCGATGACACGCTCACATTAGGTGATGGCACTAACATCGTTATTGCAGGTAGTGGCATTGATACTATTACGACGCTATCAGGTACAGATACGATCCTTGGCGATAACGGCCAGTTAGTTTGGTCGGCTACGGGTGTTATCGAAAGTGTTACCGCCACTGATTTAACCAACGGTGCAGGCGATATTATTAA
>CAXAHI010000015.1:0-31445 GCA_963968645.1 uncultured Gammaproteobacteria bacterium | reverse complement strand
AACTCGAATTTAAAACTCGAATTTATAAAAAGGACCTCAACACACTATGTCTTCATCGCTCTCACCCGACATTGTTCTTCAAACATCAGAGCTCGATACTCTACTTAACAAAACTCATATTTTGTTTGTCTTTGTCGGTAGCGAAGCAGCTTTTCATGAGGCGCATATTCCGGGCTCGCAACATATTAAACCTAGCGAATTAGTGTGCGGCATTGCACCGGCTGCCGGTAAAATAGCTGACGCGGATGACTTAGCTTTTGTTTTTTCTCGCATAGGCCTCAACGACAATAGCATTGTCATTGCCTATGATGATGAAGGCGGCGGATGGGCTGGTCGATTAATTTGGACCCTAGATGTTATTAGCCATAATAATTATCATTATCTCGATGGTGGATTAGTTGCCTGGCTTGGTGAAAACCGTGAAACAGAAAGCGGCCCTAGTAAAAATAATTCTGTAGATAGCAACGACTCATCATTCATTGAAGTCGAGATTGATACAGCATTAATCATTACCGCAGATAACATTATTGAATCATTACCTAATGACAACTTTATCGTTTGGGATGCAAGGTCGCCACAAGAGTACAGTGGTGAAAAAGTATTAGCCGCTCGTGGCGGCCACATTCCTGGCGCCGCCAATATTAACTGGTTAGACTTAATGGATAGAAACAATTTTTTACGGATCAAGCCATTAGCGACTATTCAAACGATGCTTTCCGATAAAAATCTAACTATAGATAAAACGATTGTTACGCACTGCCAATCACACCATCGATCTGGCCTTACCTATTTAGTCGGAAAAATAATGGGGCTTAACATTAAAGCTTATGATGGCTCATGGTCTGAATGGGGTAATTTGAAAAACACACCAATTGATAACTCTGCCAGCTAACTACTTTTTTCTATATTAATATCACAAAGTTAATTAACGACACACTTTGTGACAATAACAAACAAGGCTAAAAAAATGTCTCTACCCGAATTCCGCGATCGTCTATTTATTCTTTCACAATACTGCATACCTCAGCATACGCTTTCTCGCCTAATCGGCTATCTAGCTGACTGTGAAAACCTTTGGTTAAAATCAAAAATCATTCAACTGTTCAGTCACTTCTTTCCGATTAATATGGCTGAAGCTGAAAGAGAGAATCATGAGCAATACGTTAGCTTTAATGATTTTTTTACTCGTGAATTAAAAGCCGGTGCCCGCCCTATTGTGCAAGATGAGAATACTATCGCTTCACCTGCAGACGGTGCTATTAGTGAAATAGGTATTATAGAAAAAGACCAGCTACTGCAAGCTAAAGGCCATAAATATAGTCTTCTTGCATTACTAGGTGGTGATACTGCATTAGCAGAGCAATTTAATAACGGCGCTTTCGCGACTATTTATTTATCTCCCAAAGATTATCACCGTGTCCATATGCCATTAGCAGGCACCTTACAAAAAACACTTTATGTGCCTGGAAAATTATTCTCGGTTAATCAAACAACCGCTAATAATGTGCCTGGTTTATTTGCTCGCAATGAGCGATTAGTTTGTGTATTTGATACTGACTGCGGACCCATGATTGTGATATTAGTTGGCGCAATGATTGTTGCTGCTATTGAAACAGTTTGGGCTGGCCAAGTAGCGCCGCAATCTAAAAAGGTTAACGCTATTGATTTAACAAAACCGATTGAATTGAATAAAGGCGGGGAAATGGGTCGCTTTAAATTAGGCTCAACCGCTATTGTATTGTTTCCAGACAATACGGTTACATGGAATGAAACCTTAGAAAATGGTTCGGCAATACAGCTTGGCGAATTAATGGGTACGATTAATTAAGACAACTAAATAACGAGAGTGAATAAAAAATAAGAAGGCTAGATATTTTATTACAGCAAGAGTAATAAGCGATCGATACCTAAAGCAACACCCGAACATTTCGGTAAGCCACGATCTAACGCTGCCACAAGACCAGTATCAATTTCACGAGCGGGTTCGCCCGCTTTTAAGCGCTGCTGATTATCAGACTCAAATCGACTCATCTGTTCAACAGAATCAGTGAGCTCATAATAACCATTAGCCAATTCAATACCGTTCATGTAAAGCTCAAAACGTTTTGCAATGGTTTGACCATCACTGTTCACCGCTAATCTCGCAAGTGCCGACTGGCTCTCTGGATAATCATACAAAAAAGTCATTCCGTTTTTACCCAAATGCTCTTCAACACAATGCGTCAGTAATAAATCTAACCACACATCTTTACTTTGATCGGTAAAGCTCACATCCATTTTTTGTTTGGCGATTAACTCAAGGTCATCGGAGGTAGCTGTTAACGGGTCAACACCTGCATAACGAATAAACGCCTCGCGATAACTGATTTTCTCAACGCCTGCATTCGGTATTAAGCGATGAATTAATGCGGCAACATCATCAATAAGCGCATCCATATCATAATCAATGCGGTACCACTCAAGCATGGTGAATTCCATAGCATGCAAACGGCCAGGTTCATCTTGTCTAAATGCTTTCGATATTTGATAAATAGAACCACTGCCAAGTGACAGCAATTGCTTCATTGAATATTCGGGAGAGGTCGCTAAATATAAATAATTTGAATCAGAGCCGGCTTGCGTTACTGCAAAAGGATTTTCAACACGAAGATTATCGAGTTGAGGGTCAGTCACGGGGAACTTACCTAGCAGCGGCGTTTCAACTTCTAATACCTGCTGCTGTGTAAAGTAGTGACGAATACTGGCAAGCGTGGCGGCTCTTTTCGCCAAACGCTCACCTATATTCTGTCTATTAAGCGCAGCAGGTTTGGCGCCGGTTTGCTCGATCATGCGCGCGAAACGTATTCGCCTGTGCGAGTATCAATTTTTAGCACTTCATCTTTATCAATAAATAACGGTACACGAACCACAGCACCAGTAACTAAAGTGGCAGGCTTAGTAGCACCTTGCGCAGTATCACCTTTTAAACCGGGGTCAGTTTCGCCGACTGCTATCTCAACAAAATTTGGGAGTGTGACTGTTAACGGCGCCCCATTCCACAAAGTGATAATGCATTTTTCCTGCTCTTTTAAATAGGGTTTAGCATCTTCAATGGCGGCTGCAGAAGCAGGCACTTGATCAAAGGTATCAGGATCCATAAAGTACCAAAACTCATCGTCACAGTAGAGATATTCCATACTGGTTTCCATGACATCGGCAGCTTCTACACTCTCACCAGATTTAAAGGTTTTCTCCCAAGCGCGGCCGGTTTTTAGATTCTTTAAACGCACACGGTTAAAAGCCTGACCTTTACCCGGCTTAACCACTTCATTATCGACAATATTACAAGGATCGCCTTCAATAATAATTTTTAAGCCATTCTTGAATTCATTGGTAGAATAGTTGCCCATGATGTTCCTCAACAAGTGTTTACGTTTAGTTTTGGTACTGTTCTTTTAATCGCTTTTGTTTTAAATTGGCTGGCTTATGCCAACCAGCTGATAGATTTTACTCAAGTACCGGAATGGCCCTATGATAACGCGAACAAGCCCAAGCTGTCAGACTGAAAATACCGTTATTCGCCTTGCCGAGGTAAAGAGTTGGCAGCAGTTATTATCTGACTCGACACTGACCCTAGCTGAACTGCTCCAAAAGCTCGATATTTCCACCGATGACTTTGCTGCCAGTATTGATGGCGACCCTGACATCAGCCCCCAGGACTTTCCTATTCGCGCACCTGCACCCTTTATTGATCGTATGGTTAAGGGTGATATTAATGATCCTCTACTTCGACAAGTACTTCCGTTAGTCAAAGAGCATGATATTACACCGGGATATACCGCTGACCCTCTGCATGAGGCCGACTTTAACAATACGCCGGGGCTCATCCATAAATACCAGAGTCGGGCCCTGCTTATTGTCACAAAAGCCTGCGCTATTCATTGCCGCTATTGTTTTCGTCGTCACTTTCCATATGAGGATAACCAGCCCAGCCGCGCCATGTGGACAGAGGCGCTAAATTATCTGCAACAGCATACTGAGATTAATGAAGTCATTTACAGCGGTGGTGACCCGTTAGCCAGCAGTAACGGGCAACTAAGCTGGCTTAGCCAAAAAGTCGCGGCTATTCCGCATATTAAAACATTGCGCATTCATACTCGCCTGCCTGTCGTATTGCCCCAACGAATTGACCCAGCGCTTCTTGAAATACTCCAGCAATGGCCGGGTAAAAAAGTCGTCGTTATTCATAGTAATCATGCCAATGAGCTCGATGAATCAGTCAAAATTGCTATCGATAAACTCAAATCTGTTGGTGTTACCGTGCTTAACCAAACCGTCTTACTAAAAGGCATTAACGATTCAGCCTCTGCCTTAGTTGAATTAAGTGAGCGACTCTTCGACATCGGCGTGCTGCCCTATTACCTGCATTTATTAGACACCGTTACAGGCGCCGCTCACTTTGCAATAAGCGACACCCAAGCCAAAGCGATTATGGGGGAAGTCACAGCCCGCCTACCCGGCTACTTAGTACCAAAACTGGTTCGCGAAGAAGCAAACAAAGCCTCTAAAACGCCTATTTTACCCACCTTATAAAGTCGATAGCCCTCAAGATAGATCTCAAATAGCTTAAGTATTTTTGAAAAAAACTATCGACTAGTTAACATAAACTCCGCCAGATTCAGCACATAAATCAATCAATACCTATACTCAGGAAAGTTGCCTCCACTGCGTGGTAAGCCCTGTCTTCTCAGGGTATTGGCTATTAATGGGTTTGGATTGAGATGTTTTTCAAACGAAAAAATAAACAGCGTAAACATACGCTACCTGAGTTTAGCTTTTGCGAGCCCAGTATTGAGGGCCTACGCTCGTGGGTGAATGTATTATCGCGCACCAATATACGCGCCATGGCCAACCAGCTTATTGTTGCTGGTAAAGAACTCACAGCCTCTAATTGTCAGCTAAGTCAATTAATCGCCGTATTAGAAATACTCGGCGAACCGATTATGACTATTACTAGCGGCCTGCTTAGGCAGCAAATTAATAGTGAACAAGAGGTCGATATTTATCGTAAACGACAAGAATTCTTTACATTATTTGGGCATATTTATTGCGTCGCTGGGCAAGCTCAGCTCAACAGTAAATCATCCCAACATATTGATGAGCTACTTATAAAAGCTAGTGATTTTTTATGTAATGCCACTATCGCCTCTTATCAACTTTACGAGAGCCCACCGCCTGGATGCTGGCAGTTACTGCATAAAATTTACCAATATTCATTAACGAATAGTTGTACCGAAGCCAACGCCGTTAAGTTTAGCGCCAGCTATAAAACTATTGCTGCACTTTGCTGTGCAAGCCCAGAAAAACTCAGCGCCAGTCAAATTGAAGTGCTTGTTGAATATATGCGAACCGCGATTGTTGGCGTACGTATTTCAGAATCTGCTGATAAACAAACAAACTTCTGCGTAACTTATAATGAAGACCAACAACCTCATCGATTTATTAAAGAAGACAATGAGAATGAAGAAGACGATTCAAACGTCATTTACTTTGACTTTCATAAAATACAAAAAACGCTGACATCCAGTTGTTTATCTAGCGAATTAGCAAAACATTTAAACAGCAGTTATGGCCCGCCACAAGTTCGCGCCCATACTCGTACTCTTGCTACCGGCGCATTAGAAACCTGCTCAAATTTATCGGCAATTCATTATTTTTTATGTGGTGAGAGAACCTTAGAATCCTTTACGCATCGATTTAGTACTGAGTATACCCTCGGCGAAAATACGGACAGCCAAAAGAAAACGCAAAAAAGGAATGATGTCTGGAATGGCATTTACGCTAGCAACTGGCAGAAGACAGAATTTAATGGCAATAGTATAGAATTTGAAATTCAAAATAATCAAGGCCATAAAAATAACAGCGCAGATCAATTTCCTGTGCAGCGAATATCGATAGCTGATCTAAACCCTAGAGGTTATAAATTGGTTGGTAACAATGTTGCGCTAAGAGTCTATAAACCTGGCAATTTAATAGGCCTTAAACATACTGACGAACAGCAATGGCATGTAGGCGTTATTCGCTGGAGCCGATCAATTAAACACGAGAAACAAATTGGCGTTGAACTACTGACAAAAAAAATACAACCCTTTGGTATTAGAGTTGTTCACAGTAAACATGGCAGTGATTTTATGCCTGCATTAATGTTACCCGCCTATGTCGACGACCCGCAGATCAATAACAGCTCCAATGATTTTTCGGCTTATTCACCCGATGCTAATGAACGGCAAGAAATTGAGAAAGATACTGATAAAAACGTTGAAAATAGCGCAAGCCTACTTCTACCCCAGTTGAATTTAACGGGTAAAACAGCTGCCATTATGATTGATGAGAAATCAAAAAAGTCGATTGTTCTTGGTGACTGCATAGAAACCAATGGCGGGTATTGCCGCTATCTTTACACTGACAAAAATGTCTCGCAAGGAAACAAAGCAGCAAGGAAAGCCTAAAATTATTTATTAAAACCAAGAGTGAATAATTTATTTAAAAGTTAATTCATCACTAGACAGTTATTGCTCATGTAATCAATGACTCACTGTCATCAATAAACAAAAAGGTAATGTGTTGTGGCCAGAAGTATCAATACCGTAAAAAATATCGATAATGCTATTGAAGAAGTCGTCAATAACGATGTAGATAGTACAAGCGATAAAAACTCCGATGAAATCCAAATGGATTTTGAAGTTAAAGCTATTCAGCCATCCACTGAAAATCAGATTATACATTTACTGATTGCCCATGAAGAACCAAGCGAAGCCAACAAAATTAAAAATATTTTTAAAAACTCTGGCTGGATTGTCAATGCCCATAGAATCACGTCAGTTGAAGATCTAGATGAATCACTCGGTAATCAAACGTGGAATATTCTTCTTGCCCTTGGGCATTCAAAATTGTATCTACCCGCCGTTATTGGCAATGCCATCAAAAAAAATAACGCCCAACTGCGAGCCATATACCTCGATGATGCCTATTCACCAACTAATGCGCTACAAATATTCCGTTGTGGGTTTTGTGACTATCTAACCATTCAAGAACATGACCGGCTTCTGCATGTCGCGCGTAGAGAAATAACATCACAAGAAGACCATCGAAACGCTAACGCAGCACAAAGTGTTATGGCAGAAACCAATGCGCGTAGTCAATTACTCATGGACTCAACCGCCGATGCGGTTGCCTATATTATTGATGGCATGATAGTCCATAGTAATAACTCATTTACTTCACAGCTTAACTTCAGCTCTCCTGATGACTTAGATTGCCAACCGTTTATCGATTTAGTGAGCACTGATGATCATAAAAAATTAAAACCGTTACTAAGAAAATACCAATTAGGTGAACAACAAGAATCCAGTATCACCTTAGATGTTGTCAAAGCGGATTCGGAAACGATGCAAGCAGAACTCTTATTAGCTATGGCTAGCTTTGAAGGTGAAGCCTGCACACAAATTATTTTACGTTCAGTCATCGATAATGAAAGCACCCACCCCACTGATTTCGACTTAGAGATGATAAAAAAACTAGAAGGCAAAGGAAGTCTATTTTTTGCCTCTATCACAAGTAATGCAGTGCAAAGGAAAAAACTGGGGCTACATAATCATCTTCGCTTAATAAAAGAGATAGGCTGCTTGCTACGTGATTTTATTCCTGCCGAGGCGAAAGTATTTGACTACTTAAAAGAAAGTTGGATTATTGTTATTCCTAATAGTCATGCCCACGAACCCACCGCGCTAGCCACTGAGCTCTGTGACAGAGTTAACTCAGCAACTATTGGCGACGGCGAGCAATGCATTACACCTTCCATTGCTGTAGGCATTTCTAAATATGGCGTAGCAGGGATTACAATAGAAAACGCTTTAGATCAGGCTTTTAAAGCTTCTGCTGAAAAACAAATGGACGGTAAGAGTGGCTATAAAGTTTTTTCACCGAAAATTGATAATGCAGAAGGTGCTGAAGCATTAAAATCTGCTCTTGAACTCAATCGCTTCCGCATTAAATACCAACCTATTATTGCACTACAAAACCAGAGTAAGCATGCTTATGATGCCATGTTGTATATCGAAAACGATGCCGGTACTGATGACCCCGCAGATGATTTACTCGCCAGCCTAGGCATTGAAAAAACCAATGCCGAATTAGATCGATGGATGATCAGTGAAATCATTAGTACATTAAAAACCTTAGCTAATGAGAATGTACAACTCAACATCCCATTAACAGCAAGTGCCATTATGGACGACACCTTTTGTTCATGGCTAACTGCATGCATTAACAGCAGCAACATTAACAGCGCATCATTAAGCTTCTCTATAGCCGCAGCTGTTGCTACCGATTATGAAAAAAATACGCTTTCGCTAATAAAACAATTAAAAGATGCTGGGCACCCAGTCTGTATAACCGATGCTAATGCAGATTACATTGATCTAATTCAGAAGTTAGTGCCAGATACACTTAAACTAGCCGCATGGCTTACAGAAAAAATGACTGGAGAAGAAGCGGAACCAGAATTAATTAAAAACATGATCGCATTTGCTAAGGAAAAAAACACTATCTGTATTGCTGATGGCGTTAATAGCGCGGGTGATTTAGCCCAGCTATGGCAAACAGGCATAGGCTATGTTCAAGGGAATTATCTACAAGCACCGCAAGAAAATATGGACTATGATTTTTCTGATATTGGCTAAACTGGCGTGTTGATGCTTGTCATTATCATCAACACTCCAAATCAATCTTTAGCTGCCAAACGCTCTCTATCGGTTATGCCCAGTAAATATAAGATACTGTCTAAGCCTAAGTTTGAAATAGACTGCCGCGCCGATGCTTTCACTAATGGCTTAGCACGAAACGCAATACCTAAACCGGCAATGCTTAGCATAGGTAAATCGTTAGCACCGTCACCTACAGCAATCACTTGTTCAAGGGCGATATTTTCACGGCGCGCAATATCTTTAAGTAATTCAGCTTTACGATTGCCATCAACAATTTGACCCGTTACCTTACCGGTTACTACGCCGTCTTCAATATCTAATTCATTAGCATAGACATAATCAAAACCCAGATTTTCACGGAGCTTATTACCAAAGTATTTAAAGCCGCCCGATAAAATCGCCGTTTTGTAGCCCAAACGTTTCAATGTCACCATTAACGTTTCTGCGCCTTCAGTCATCTTTAACTGCCCAGCAACTAATTCTAAAGCAGCCTCATCTAAGCCTTTCAATAAAGCGACTCGTCGCTCAAAGCTTTCATTAAAATCAATTTCACCACGCATAGCAGATTCAGTGATAGCTGACACTTGATCACCAACGCCCGCCACTTTCGCTAACTCGTCAATCACTTCTGCTTCAATTAGTGTTGAATCCATATCGAATACAACTAAGCGACGATTACGGCGGAACATATCATCTTCTTGATAAGCAATATCAATATTCAGTGTTGTAGCCAATTCTAATAATGATCGTCTCACTATTTGTGCATCTTCTAAGTCACCGCGTAATGAAAACTCAACACAGGCTTTTGATTGCTCGGTTTCTTTTTCTAACGGTACACGACCAGAAAGACGCGTAATTTTATCAATATTCAAACCATACTGTGTAACCAATTCAGTTACCGCACTAATATGTTCAGCCTTCACTTTACGAACTAATAAAGTCACGATATGACGAGGCTTACCCTGCTCCTTTGTCCAAGCATCATAGGCATCAGCATCTACCGGGCTCAATTCAATCGACATGCCGAGCTTTTCTAACTGTTCACTGACACGATTAAATAAAAGATTTTGATCAACCTGCTGAGGTATCTCAACAAGTAAACCAAGCGCAAGATTATTATGAATAACCGCCTGCCCAATATCTAGAACATGAATAGCATGCTCAGCCAATAAGGTGGTGACTGATAAGGTAATACCAGGCTGGTCCGGACCAGCTATCTTTATTAGTGTTACATCACTCACATCATCAACCTATTGTTTCGCTTTTGGTAATGTTATTGGCATTGGTATTGCTACTTGCCGTATTTATTAATTATTCAATTTTTTTTAATACTTGCTACATAACCGCTAAGCTTTTACTTCGACAACAACCGCATCTACTTTTTGGAAACCACGAGGCAACTTGTTACCACGACGCGCACGCTCACCAAAGTAATGCTCTAAATCAGAGAGCTTCATTTTTAAATGACGTTTACCGGCATGAATAATTAATGCATCGGTTTTTTTCATTACCACTGCCGACATCATAAACTCTTCGCGAGAGGCTAATTTTGCGCTAGGAATATTCATAATCTTATTTCCCTTACCTCTTGCCATAACTGGCAAGTCACTAATAGGGAAAATCAACATCCGGCCGTCATTGCTGACCGATATGAGCAAGCCATCTTCAGCATCATCTACTTTAGCAGGCGCCATTACTTGGCCGCCTTTTGGAATGGTAATTAAATTCTTACCGGCTTTTTTATTTGCATGCATATCACTTAAGCGCGCAACAAAACCATAACCGGCATCAGTGGTTAACAAGTAAAGATCATCACCAGACCCCATCATTAGACCTTCAAAGGTCGCACCCGATGGCGGGCTAATACTGCCTGTTAATGGCTCGCCTTGACCTCGCGCTGACGGCAACGTTCTTGCCGGCACAGAATAACTTCGACCCGTTGAATCTAACAATACAGCCGACTGATTGCTTTTTCCTTTTGCTGCCAGTTTATAATTATCACCCGATTTATAACTCAGGGATTCAGGATCAATATCATGCCCCTTAGCTGCACGAATCCAACCCTTGGCAGATAACACAACCGTAATAGGATCAACCGTTGTAATATCATCTTCTGTATATGCAAGCGACGCTTCGCGATTAACAATAGGCGATCGACGATCATCACCATATTCTTCAATAACCGCTAACAGCTCTTTTTTCATTAACGTTTTCATGCGGGCATCCGAGCCCAACGTTTTTTCAATATCATCACGTTCGCGAGCGAGCGCTTCTTGCTCACCTTTAATTTTCATTTCTTCAAGGCGTGCTAGCTGACGTAAACGCGTATCAAGAATATAGTCCGCTTGAGCTTCGCTCAATTCGTACTTTTTCATCAATACTTTTTTCGGATGCTCTTCAGTTCGAATAAGATGAATTACTTCATCTAAATTAAGAAAAGCAATTAGCAAGCCATCTAACAAATGCAAACGATTAAGAATTTTTTCTAAACGGTAATTCAAGCGCTTGCCAATAGTATCTCTTCGATACGACAACCACTCTTTTATAATGCCCACTAAATTCTTAACCTGTGGACGGCCATCGGTGCCAATCATATTCATATTGACACGGTAGTTGCGCTCAAGATCGGTAGAGGCAAACAAATGTGACATTAAGGTATCGACGTCAACACGATTCGATTTAGGAACAATAATAAGACGCGTAGGATTTTCATGATCGGATTCATCACGTAAATCAACAACCATCGGTAATTTCTTGGCCTGCATCTGCGCAGCTATTTGCTCTAACACTTTTGCGCCGGATACTTGATGTGGTAAAGCGGTAACAACAATATCACCCTGCTCCGTGTCGTAGACAGCTCGCATCTTCAAGCTGCCCTTACCAATCTCATACATTTCACGAATAGCTTCAGGTGGCGTGACAATTTCAGCATCAGTAGGGAAGTCTGGACCTTTTACAAACTCAAACAGATCGCCAATAGTAGCTTTTGGCTTCTCTAACATATGAATACAGGCAGAAACGACTTCGGTGAGATTATGTGGCGGTATGTCCGTAGCCATGCCCACCGCAATACCGGTGGTGCCATTAAGCAATATATTCGGCGCTCTCGCTGGTAACAACACCGGCTCAAACAAGGTGCCATCAAAGTTCGCCTGCCAATCAACAGTTCCCTGTGATGCCTCAGCCATAAGTACATCGGCATAGGGTGTTAGCTTCGATTCTGTATAACGCATGGCTGCGAAGGATTTAGGGTCATCTGCCGAACCCCAGTTACCCTGCCCATCAATTAACGGATAGCGATAACTAAACGGCTGAGCCATCAACACCATAGCTTCATACACGGAGCTATCACCATGCGGATGGAATTTACCGATAACGTCACCGACGGTTCTCGCCGACTTCTTGTACTTAGCCGATGCTTTAAGGCCTAGCTCTGACATCGCATAGACAATACGACGCTGAACCGGCTTCAATCCATCACCGATATGCGGCAAGGCACGGTTCGAGACGACATACATGGAGTAATCAAGATAAGCCTTTTCGGCATATTCTTTTATGGATTGTTGCTCAATGCCGAAATCATCGGCGGAATCAGGCAAATCTGTCGGTGTGTCGGTCATAGGCCGCTTAATCTCATCTTGCTTGCTGGTTATTCACTATACACGGGGCAGTTATTTATCATTTTCATTAAGCCCCCTACGCCCAATATTCAACGGCGCGTATTTCAGCCGCAAATTGTCGCAGATTAAGGCGACATCCGCATCATTCATATCGAGTTTTATGCTGGTAATTTGCGACTTCGTTCAGTCCACATCCAAACTACCTTTTCAGTGACTAGCGAGCAGCCTTAATCCCCTCTCAAAATTCTCTTTTTAGATCGTCTCAAGCTGCGTTAAAGACAATGAACAAATAAAGACTTAATGCTCTTATATAAATCTGTTCAATTTCATTTTTCTTTTTTATATTTAGAGGTTCACTCATGTTTTTTTAAGCACCAACATGATTAGTTGTTTAAAATAATATACTGGACATTTTCTTTTATTACGATCAAACTCATCACTTAATAGCTAGTAAATAACCTTAACGGATACGATTATTTTAATTCAATAATCCAAGCTAATAAGGCTTCAGATGCATTGTTATTTCACTATCGCCACAATCAATTATCGACTATTTAACATAGCTCTCGAATATAAATCCAACCTTAACTATTTAAGCTATTGCCGCAATCTATTTATAATTATTAATAAGCGACACCTTAATCTATCTAAAAATTTAGGCCAAAAACATGTTATCCATTAAAAAAATAGCTAGGCATATACTATTTATATCGATAGGCACTCTACTCGCCGCATGCTCAGATAAATCACCAAACCCTTACTCGGCAGGAAGCTATGATTACGCCGATCAAAAACTTCAAAATTCACTGGCACAAAAAAACAATACTGAAAAAGCGACGGGTATTATTTTATTTGTGGGAGATGGCATGAGTGTCGCTACCGTCACAGCCAGTAGAATTTATGCAGGACAAAAAACAGGAAATCCTGGCGAAGAGCATCAACTTTCCTTCGAAAAATTTCCCTTTTCCGGCTTATCCAAAACCTACAATACTAATCAACAAACCGCTGACTCTGCTGGCACCATGACAGCCATGATGACCGGCTCAAAAACTAAAGCAGGTGTCATAAGCGTTAACACCTTAGCATCTCGCGCCGACCCCGATAGCTGTAGCGGCTTTAATTTAACAACCTTATTAGAAACAGCCGAAGATCAAGGCTGGGCAAGCGGCATTGTTACAACTACATCTATTACTCATGCCACGCCTGCCGCTACCTACGCACATAGCCCTGAACGAAACTGGGAATCTGATAAAGACCTTTCTGCTGTAGCCAAGAAAAAAGGCTGTCGCGATATCGCCAGCCAACTTATTGAATTTGATTATGGCAACGGCATAGAAGTGATACTGGGTGGCGGTCGAAAACATTTTTTACCTAAAAGTGAAAAAGGTGAGCGTCAAGACGAACGTCATTTAGTTCAAGAGTGGCTGGCTAACAATAAGCAATCGTCTTATGTCACATCGACCAATGACCTCGCCAATATAGATATAAAAAAGACTAAACATTTACTGGGATTATTTTCAGAGTCACATTTAAATTATGAAGCTGACCGTGTGGCCAATAATATAGATGAACCTTCGTTAACCATAATGGTTGAGACGGCCCTTCAACTATTACAAAAACATAAACGCTTTTTGTTAATTGTTGAATCTGGCCGCATCGATCATGCTCATCATGCGGGTAATGCTTATCGTGCACTTGAAGAAACTATTGAGTTTGATAAAGCGATTAAGCGTGCTAACGAATTAGTTGATACCAACAAAACATTAATGGTGGTAACGGCCGATCACTCTCACACTATGACACTAGCTGGCTACCCTACTCGCGGCAATCCTATTTTAGGTTTTGTTAAAGGTAATGACAAAAACGGCAACCCTGAGAAAAATATTAGCTTAGCCAAAGACGACCAACCTTATACAACATTATCTTATGCCAATGGCGTCGGCCACTTTATGTCAGAAGATGACGAAGACCATTTGCATGCTCGCTGGGGATCACAGCCTAATGCAGGGCGACACACCACCAGCAAAGACAATCCAGAATCACCCCATTATTATCAAGAAGCCAACGTACCGCTGCAATCAGAAACGCATGCTGGTGATGATGTTGCCGTTTATGCGCAAGGTCCGTGGGCACATTTGTTAACCGGTGTTATGGAGCAAAATTATATTTATCATGTTATGAAACACGCTGGTGAGCTTTAATGATTTCAGTAAAAGGTAAGTGGGCTTTTATTACCGGCGCCAGCCGTGGCCTCGGCTACCTCTCAGCCATTGCCATGGCGCAACAAGGCTGTAACCTTATAGTGCATAGCCGCAGCATTGCGCATTGTGACAAAGTTAAAGCAGCGGCCGAAGCATTAGGCGTTGAAGTTATTTGTGTGGCTGCCGAGCTATCTAAGCATAATGAAGTGCTTCAAATGCTCGATACAATTGATGAGATTGATGCTACGGGTAAGTCAGTTGATATTGTTTTAAATAATGCCGGCATTCAAGTACCGTATCAAGCCGATTGCTGGGCCAGCCCGGTTGAAGACTTTACGCTGAGCTACAATGTTAATTTAATTGCCATCTCCACCATTTGTTATCGCTTAATTCCAAAAATGATAGCGCGTGGTTTTGGTCGAGTAGTCAATACTACGAGTGGCATTAAAGACGATCCTCAACAGGCAGCTTACTCCGCCAGTAAAGCGGCGTTAGATAAATTCACTATTGATCTTGCAAGCAAGCTAGATAATACCGGCGTTACGTTAAGCCTTACCGACCCAGACTGGTGTCGCACGGATTTGGGTGGCCCGCATGCCAACCATTCGCCAGAAAGTGCATTGCCGGGCGTTATTGTTGCTGCGTTTTTAAGTGACACTGAAAGATTTAAGGGTTGTCGCTATATTAATGCGCAGGAATATGCAGGATTAACTTTAGAAGACGCTGTTAATAAAGCGGAACAGTTTTAACATCAGTAGATAAAAATTATTATTTAATTTTTTACACTTTTCACTTTTTACACTTCTTGAATCATTAACTGAAAGCCTAGGGCCTTCGATATTTTTGCAACCGTTGAAAAAGTGGGGTTACCTTCTGGCGATAACGCTTTATACAAACCCTCACGTGTCAAACCAGTATCCCTTGCCAGCTGACTCATATTTTTAGCACGCGCGACAACGCCCAAGGCATGCACGATAAAAGTAGAATCATCGCCCGCCTCTTCAATACATGCCTCTATATATAATTTAATGTCTTCATCCGTTTTTAAATGTTCGGCAGAATCCCAACGTGTCGTTTTAATAGCCATAACTTATTGCTCCAACTGTTTTTCTATTTTTTTTGCTATCTTTTTTGCTTTAGCAATATCCATTTGCTGTGATTGCTTATCTCCACCCAATAAAAGAAGAATCAATACCGAATTGTGTTGAATAAAATAAACGCGATAACCCGGCCCATAGAAAATACGCAATTCACTTACGCCCTCTCCCACGGGTCGAACATCACCAAAATAACCCATTTCAAGTCGATCGATTCGCGCCAAGACACGCGCCCTTGCTCGACGATCCTTTAGCTTATCTAACCACTTTACGAAAATATCCGTTTTTCGAATGCCCATCATGTGTTAACTATAGTTGACATGTATTTATATGTCAACTTTGGTTAACAACTGTCGCCCGTAAGATTCAGCAGGTATTTAGCTGGCGCCTAGGATGTGATTTAAGTTAAAACAATAAGTAAGAAATGTGTTATCTATTAGTATTTATACATTAAGCATAAACGTCACAGGCCCATCATTCACTAACGATACTTGCATGTCGGCAGCAAACTGACCTGTTGCAACTTTCAAGGATGATTTTTTTAATTGCTCGACACAACGTTGGTAGTAATCATTAGCAATAGCAGGGTCGGCCGCACGTGAAAAACTCGGCCTTAAGCCTTTGTCTGTGTTTGCCGCTAAGGTGAATTGTGAGACGACTAAAATTTCGCCTTGGATATCTTGAACGCTTAAATTCATTTTATTATTATCGTCACTAAACAGTCGGTAGTTTAATAACTTATGCGCCATTTTCTCAATGGCTTCAGGTTTGTCGTGGCTCTCTACTGCAAGCAATACCAACAAACCTTGTTCAATGCTGCCAATCAATTGTTGATTAACGACAACATTGGCGGAGCGCACCCGCTGTATAAGCGCTTTCATTACTAAGCCTTTGCAGGGCGCGCTGCGCGCTTGCGTTCATGCTCAAGTAAAAATTTCTTTCTTACTCGAATACTTTCAGGCGTTACTTCTACTAACTCATCATCTTCAATAAATTCTAACGCTTGCTCTAAGGTATAACGAATTGGCGGCGAAAGAACCGTTGCTTCATCAGTACCTGATGCACGTACGTTAGTTAACTGCTTAGCTTTAGTTGGGTTAACCGTTAAGTCATTACCACGACTATGAATACCCACAACCTGACCTTCGTAAACTTCCATATTTGCGTCTGTCATTAAACGGCCGCGCCCTTGTAAATTAAATAAGGCATAGGCTAATGTTTTGCCTTTCACATTACTAATTAATACGCCATTAGTACGTGATTGCACTTCACCGACTTTTACCTGACCGTAATGATCAAAGATAGAAGTGATAATACCCGTGCCCGATGTCATGGTTAAAAACTCTGAACGGAAACCGATAAGCCCACGCGCAGGAATAATATAGTCAAGACGCACACGTCCTTTACCATCGGGAACCATATTTTTAAGGTCGCCTTTACGCACACCTAAGGCTTCCATTACTGAGCCTTGATGCTGCTCTTCACAATCAACTACAACTGCTTCAAAGGGCTCTTCAATTTTCCCATCAACAATACGCTGAACCACTTCTGGTCGGCCTACGCTCATTTCAAAACCTTCACGACGCATGGTTTCAATTAATACTGACAAATGTAGCTCGCCGCGACCCGATACAATAAATCGATCTGCCGACTCACCTGGCTCAACTTTTAATGCCACGTTATGTAATAGTTCGCGATCAAGACGCTCTTTAATATTACGACTGGTAACATACTTACCTTCAAGGCCAGCAAACGGTGAATCGTTTACTTGGAATGTCATCGATACAGTTGGCTCATCAACGGTTAGCTGCGGTAATGCTTCAACAGTTTCTGGTGAACATAAAGTGTCAGAAATATTTAATGCATCAATACCAGTGATACAAACAATATCTCCAGCTGTTGCTTCTTCAACCGGTACGCGCTCAACACCCATATTGCCAAGAATTTCTAGTACTCGACCTGGACGTGTTTTATTTTCTGAATCAATTACGGTAACTGGCGTATTACGAGAGATTTTTCCGCGAGTAACACGGCCTACTCCAATAACACCAACATAACTTGAATAATCCAATGCACTGATTTGCATTTGGAAAGGACCTTCAGGATCAACTTTTGGTGGGCTTACATTATCAAGTATCAACTGTAAGAGCGGCGTCATATCGTCGCTCATATTATCTTCTTCTAAACCAGCAATGCCGTTTAACGCCGAGGCGTAAATAACAGGAAAATCTAATTGCTCGTCTGTAGCACCTAGGCGATCAAATAGATCAAAGACTTGATCCATAACCCAATCGGCACGTGCACCCGGTCGGTCAATTTTGTTGATAACAACAATTGGGTTCAAACCGCGAGCAAATGCTTTTTGAGTTACAAAGCGTGTTTGAGGCATTGGGCCATCAACCGCATCAACCAATAACAATACTGAATCTACCATCGACAATACGCGCTCAACTTCACCACCGAAATCGGCGTGACCAGGAGTATCTACGATATTAATATGGTGATCTCTCCAATTAATCGCTGTGTTCTTAGCAGTAATGGTTATGCCACGCTCTTTTTCTTGATCGTTAGAATCCATTATGCGTTCAGTACCCTGATCGCGACGATCAAGGGTGCCAGATTGCTCTAGCAACTTATCAACCAAAGTGGTCTTACCGTGGTCAACGTGGGCAATAATCGCAATATTGCGCAGTTGTTTTGTTTTTAGTTGATCTGTCACTAGGGACTCCATCGAATACAAGTAGCCTTTTCAGGCTGGGAATTGAGCAGCGCGCGATTATACACAAGCAGATACCACAATAAAGTGTAAAGAAGCCGCCACAAGGCATTATTCCCGCTAGTTAAGCCTGCGATAAGTCGCTAAAATTTCTCGCAAATTGGCTTAGCGCGTTTTTTTTGAGCGGCACCGACGGCCAATAATCAGCAAGAGCTTCTGCAAGCCCTTGATAACTAACATATATCATTAAAAAAGAGCCTTTATGTCTGATTCAAAATCATCATCGCATCCCATTTGGACTAACCGCTGGACTTATATACTCGCAACAACAGGTGCAGCCGTCGGTTTAGGTAATATCTGGAAGTTTCCCTATATTGCAGGTGAAAACGGTGGCGGTGCTTTTGTACTCATGTATTTGCTTTGCATCCTGCTTCTTGGCCTTCCTATTCTAATTGCAGAAGTGATGCTTGGCCGAAAAGGTCGTGCTAATCCTGTACATGCCATGCTAGCTCAAGCAAAAAGCGCTGGTGTAAGTAAGGGCTGGTCATTTATCGGCATTATGGGCGTTGCCGCAGGCATCATGATATTGATGTATTACAGTGTGGTGGCTGGCTGGTCATTGGAATATGTTTTTCAAAGCGCCAGCTCAAGTTATATGGGTAAAACGCCTGCTGATGTTGCTGCTGGCTTTGGCGTTTTTGCGCAAGATACTACTCGCCAACTTATTTGGCACAGCTTATTTATTTCCGTTACCGCTTTTATTGTTGGCCTAGGCGTCACACGCGGCATCGGTAATGCCGTCAATATATTGATGCCGGTTCTCTTTGTTTTGTTGCTAATGTTGCTTTGGTACGCCTACAAAAATGGCGAATTTATGCGCGGCCTTACGTTTATGTTCTCAGCCGACTTTAGTAAATTAACCGGTCAATCAGTGCTTACGGCAATGGGGCATGCATTTTTTACCCTTAGTTTGGGTATGGGCACCATTATGGTTTATGGCTCGTATATGCCAGAGAATCAATCTATTCCGGGCGCATCAGTAACCGTCGCCTTTTTAGATACCTTGATAGCTCTCATTGCGGGTATGGCTATTTTTCCATTGGTATTTGCTAGCGGCTTAGAGCCTGGCTCTGGCCCTGGTTTATTATTTGAAACCTTACCTATCGCTTTTTCTGATATGTGGGGCGGCGCATTTTTTGGCACCGGTTTCTTTGTTTTAGTATCCATTGCCGCATTAAGCTCTTCTATCTCATTAATAGAACCCGGCATTGCTTGGTTAGAAAAACTGGGCATAACGCGTATAGCCGCAACGGTTGGCCTCGCGCTTTTATGCTGGATAGGTGGCGTTGCTAGCATCTTCTCTAGCGAAGTGTTTGATATGCTCGACTTCATTACGGCTAACATCATGTTACCGTTAGGCGGGCTACTCATTGCGATATTTGTAGGCTGGAAGCTTGGCTATACACGCGTACGCAAAGAAGTGACTGGCATTAACAATGGTCTATTTAATGTTTGGTTTGTCGTGCTGCGCTTTATAACGCCCATTGGCGTTATAGCTGTATTCTACGAGAGCCTCAAAGGATTATTTACTGGCTAAGCGCTAATCAGATAAAGACTATTCAGCCGCGCGGCAGCAATCTAACCATGATTGCAGGCTGCGCGATTGAAATTTCTTTTTATGCGTTACAAAATAAAAATGACGGCTCATATCTTTATTAGGCACCGCCAATGGTACTAAACTGCGACGTTTAAAGGCATCCGATAAAGTAATACCCGATAAACAACCAATACCCAAACCAGCCTCTACTGCTCGTTTAATTGCCTCTGTGTGCTCAAGCTCTAAATGCACAGTTAAATCATTTAACAATCCTTGCATGGCTCGATCAAACGTTTGACGCGTACCCGAACCTTGCTCGCGTAAAATCCATTGCGCGGCAACTAGCTGCTCATCCGTCAACTGCTCTAATTGCGCAAAGGGATGATCCGGCGCACAAAAAACCACGAGCTCATCGGCTCGCCATGGCTCTACCAACAAATCGGGGTGCGCATACTCACCCTCAATTAAGCCAATATCCAAATCAAAATTTAATACCTCTTCGGCAATATGCGCGGTGTTGGCAACATGCAAACGAATATCAACCGCTGGGTACTCTTCTTTAAAACGCGCAATAATCGGAATGGCAACATAGTTACCAATGGTAAGCGTGGCGCCAACACTTAAGCTGCCCACCGCTTCACGCTGCTCTAATGCGGCCTCTACTTCTAGCGCCTCACCCATTAACGATTCGGCTAAGGGTCTAATAGCATGGCCGTGTGCATTGAGCTGCAAGCGCTTACCGACCCTATCAAATAACTGCGCATCATAACGCTGCTCAAGGTCTCTTAAAGCACCACTTGCCGCCGATTGCGACATCGATAAACTGTCCGCCGCTCGGCTAATATTTTGATAATGCGCCGTTGCCAAAAACACTTGAAGCTGCCTTAAAGTAAATTTCATCATCTATTAATCGCCTTAAACTCTATCTACAAAAGCCATCTGTAATCGGTAAATCCGATATATTATATCTTTATATCCCGTTATGCCTATAGATAAAAACACCGTATTATCACCTCAATTGAGAAGAAAAGCCCTGAGGAAACACCTATGTCAAACCTAATGACCGAAACAGTTACCGCCGTTCACCACTGGAACGACACTTTATTTAGCTTTAAAACGACGCGTGATCCTAGCTTTCGTTTTAAGAATGGTCATTTCGTTATGCTAGGCCTACCACAGGACGGAAAGCCTCTGATGAGAGCTTATAGTATAGCGAGCGCTAACTACGAAGATGAATTAGAGTTCTTTAGCATTAAAGTAGAAGACGGTCCGCTAACTTCGAAGCTACAGCATTTAAAGATTGGCGATGAGCTCTTAGTCAGCAAAAAGCCAACGGGCACGCTCATTACCGATCAAATGCTACCAGGCAAGAATTTGTACTTAATTGGTACCGGCACTGGCTTAGCGCCGTTTATGAGTATTATCAAAGATTATGAAATCTACGAGCAATTCGACAATGTGATTCTCACCCACGGTGTGCGCTTTACCAACGAGCTTGCCTACAGTGATTACATAGAGAATGAATTACCTGAGCATGAATATTTCGGCGAGATGGTCAAAGATAAACTGCATTACTATCCGGCTGTTACGCGCGAAGAGTTTCGCAATACCGGCAGACTCACTGACTTAATGACCAGCGGAAAATTATTTGCTGATCTTGGCTTACCTTTACCGAACCCAAGAGATGATCGCTTTATGCTTTGTGGTAGCCCCAGCATGTTAAAAGATATGTGCGCTATTTTGGATGAGCGAGGCTTTTCTGAAGTCCGTAATGGCAAGCAAGGACATTATGTTATTGAGCGTGCGTTTGTTGAGAGTTAAACGCTGGGAGATAAACGCTGGAAGATAAGAAGTAAGAGAGAAGCGCTACTATTCATCGCTAGCCTCCATCGATAGCCATTTTTTTACCTAAGATGGCTTCAAACTCATGCGGTTGTTTGTAGCGCTTAATTTTCTCAAAAAATGGAATGGCTTCTGGATAATGCATCTGCAAATAAAATAGCCATTGTTTAACGCGGTTACCCAAAAATCGTAATGGATACGCATCTTTAGTATCGTAATAAAACCGGTTTAACAAAATGAGGATATCGGACCAAACCATAGGTTGATACTTGCTTTGTTCATGGTGCGCTTTAATTTGCAGCGCTAAATCAGGACAAGCTACCAACCCCCGCCCCACCATAAAATCAGCACAGCCGCTTTCGTCCTTACATTGCTGCCAATCTCTTATATTCCAAATTTCGCCATTAGCGACAACAGGAATATTAATAGCGTCGACAATTTCGGCAATACACTTCCAATACGCCGGCGGCTTATAACCATCGGCTTTTGAGCGCGCATGAACACAGAGCTCATTAGCACCCGCCTCAGTTATGGCATGCGCATTATCTAAATATAAATTTCTTTCTTCAAAACCTAAACGAATTTTTGCAGTCACCGGAGTTTGACTCGGGACAGCTGCACGAACGCTACTCACAATATCGCTAACCAATGTAGGGCTTTTTAATAAAACCGCCCCACCTTTGCTGTTATTAACCGTTTTAGCGGGGCAGCCAAAATTCAAATCAATCGCCGAAGCGCCTAGCGACGCTGCTATTGCGGCACTCTCTGCTAAGGTCTCAGGATTACTGCCCAACAGCTGAACACGCACAGGCGTACCGTTAGGCGTTGTACTTAGGCCAGCATGATTAAGCTCGGGGCAGTCGCGTAACAAGGCTTTTTCAGAAATAGGTAAATCATTAACGCGCATAAACTCACTCACACAAATATCGACACCGCCGATATCGCCATAAATGGTTCGAAAATGATGATCGATCACACCTTCCATCGGCGCTAAAAAGAGACGCATGGGCATAAGCTAGGCGCTGATCTTAGGAGAGGTATTTATGATTAAGATGAAATTTATCATTGAGGGCTTATTTATAATGGCTAGCAGTCATAAGCTATGGCGTAAATCCAAAGCGTTTTTATTGATGTAAGGCTAACATTGTTTGATCGCTGCGGGCAAACCCTTAGTCAATGGATGGATATTCGGATGCAATGCATTCGCCATAATTTCTAAGGCATCGACTAGCCGAGGTCCAGGGCGACTAAAATATGCATTGCCATCGACCAAGTAAACACGAGTCCCTGCTTGCTGACGCAGCTGCGCAAAAGCATCTGTCGCCAAAAACTGTTTCACATCTTGCATTGAACGCGTCACGTTAAAGCCGCAGAGCGCAACAAAAATAATATCGGGCTTGGCAGCTAATAAATCCTGCCATTGCCGTCGCTGTGATGGTTGGTGCTTAGTACCTAGACATGGCTCGCCACCGGCTAAGGCAATAATTTCTGGCGTCCAATGCCCACCATCAAAGAGAGGGTCTAACCAATCCAACAAAGCCACTTTAGGTTTATCTGTATTGGCGATTTTATTAGAACGGGTAGATACTTGATTAATACGTGCCTGCAAAGAGGCAATATAAGACTCTCCCAATAACGGTGTATTGGCAGCACTGGCAAGCAAGCTTACGGTGGCCAAAACATCATCCAAACAAATGGGCTCAAGGTTAATTAACTCAGGATTACTCGGTAAGCGACCAATGACTTTTGCAACATCATTACCCGACACCGCACAAACATCACAAAGCGCCTGCGTCACAATTAAATCGGGCTCAAGCGCAATCAATACGTCTTCATTAAGATCATAAAGCGCAGCATCATCTTGTAATTGCGCCGTTACTAACGCATCAATTTTATCACTACTTAAACCCGCTGGAATACGCGAACGGGTAAGAATGGGTAGACCCACTACCGAAGCAGGATAGTCACACTCATGAGAGACGCCGACTAACTGATCACGCAGACCCAAGCCACAAATTAATTCAGTGGCACTCGGCAATAACGATACAATTTTCATAGGCAATGTTTTTATTGGCGTGAGTGATATAAAACGGCTTTAACTATTACAGCTTACATTATTTAGTAGACAATAAATCGGTATAAACGTAGCCATCACGAGTGACTGTTTCACCGGTAGTGATTGTAATTGACTTTGTAAACATGGGGCCAGCCCATGTAAAAGTATGGAATTCACCATTTTCACCACAGGGATCAACAGTAGCAGGCAAAGCATTAAGAAAATCGGTATTAAAGTCATGCCCAGAAAAATATGCAGGCATCAAGCGCAAATCAAGGCAACTTATTTTCGCCTTAAGACCACCCTCAATCATTTCATAAGCTAACTCATTGGTAGGCATCCCCCAAAGTGGAAAACACAAATCCAGACCCGTGCCCTGCATTTTGTCTTCACGATAACGGCGTATATCTTCTAAAAATAAATCACCAAAAGCAATACAGTCCATGGCTAACTGTTGACGTGCATTAGTAAGTGCAGTTTCCATAACCGCCTCATACTGATTGTTAGAGCACGGCCAAGGCAAGGAAATTTCAATTAATGGCAAACCAGCTGATTGAGCTTGCAAGCGGAGAAGTTGCTGCCGCACACCATGAATAGCTGAGCGATTAAATGCTTGATTAAAAGTGGTCAGCAAGCCAACCACTTTTACCGTAGGGTCACACTGAAGTTTATATAAGGTCCAAGCCGAATCTTTACCGCTACTCCATGAGAGTAATACGCGCTTAACTGGGCTTGAACGCTTATCGATTAAAGGCTTCAAGTATTACTGGTTTAACGTAATTGCAAACGCAAACCCAAACTAGCACCAAAGCCTAATGTTTGGTAACTAAAGACTTCTTCGTACTGCTCATCTAACACATTATCTAAGCGAACATAAATATCCAATTGCTCAGTAGCACTAAAGTTAGCATTTAAATTCACTAAGGTGTAATCAGCTAAGGTAACAATGTTTGGATAAGCCGTATCCGTTTGCTTACCGCCATATTGCATATTGGCATTCAACTGTAACTTTTTCTGTGCCTGCCATGACAAATTAAAGCTAGCGATATGTCGAGGACGACGCACTTCATCAACATAACCCTCTACAGCATTTTTAAACTCAGTAGAATCAGTATATGTATAGGCTGTGTTAACCGATAAAGTATCAGAAAGATCTGCCATAACGGCCAGCTCTAAACCTTGCCGCTGGCTAAGGCCGTCTTTATTAGACGCAGTAAAACCGCCACCAACAGCCGCAGAAAAACCATTAATTTCGTTTTCTAACTCCGCATTAAATAATGTTGCCGATGCATTAATTTGACCATCAAGAAATAATTGATCAATGCCCAATTCCCAACTTGTTGACTCTTCTGGTTGCAAATTAGGATTGCCTACAAAATTAGTATATGTGCCAAAGCGCTCACTAAAAGTAGGGTTCTTGACTGCCGTTCCCCAAGCCGTTCTCAGACGAGTAGAATCAGTGACTTGATAACTGGCTTCCAATCGATAAGTTTCAGCACTGTCAAACTCACTGTTATCATCTACGCGACTACTGGCTGCTATTGTCAGGCTATCCGTTACATCGGCACGATACTCAAGCGCAACCGATTCGGTTATGCGTTCGCGATCTTGATTTGGATCAGCAAACGTTACTGGACCACGCTGCTGAAAATTTTCTACTTCGCGCTCTAACAACAATGAGGCACGTTGTGCACTGGCATCCCAAAATAAAGATCCAACATACTGATACTGATTTTTAATTGCATCAGTGCTGGTACCTTCGACACCATTAGTGAAATTTTCATTATTATTATCAGACTGCGCCACTAACCACTTATGCTGCCAATAACCATCGGCTGATTGATAATCGGCTTGTAAGCCTGACGTTGTATTACGAAATTCAGATACCTTATCTTGATCATCAACAATGTTATCGAAATCACTATCACTATCAAACTCACTCATGCCATCACTTTGACGCGCAGTAAAAGACAATCTTAATTCATCATTGACGTTCCAGCCGGCATTAAGATTTACGCTTGTATTTTTATAGCCATCATCCTCGTCACCAGCAATAGAAATATTTTCACCATCTGACTCTAAATGCGACGCACCTAAACGCACATCAAATTTCTCACTTTTATGCCCGACAGTAAAACCATTTTTACGCGTCGCCCAACTACCCGCTTCTGTATAAACGCTTGCACTCAAAGGTTTGTCTGCACGATGCGTAACAATATTCACCACACCAGCAACAGCATCACTCCCATGCATAGCACTTTGTGGGCCGCGAATAATTTCTATACGCTCAATATCACTGGCCGTTAATGTCGCCCAGTTAAGCGCATCATCTTGCGATGGGTCATTGGCTTCAACCCCATCAATAAGTACTAATAAATGATTCGCTTCTGAACCTCGCACACGAATTTGAGTAGCAGAACCTAATACACCACTACGACTTACTGCAAGTCCTGGTACATCACGTAATAAATCACTCACAGTTAACGCTGCACGATTTTTTAACTGTTCACTATTAATAACAGTAACAGCATTGGCCGATTGAGAAATAGCAATGGGGATATGCGATGCACCCACAACAATTTCATCCATATATGCTTCACTTTCTGATTGCGCTTGCGAAATAAAAGGCGTTACTAAACACAGCAATGACACTATAAAATGCGGAAAATATTTCATTTTAAAATCTCTAACATTAAAAGAAGAACGGTTAAATAAAAAGGAATGGACAATGGCTAAAACACTAAGATAAAACAAAGGGCTCATTAAATAAGAAGGAAAATAACGAGCAACACGCGAGGCATACTGAAAAGCATTGAGCTCTGAGAAATGACCAGACAGCCAATAATAGCTAGCATTAGAAAGAAGAAATGCTGCACTAATTGCAAGAACAGTTATAACAATAAGTTTAATATGACTGAACGGCTGACTAAAATCACTGGCTTTACCTAGCCATTGGCCAGCAAACCAAACCGCATAATAACCAGTAAATATAAAACCATAAGCCGGTGTAAAACAGTAAACGGCCGAACCTTCGGTACTAGTTAATACTGAAAAATCAATAGCAAAGGCCAATGCAGAGAAGGCCAGAAACCATGTACGGCGTTTAAAATAAAAGCCCAATACAAAATAGATAGCTAAGGTAGCACTTGGCAATAAGAGTAGATTATTAAACTGAGGAACACGGGTTAGTAACATTAATGCAACAAGCGAGAATAGCGCAAGCGAATGTACTTTAGAAAAACGATTCGGTATAGCTACAAAAAACTGATGGTTAAACCACGAGCGAGTGTCTGCAATAGCGTTAAGCGCTACAGATAAAGTCTTCATTGAATTGTCTCCACGCTCACACCCGAGCGCACGAATATACATTTTACGAGGGCGTGTTGAAGCGAACAGACAGGAACTGTCGATAAGCGCGAAACCGCACCCCGCGGTTTGTCTGCATAGCGATAGGCTGGTCTCCGGACTCATAAGTGAGAGTGAAATATACAATAAATGTATTGACTACATCTCTGTTTGGCAACCTTCCCATATGAAACTCATACAGTGGTTATAAAAACCGCCAAACATTCTTATTTACCGTTGCGGGGGCAGTGTCGGAATAGTTTCAAGACTAATATGAAATGAAACGCACCGACTTCCCATTCAATTTTGTTGCACTTACTATAAAAATAAATACAAAAAAAACCTATTGCCGAAGCAAGAGCGGGGAATCTACGCTCACTTATGAATCATGTCAAACCATGATCAACCATCAAAGGCGTTATCAGCTCATATATTCAAAAGTTTTACAATTGGACTGCATTTTAGGAGGGAAAATATCTTATTCAAAAAAAAATTAGATTTTACTCTTATTGATTTACTGATTTTCTTATAGCAGGTAAAATAATACCTAACAAACATGAAGCTACAATTAAAGTTGCACCTAATAATTTAGCTG
The DNA here is from genome assembly GCA_963968645.1 of uncultured Gammaproteobacteria bacterium. Taxonomy (GTDB): domain Bacteria; phylum Pseudomonadota; class Gammaproteobacteria; order Pseudomonadales; family UBA7434; genus UBA7434. The sequence continues at coordinate 3,632 of CAXAHI010000015.1, read as the reverse complement.
CTGTCATTGGCTCATCAAGAAAGAAATAACTCAGCGTCATGGCTATAGGAATATACAGATAATAAAAAGCACTGACTAAAATAGAAGGAAGCTCAGTTGACACTTTTACCCAGAGTGTATGAGCGATTAATGTCGACACCACTCCTAAAATAATTAAGAGCTGCCAATCACTCATACTCAGTTGCCAATCGGTTTCTGGCAAAAAAAACAAAAAGAACAGACCGGCAAAACTAAACTGCCCCCAACTACGCACAGTAGTAGAAAGGTGCTGAACTTTCTTATGCAAGAATGGCAGCAAGGCATAAAGCAAACCGCTAAAGACACCAACCAGAAAAGCCTGCGTTACCTGATTCTCTATATCGGCTGAAGGCACAACCATAATACAACCACAAAGACATAACAGTACCGCAAGCACGTCACTGAGTTTAGGTCGCTGGGCACTGACCAACCAATTAATCCAGACAAGATGAATGCCATAAGTCGTTAATGACAAAGCGCCCAGCGATGGCGTTGAATTTTTAATGGCATAAAAATAAGTCCACCAATGCAATCCAAAAATCATACCGATGAGCAGCATAAACAGCCAATCTTTTTGCGTTAACTGATTAAAACTTTTACGCCATAGCAATATAGGAGTTAGTACCAGACAGGCAATAACCACCCGTACCAAACCAATGGTGACTTCATTCGCGGCCACGGAACTTACCAACACGGGCACCAACGCCATGGTGGAAACCGATATCAGTGCTGTAATAATTAATTGAGGGCTTATTGTCTTCATCGCGTCAGGAGACTACAGACTCAAATTATGTTTAGCAAGCGCCTGTCCTGTCCTTCGCCACTCTGCCTTTGCTTCGCCATCCTCTGCCTTTGCTTCGCCATTCTGCCCGTCCATTCTCTTGCGGCCATCCCTTAAACCATTACCTTAGCTTGGCAAAAAAACATTTTTATGTCTTGAGCTTAAGCAACGGCCGCTTTATGATCAGCCCTCAATTTTGAGGTATCTGTGTTTCACATACTGCATAAAACCATAAGCCCCCGTCATTTGCGCCTAAGCCTTTTTGCTTGGATGCTGGTGTTTGTCTGTGGCCAAACACTCGCGGCTAATCATTTACACCTTGATAGCCATGCCAGTGATGAAGTATGTGCGGTTTGTATTCACGCGCAAGATCACCCTATTATTAGTAATGACAATATTCATTTAACGGTTGTTGTTAGTTTTTATAGCGCTTCCAATGGTCATTCATCTTTTCTTCAAACCTCTGCTCCCTCTGCTTACCTTAGTCGCGCACCGCCTCAAGCCTAACGATTTTTCATAAATATTTATTCTGTTTGCTTATGCAAACACTTTTACCTTTCGTTAGGAGAACTACTAATGTGTAAAGCATTAATTAAATTTTTATTGCCCATAAGCTTAACGCTTGTGACTACCGTTGCTATTGCTGAAACTACTGTTAAAACTTTAGCTATAACTACAGATGGCACCACATCAAGCACGTCTGCAGAACGCACCATTGAACATATAACTGTTATGGCTCATCCCTTATCAGGAGAGGGCTTATCGCAGGCCGTTGATATTTTGGAAGGCATGGAATTAGAACGTAAAGCAACGACCAATATCGGCGCAACATTAGCTAAGCAGCCAGGCATTCACTCGGCACCGTTTGGTAATGCTGTAGGCCGACCTATTATTCATGGCCTAGGTGGCGCGCGTATAAAAATAATGGAAGACCGTATCGACACCTTAGATGTCTCTGTTACCAGTGGTGACCACGCTGTAAGTATCGAGCCTTTTATTGCCGAGCGTATTGAAGTGCTTAAAGGCGCCGGTACATTGCTCTATGGATCAGGCGCAATAGGCGGTGTTGTTGATATACACACAGGACGTATTCCACATCATATCCCCAAAAAATCGATATCTGGTGGAATGGAAACTCGCTTCAATAACAATGATGATGCTAACACTACATCTATCAAACTTAATGGCGGCCTAAACCATTTTGCATGGCACCTTGATGCCACGCGAAAAGATAGCGATGACTATAAGATTACAGGCGATGCCGAATCAGCACGACTGCATGCATTAGAGGAAGCTGAAGCCGGTGCCGAAGAACATGAAGAGCCTTCAGGAGATACTTTACCAGGCAGCGCCTTTAAATTTGAATCAGCCGCATTCGGTGGTTCTTACATAAAAGACTGGGGCTTTATTGGTTTATCTATAAGTGATACCGACGCAACTTATGGTTTACCTGGCCATGCCGAGCACCATGATGATGAAGGTGAAGAGCATCACGACGACGAAGGAGAGACCGCGACATTAGTATTAAAGCAAACGCGTACTGATTTTGAGTTAGGTCTCGATAATCCATTTGATGCTATTAGCAGCATTAATGTAAGAGTAGGTGTTAATGATTATGAGCATCAAGAAATTGAGCCTAATGGTGAAGTTGCTACACTGTTTTCAAATCAAGCTTGGGAATCACGTGCCGAATTAATTTTTGATACTGGCGAATGGACGAATGCGCTGGGTGCTCAATACAGCCAACGGGATTTTTCTGCCGTTGGTGAAGAAGCTTTTATTCAACCGGTAGACAGCTCTGAGAGCGGATTATTTTGGTTAGCTGAGCGTTCGCTATCGCGCTTTGATTTAGAAGCTGGTTTGCGTATAGGCCAAACCAAGCACAAACCTAGTGCCGCTTTGAGAAAAGATTTTTCAAATTACAGTGCATCATTGGGCGCTATCATCCCTCTATCTGATGCTTGGCAGCTCAATATTATTGCTGACTATTCATCGCGCGCACCAGTAGCAGAAGAGCTTTATGCTAACGGCCCACATTTAACGACCAATAGTTTTGAACGCGGCAATGCCTCACTGGATAGTGAATCGGCAATAAATTTTTCTGCAACACTGCAGTATCAAGATGAACGCTGGTCTGCCTCTATTACCACTTACCAAACAGAATTTTCGGATTTTATTTATCAACAAGCTACTGGTGAGCAGTTAGATGATTTACCTGTTTTCGCTTATCAACAAAATGACGCTTCTTTTGTAGGTGCCGATATTGAATTGGCGGCTAAACTATTTCAGCAATCGAATAAGCCTATTTTATTAAAAGCGTTATTTGATTTTGTTGATGCTGAAGTGGACGTAAGCGGCAATCAACATTTACCAAGAACGCCGCCATCACGTTACGGTTTGGGATTAGAAGCAGAGTGGGGTCGCTTTAGTGGCTCGATTGATTATTTGCGTGTTGATGAGCAGCTTGATACTGCTGCTTCGGAATTAGCGACAGATGCTTATAATGATCTTAGTGCTTATGCTGAATTCAAACACACCTTAACTGATACCGCTTCATTGACTGGGTTTTTACAGGGTAAGAATTTAACCAATGATGAGCAGCGAGCGCATACTTCTTTTATTAAAGATCTTGCGCCAGCACCGGCGAGAACGATTGAAGTTGGGTTTCGATTGGCTTTTTAAGTTGCCTAGATTCACTTTTTAATATTTATGATGGATCGATAATTGATCTTCGCTTTTTTAAACGCCTTATATAAAAATAAGGCGTTTTTTTTCTTATGGGTTTTTTAATTTTTTAGGGTTAAGTGCGTAAGGGGTGGCCCGTCAGCCAGAA
>CAXAHI010000014.1:0-31576 GCA_963968645.1 uncultured Gammaproteobacteria bacterium | reverse complement strand
CATCAACACCTCCATCAACAACCTCATCAACACCTTCATCAACAACTACATCTCAACATTCATGGCTAATATGGATTAGTAGTAGCCGAGAAAAACTTATTGTTTTTGGCCTAGCGCAGCTGGCTATTTTTGTGGCCATGCCACTTGTGCTTTCACTCTTCACTGGCCAAAGCTCTCTGCTAACACCTATCGCTAACTTACTGGCAATACCGCTAGTCTCATTAACAGTTGTTCCAGCGGGAATAGCAGGCCTTCTAAGCTCATACCTTTCATTATCGATTGCAGAAAATTTATTTGCTGTTGCTGACTTTTTTCTCAGCTGGATTTTATTATTATTAAACGCACTAGAGAGCCTCGCTCGCAACCTTCGTCATAGCCTTTTCAATATTGAAACAGTGTCTTATCAAACGCCACTTAAGCCAATCTTTTTCGGCATAACATTAATCAGTATTATAATTTTGTTAGGCAAGCGTGGGTTACCCGCTTATGCAGCCGCTATAATTATTTGGATTGTTATAATTAACCCACTTAATTTTCGCGTTAACGCTCAGCATCATATGCTTAAAGAAGGTGAGCTTATACTCACCCAATTAGATGTAGGGCAAGGGTCTGCCATTCTTTTAAGTACACGTAATTATCACTTACTTTACGATACGGGCCCCCAGTTTTCTGAGACATCCAATGCAGCAAGTAATGTTATTGAGCCTTACTTAGCAACCATGAGAATCGAAGCCTTAGATACTGTCATCGTCAGCCATGGTGACAACGATCATTCTGGCGGTGCCAATTACCTTAATGAATTCGGTAATGTTAAAGACTGGCTATTAGGTGGGTCGGCAGATATATCATCAATAAGCCGCCCCCAAAACCAAGTAAGCAATACAAAAGAAATGGCAAACAATGAACTTAATAGATGCAGGGAAGGGCAGCAATGGGAGCAAGATGGAATAGTCTTTGAGATAATCCATCCTTCAGCTATTACATTTAGCAGTGAGAATGATCAATCTTGCGTTCTCAGAGTAGCAAGCAAACATTCAGAACGAGCATTAGCGCTTTTGACGGGAGATATTAGTCGTCGCGTTGAAAGCCATCTTGTCAGCACACTAAGATCTAAATTGAGTTCAGAGCTTTTAATTGTACCGCATCATGGCAGCGCATCATCATCGAGTCCTGCACTGCTCTCAGCGGTTCAGCCATCTGTCGCCTTGGTATCAGCAGGGCATCGCAATCGTTATCGTCATCCTCACCCTAAAGTACTTGCGCGTTATTTGGACAGAGAAGTACCCATATACCGATCCGATCAACTGGGAGCTTTGCAATTTATCTATCATAATGGCGAATGGCAGGGAGCTTATTGTGCAAAATTCAGTACCCAACATTTTTGGCAAGACTTCAGCCACGGTAGTCAATGTATCGGTGCCATCAATTAATAGCGCCATTATTTGTAGCATGACAATTTGTAGCGATAGCATTTACACAATATTAATAGAAAGTGTGGAGCATCTCTCTTTGTAAAATATAGCAATTGTGAAAGAAGACATTACCCCTAAGCCACTTAATACGATAAAGTCGTAAGATATATAAAACGAGCTTACTGTAAACACCAAGCCTTACCTAAGCCAGTGCTCAAAGTAACTAATATATAATCGTCCAAACATTTGATAGGAGACTTGTGCGTGCTGGAATTCATAAAAGCGGGTGGCTGGTTAATGATACCCATCATCCTCTGCTCAATAGTTGCCGTAGCGATATGCTTAGAACGGCTCTGGACACTTAACCGTTCAAAATTAGCGCCGAGTAATTTACTCGCCACTGTTTGGAAAAACATTCAAGCTGGCCGCCTCGATAACCACGCGATTAAATCATTACGCCGTGAATCTGCATTAGGTTTAATATTGGCCGCTGGTTTAAGCAATACCAATGCCGGCCGAGATGTAATGAAAGAAAGCATTGAAGAAGCTGCCAGCTATGTTGTTCACGATATGGAGCGCTACCTAAACACGCTCGGCACTATCGCTTCTGTCACTCCCTTATTAGGGCTGTTAGGTACGGTTATCGGCATGATAAAAGTATTTAGCGATATCATGATTCACGGCGCCGGCAATGCTGCGTTATTAGCGGGCGGTATTTCTGAGGCGCTTATCACCACCGCAGCTGGACTTACCGTGGCAATTCCGGCTCTCATTATGCATCGATATTTTCAACGTAAAATTGATACCGTTGTTGTCACTATGGAACAAGAAGCAACTAAGCTAGTTGATGCATTACACAGCGAAAGAGATGTCAGCATTAAGCCAACGACGCTTTAACGCGCAACTATTTAAGCAGCTATTTAAGCAGCAATAGATATGTACATATATTAAAAGACAAGCCGTGATGATTTATAGCCAGAGTTTATCATCATAGTCATAAACAGAGAGATAAGGATTAAATACCTTGCAGTTTAAACGACAAAAGCAGGCCGCTATTGATGTTAATTTAACACCGCTAATAGACGTTGTTTTTTTACTATTGATATTTTTTATGGTCTCGACCTCGTTTATTAAAGAGACGCATTTAACGCTCAACTTACCGACAGCGGTAAACGCTGAAGAGATCGTTAAAGAGACCGTGTCCTTAGAAGTGATTATTGATAATAACGGCTTTTATCGTATAGATGGTCGCGCGCTGATCAATACTGATAGAGAGACCCTAGAAAGCGCTTTAAAGAATTTGTCTCAAGGTGATTTATCAACCCCTTTAACCGTTACTGCCGATGCAACATCTCCCTATCAAGCCGTGGTCAAAATTATTGATATTGCTGGAGGTATGGGTTTTACCAAAATAAACATTACCACCCAGCCTGAAGCTGAAGGATAATAAGGGTATAACGACTCAACTTGATAAACGGGGTTATTAAATAAGCCCTTAAAGCCAAAAGCGAATAAATGTCATTAATATGAATCTTATAAAAAAAGCCATAGAATCATTAATCATCCGCGTTTGGTACGGACAAAGCCAACTGTCTATTTTCATTGCGGCATTACTTTCACCGCTTTCATCCCTTTACCAGACTATTGCAGACAACAATAAGCGCAAAGGCATTGCTAGCCGCAAAGATAATCTACCCATAAAAATTATCGTTATTGGCAATATCACTGCCGGCGGCACAGGTAAAACACCGCTTTTAATAGCCCTAGCTCAACAATTAGCCGCCCAAGGTTGGAAGCCCGGCGTTATTAGTCGAGGGCATGGAGGCTTATATTTAGAAGCTAAGGGCAAGGGGAATGAAAATGGAGATGGAAATAAAAATAAAAAGGCTTCTCCCACATGGGTTTATGCCGACAGCGATCCATTTTGGGTAGGCGATGAACCCGTTCATATTGCTCAAGCATTACATTCTATGCCGGTGATTGTTTGCCCTCGTCGCATAGAAGCGGTAGATCTGCTGGTTAAAGAAACCGACTGCGACATAATACTGAGCGATGATGGCTTGCAGCATTACGCCTTAGCTCGCGACATAGAGGTTGTGTTAGTCGATGCCGCGCGTGGCTTTGGTAATCAGCGGTTATTGCCAGCAGGGCCGTTACGAGAGCCTTTAGAGCGGCTTAATAACGTAGATATGGTTGTGTTTAATGGTGAGCCCTCATCAGAGCTTCAAAGCTTGGTCAGCAAGCAAAGACCGCATGGCCAGAAAGCTCAATACTCACTCAATATGGCTATCACGGGCCTAAGGTATTTGCGCGATAATAGTTTACAGCCAGCAGACCTAATGCATCTTAATCGTTACAGCGTCATTCACTTAGTCGCTGGCATTGGTCATCCTGAGCGGTTTTTTAATGCCGTACGTCTGCTATTATCCAACAATAAAAATGCACCTCGCATCATTGAGCATGCTTTTCCTGATCATTACAGCTATAAAGAGAGCGATTTGGTTTTTACTGAGAGTAATTTGGCTTTTACTGAGAGTAATTTGGCTTTTACTGAGAGCGATTTGGCTTTTACTGAGAGCGACTTAGATAAGCATGCAGCTATTGTAATGACAGCAAAAGATGCGGTTAAATGTGGCAGCTTTAAGCAGAACACACTGCCGCTTTACGCGATTGATGTTAGCGCCAATATTGATAGCCAAATGACGGCTGATTTATGCGCGCAACTCGCTAGTTAACGTTTCGGAGATCCCTTTTGTCATTTACCATTATCATTCCCTCTCGCTTTGGCTCAACTCGACTGCCTGGTAAAGCACTGTTAGATATCGCTGGTAAACCAATGGTACAGCGTGTCTATGAGCAATCTTGCCAGAGTAAAGCCGATGAAGTTTTAGTTGCCACTGATGATCCGCGCATTGCCGAAGTTGTTACTGGATTTGGCGGGCAGGTCGTTATGACCTCTGCTGATCATCCGTCGGGCACCGATCGCCTACAAGAAGTTGTCAGCAAAAAAAATTATGACGACAATCATGTCGTCGTTAATGTCCAAGGGGATGAACCCCTGATTCCACCCGCGGTTATTAACCAAGTAGCTGAAAACCTGTTATCTCAACCCCATGCAGGTATTGCGACCCTCTGTGAGCGTATCATAGACCCGCTAGACATCCTTAACCCTAACGCTGTGAAAGTGGTGCGCAATCTAAACGGCTATGCTCAGCTCTTCTCTCGCTCGCCAGTGCCCTGGCTTCGAAGCTGGCCATCATTAGACTCGATGACAGCAAGCAGTGATATTGCTCAGCTTTATGCCATGCCAAAAAGCGGAAGTATTCAGTGGCATCGCCATATTGGAATATATGCCTATAGAGTAGAAGTGCTTAATCAGTTTGTGGCTTGGCCTATGACACCGGGCGAGCAAGCGGAATCTCTCGAACAATTACGGGCCTTAGATAACGGCGTCAACATTCACTGTGAAGAAGCCAGCATTAGCTTACCAAGTGGTATAGACACAATCGAAGATTTAGAGCGCGTTCGAGCATTGTTCACTTCGGGACTCTTTACTGCAGGACAAACATTATGAGTAACATATCGGTTCTATTTGTTTGTTTAGGCAATATTTGTCGCTCACCAACAGCACATGGCGTGTTCGAGCAAATGGTTGGAGAGGCGGGGCTTCAGAAAAATATCACTGTCGACTCTTGCGGAACCGGTGATTGGCATATTGGACACTCGCCCGATGAGCGCTCAGCAAGCGCAGCATTGGCACGCGGTTATGATTTAAGCCACTTACGTTCACGCCAAATAAACGGTAATGACTTTGGTCAGTTTGATTACATTCTCGTGATGGATAAGCAAAACTTATTAGATGTTCAAGCTATGTGCCCTAACGATTACCCTGGCAAGCTTGAACTGTTTCTTGATTATGCCAATAATTTTTCAGAAACGAAGGAAGTCCCCGATCCCTATTACGGCGGTTTAAGTGGCTTCGACAATGTCATTGATTTAGTCGAAGACGCCTCAAAGACGTTGTTATCTACCATGAAGTCTTCATTGCAAGCGGGCCAATCCAAACAAACACAATCATGATTAAACGTAACGTTAATCTGCAAGATCACAACACTTTACGCTTATCGTCATCGGCTAATGCCTACAGTAAAATTAACAACCTAGAAGCACTTCAGCAAGCGATTGCTTTTAGCTATGCAAAGGCATTACCGACAATCCCATTAGGCGAGGGCAGCAATGTTATTTTACAGGAAACGATTGATGCGCATGTGCTCGACATTCGATTGCTCGGCGTAGAAAAAATAAAAGAAACCGATAATCATATTTGGATAGATGTAGGCGCTGGCGAAAACTGGCATGAATGGGTAATGCAGAGTATTGATGCCCAATGGTATGGGCTAGAAAATTTAGCGTTAATTCCGGGTCGTGTAGGTGCTGCGCCCATTCAAAACATTGGCGCCTATGGCTGCGAAGTATCTTCACTTATCGATAGCGTTAACTTTATTAATCTGGAAGAAAATAACTCAGAAAATCTAGCTATAAATACGCTTACAGCAGAGCAGTGCCTGTTCGCCTATCGCGATAGTATTTTCAAGCAAACCTTAGCATCCAAAACCGTTATCACCTCGGTTGTTTTTAAGCTGAATAAAAGCTTTAGTCCTCAGCTAAGTTATCCGGCCCTTAAACTTCGAATAGAACAGCAAAACTTAAATGCTATTAATGCACTTTCAGTTGCCAAAGCCGTTATCGCTATTCGTTCAGAAAAACTGCCCGACCCTAAGCAGCTACCTAATGCCGGTAGCTTCTTTAAAAATATAGCCATTAATCAGCAGCAGCTAGATACATTTTTAGCGCAGCATCCTAACGCGCCATATTTTCAATACAGCAATAAAGAGTTTAGCGATAATGTCGGCTATAAAATTCCTGCCGCATGGTTAATTGAGCAATGTGGATTTAAAGGTAAGCGAAGCGGTAATTTAGGCATGCATAAAGACCAAGCGCTAGTGCTTATTCATTACGGCGATAGCAGCGCTTCAGAAACTGTCGCTGCTGATGTAATTGCCTTTGCCGATACGATTATAGCAACGGTACAAGAACGCTTTGGGTTTAGCTTACAAAGAGAGCCGCAAACTATTTCATAAGCCGCGAGTGGCAGCACCGTTTAACTCACTACTTAAACTTTCGCTCTATGCCTGTATCGGCCAATATACGTGTAGATATCTCTTCAATCGAGCAATCGGTAGTATCAATATACGGAATCTTAAAGCGCTCAAACATCGTTAGCGCTTCTTGCACTTCTCTTTCACATTGCCTCGATGATGCATAACGGCTGCCATTAAGGCGCTCACCTCTGATATTAGCTAACCGCTCAGGACGAATGGTTAATCCGAACAACCGATCTTTATATTCAACTAAGGCTTTTGGCAGGCTAGACGTTTCAAGGTCTTCTTCGGTAATAGGAAAGTTGGCAGCGTATATACCAAACTGCAATGCTAAATAAAGACAGCTTGGCGTTTTTCCTGAGCGTGAAACGCCAATCAAAATAACATCGGCCTCGCCATAGCGATTAACTCTAGCGCCATCATCATTGTCCAATGCAAAATGAACAGCATCAATCCGACGATTATACTGACTGCTTTGCGCTGCAATTTTTGGTCGTCCAACGTTATAGTTACTCGGCGCTCCAAGCGCTTTTTCTAATGGCGAAAGAAAAGTATTAATAACATCTACACAATAGCTATTGGATGCCAATATAATATTCCGCAATGACTCGCTTATTAATGTATCGAAAACAACGGGCTGCTGGCCATCCTTAATGGCGGCCTCATTAATTGACTCAGCTGCTGCTCGTGCTTTTTCTTCATTATCAATATAGGTAAGTGAATGCCGCTCAAATTCAATCGATGGGAAGTGAGAGAGTAGACTTTCACCCATTACTTCAGCCGTGATACCAGTGCTGTCTGAAATAAAAAATGCTGTACGTTTCATCATTTATCCTTTTTCCCTATTGTTTTCATACAATCTCAAACAGTGATATTCATATGAATATATGCACAAGTATTGATATGAACTTTTTCATGCAATAAAACCCCAAGTCATCGCCACTGCAACCGATAGCGACAAAGGTTCGGTTTGTATTTTCAGGCATCAATCGATTATGCTACGCGGCTTGCGGTAACTACAACACATCGCAGCGTTTTCTATCTATTTATTAGCCATATTAACCTAAGCTGATAACTTTAAGGGGCATATCAAAGCGAATTAACGCTTTCTTATTAATAGTCATGTTAATAAATAAGTGCTGAAGAAAAAAGAGACGCGGCTTAATTAAATTTTACATTTCATTACTACTACATTTATTTACTACGAGGATGCGGCATTGTCAGAGCAAGTACTTTGGTTTAATCAATTAGGCATGAATGACGTCGATCGAGTTGGAGGCAAAAACGCCTCACTTGGAGAGATGATTAGTGGGCTTTTTAATAAAGGCGTGCAGGTACCTGACGGCTTTGCGACCACCGCCGATGCGTATCGTGAATTCATCGCTCATCATGGACTTGACGCTCGTATAAACGCAGCGCTTAACGGCCTTGACGTTAATGATATCAAAGCACTAACGACTACTGGCGCTGAAATCCGCCAATGGATTCTCGACACACCATTTCCAGATGCCCTAGACAAAGCATTAGATCAAGCATTCAAAGAACTCCAGCAGGGCAATCAAGAGCTTAGCGTGGCTGTTCGCTCTTCGGCAACAGCCGAAGATTTACCCGACGCTTCATTCGCTGGCCAACAAGAAACTTTTTTAAATATAAAAGGCATTGATAACGTCCGTATCGCAATGAAAGAAGTTTTCGCGTCGTTATTTAATGACCGAGCTATTTCTTATCGTGTCCATAAAGGTTTTGATCATAGTGGCGTAGCACTTAGTGCCGGCATTCAACGCATGGTTCGCTCAGAAACGGGCAGTGCAGGCGTTATGTTTACACTCGATACAGAATCAGGCTTTGATGGCGTAGTCTTTATTACCGGCTCCTATGGCTTAGGAGAGACCGTTGTTCAAGGCTCAGTGAATCCAGACGAATTTTATGTTTCAAAGCGCGCCATGCAAGGTGGCCACCGTGCCATTTTACGTCGCAACATCGGTAGTAAAGCCATCAAGATGGTTTATGGCGAAGATGCCTCTGCGGGACACTCAGTGAACACCGTCGCCGTCGATGAAGCTGATCGCCAGCAGTTCTGTATTAACGACGCTGAAGTAAAAGAACTAGCCAAACAAGCGCTAATAATTGAACAGCATTATGGCCGCCCCATGGATATTGAATGGGCAAAAGACGGTGATGATGGAAAAATCTATATAGTTCAAGCCCGCCCAGAAACCGTTAAAAGCCGTCAGACAGTTAATATGATTGAGCGCTATCTTTTAAAAGAGCGTGCCGAGGTATTAGTCGAAGGGCGAAGTATTGGGCAGCGTATCGGTTCAGGCCCCGTCCGCATTGTTGATAGCATTGATGATATGGATCAAGTGCAAGCAGGCGATGTGTTAGTCACAGATATGACCGATCCTGATTGGGAGCCGGTAATGAAGCGCGCTTCAGCTATTGTCACAAACCGCGGCGGTCGAACTTGCCATGCGGCGATTATAGCGCGTGAACTCGGTATTCCCGCTGTCGTTGGCTGTATTGATGCCACAGAAAAACTGGCTCCAGGAACAGATGTCACTGTCAGCTGTGCCGAAGGTGATACAGGTTTTATTTACAAAGGAAAGCTCGACTTCAGCATTAAACGAAGTGACGTTGCCAGCATGCCTGAAATCCCATTTAATATTATGCTAAACGTAGGCAACCCCGATCGCGCCTTTGCGTTTCAAGCCTTGCCTAATGATGGCGTAGGTCTCGCACGCTTAGAATTCATCATTAACCGCATGATTGGCATTCATCCTAAAGCGCTGCTTAATTTCGATACTTTAGAACCCAGCTTAAAAAAGAATATCGAAAAACGTATTGCCGGTTACAGCAGCCCAGTTAAATTTTATGAAGAGAAATTAGTCGAAGGCATTGCTACTATTGCCGCGGCATTTGCACCCAAGCGCGTCATCGTTAGAATGTCAGATTTCAAATCAAATGAATATGCGCACTTAGTAGGCGGCGCTGACTATGAACCCGAAGAAGAAAACCCCATGATTGGTTTTCGGGGCGCTTCTCGCTATATACATCCTGATTTTTTAGATTGTTTTGTACTTGAATGTCGAGCGCTTAAAAAAGTGCGTGAAGAAATGGGTTTTGACAATGTTGAAGTAATGATTCCATTTGTAAGAACACCCGACGAAGCCAAACAAGTCTGTGATCTACTCGCACAAAATGGCTTAAAACGTGGCGAGCACGGCCTTAAATTGATTATGATGTGTGAATTACCCGCTAATGCACTCATTGCAGATCAATTTTTGCAATATTTTGACGGCTATTCAATTGGCTCTAACGATTTAACTCAGCTAACATTGGGCCTCGATAGAGATTCAGCACTTGTAGCGCATTTATTTGATGAGCGAAACGATGCTGTTAAAGCGTTGCTTAGCATGGCAATTCAAGCATGTAAGGCACAAGGAAAGTACGTTGGTATTTGTGGTCAAGGCCCATCTGACCACCCAGATTTTGCACGTTGGCTAATGGAGCAGGGCATAGACAGTGTTTCGCTGAACCCTGATAGCGTTTTAGATACATGGTTGTTCTTAGCAGAAAGTGATTAACGAGTAATGAGATGTCAAATAAAACAATAAAACCGAACATAGTCTGGCCAACAGCATTACTGCTAAGTATCACAGCATTAACGGCTTTAATTGCTGTGCCTTGGTATCAAATAGCCGTTGGCTTTGAATGGACACATTGGCTTGCGTTTTTACTATTCGCAGCCTCTAACGGCTTAGCGATTACCGCTGGCTATCATCGCCTTTGGGCGCATAATGCCTATAAAGCCAAGCCATTCATGCGAGTGTTATTAGCATTGTTCGGTGCGGCCTCATTTCAAAATAGTATTTTAGTATGGTGCTCACAACATCGTAGACACCATCGTCATGTTGACGACAATGAAAAAGATCCTTATTCAGCTAATCTTGGCCTATGGTTTTCACATATCGGTTGGATGCTTCGTAAATATGAAAATGGTAATGATGATTTTAGTAACGCAAAAGATTTGCAGCGCGACAAAATCGTTATGTGGCAGCATAAATATTATTATTCTATCGCCTTGTTGATGAATATAATGCCACCATTGATACTGGGAGCCATTACCGGTCAGTATTTGGCTTATTTTTTGTTGATGGGTGTATTGCGACTAGTCTACTCACATCACACAACGTTCTTCATTAATTCGCTAGCACATTACTGGGGCCGAAGACCTTATTGCAGTACTAACACAGCTCGAGATAATGGGTTTTTAGCACTACTTACTTATGGTGAGGGTTATCATAACTACCATCATATTTTTCAAAATGACTACCGTAATGGTGTTCGTTGGTATCATTATGATCCTACTAAATGGTTAATTAAAAGTAGCTCATGGCTGGGGTTAAGTTCTGATTTACGAGTAACACCTAAGTTCAAAATTCGCCAAGCGATGGTTGCCAGACAGCTAGAAATAGCGCGAGAGAAACTGACAAACCCTACTTTTATTAACACCATTAAATTGCGTATAGGTGCCATAGAATACATTCATTGGCGAACAGCTCTAGAAAAACAAATTGATCATGAACATCAGCAGTTAACTGAATTACTCAATGACTGGAAGGCAACTCATTCACAGTGGGTACTCGCGAAAAGAGAGCAGCTTGCCGAAGCCTCTCAAAGTATGCAAGCGTCTTTGGATTTACATAATTTAAAGCATCAGCTAAAAGCGCTAGAGTATTCAATGAAGCAGCAGTACCGAAGGGTAAGTTATGTGAATGGTGTTTTAAGCTAAAAAGTAGGCTGGGTAAAGCCGATTAATGCAAAGGTACCTGTAAATTTAACAGCTGCTTTTTCAACACCATTTACATTCGCATTAATTGTTGCCGTTAGCTCAACTTTGGCTTTGCCGCGCTCTTGATAACGACTTAAAAAACCATCCCATATGGCTGGATCATTATCACTACAGGTAGCAATAATAGTGCTAGCATCTACCGGCGCCAAATACTCAATATTAGATTTAGAGATAACAATATTAGGCGCGCCTTCATTAAGCTTGTATTCTAGGCAGCGTAAATAAAAATACCCCCATCCGGCCATAACCGCCGCACAATAAAGACTGCCACCAAAAGCAGTCCCTTTATCATTATTGTTTAAATCAAGCGGTGCGGATAATGAAAGAGAATCGGCATCATAGTGATTAACTTCAAGCCCCATCGCTCGACCCAGCGGCAAATGTGCCTGGAAAAACTGATCAAGACGCGCAGTTAATTCAGTAAAATTATTTGATTTGAGATTATCAACCATTAGTATTTATTTAATGCTTATTGGTTTTCAGTGCTTTGATTAGGCGTTTGGGTATCAAAATCAGGCAGTGTTAGCTTCTCTTTGCGATCACCTAAACCTTTTTGTTTATCGCGTATATCATTATAACTTTCGCGCGTTTTCTTCTCAGCAAGACTTAAGTCATCAATAATAGTCGTTTTAATAAAAACCATTAAGTTTTGCTTTCTCGTCGTTTTTGTATCACTACTAAAAAATCGTCCCAGTAGTGGAATATCACCCAGTATAGGTACTTTGGTTTGGTTTCTTGTTGTGCGGTCTTCGATTAAACCACCAAGCACTAAAATTGTGCCGTCATCAACTAACACGTTCGTTTTAATGCTGCGCTTATCGGTTATTAAATCTTGAGCCGCGGATATTTGCTCTTCACGAACAGATTCAACTTCTTGCTCTACCGCTAAAGTAATTGTTCTTTGCTTGCTCACTTTAGGCGTTATTTTTAAGGTAATACCAATATCTTCACGCTGAATCGTTCTAAAAGGATTGTTCGTTGATGTTGCTGCAGATGTTTGACTGCCAGTAACAAAAGGCACGTTACTACCCACAAGTATTTCAGCTTCTTCGTTATCAATCGTAATAATAGACGGCGTAGATAACACATTATTATTATTATCACTGGCAACAGCGTGGAGTAGGGAGCGTAGACTTCCGTTTCTAAAGAAACCCCAGTTCAAACCAGACTGAACCAATGCAGCACCAGGATTATCACTCACGGCCAATGCTGAGCTAGTTGAGCCTAATAAATTAGCACTGCTAACACCGCCACTTAACGTAGGAGATGTACCCCAAAGAATTTCAAGCGTATTAGAAAAGCTATCAGTAACTTCAACAATAATCGCCTCAATCATTACCTGTGAGCGCTTAACATCTAGCTCCGCAATAACCGCATCGATCGATTCAAGTATAGAAGGTGGCGCGGTAATAATGAGAGCGTTGTTCGTCTCAGAAGATTGAATACTGATACCTGAATCTGCTGTAGTAGCATTTTTTTGATCTTCTTGTATCGAGCCTGTCATGCCATCAAGAATAGGCTTAATCTCATCAGCATCTATATAATTTAGAAAAACGACTTTGGTATTACCTGTGCCTTGCAAGGGTCTATCAAGACTATCAATTAAATCACGGACGAGGGCGCGCTTATCGTCATTACCTGTCATTAAAATACTGTTAGAGCGAGCATCAGTAGCGAAATTAATGCCCGTTACGTCCGATGACGCTTTGCCTGATTTCAAGAGTGGCTGCAGCACACTAACCACATCTTCGGCAGTGGCATGCGTTAACGGAATAACTTCAATATCAAGATCACCGGTGCTATCAATATAACTAACGAGTTTAGACAGTCGATTAATATTATTAGCTCTGTCGGCAATGATAACGCTATTACTGCTAGGAAATGCGCCTAAGTGACCGGTTTGAGGCACTAACGGTCGTAATATGGTGACAACTTCATTGGCAGAAATATTATTCACTTTTATAACATGTAGCACGAGCTCAGAATTATCGGCATCGGGGTTATTAAAAGTTTCAACAATCGGTAAGCCCGCAGAGCGTGCTTGCGCGTTAGGAATTATTTTAACGTTGTTACCAGACTCGACAGCCGCAAAACCATACACATCGAGCGCCGTTAAGAATACTTGGTAAGCTTGATCCATAGACATGGGTTGATTAGAAAGAACCGAAATACGGCCTTTAACACGAGGATCAATAATAAAGTTTTTATTGGTTTTTTCAGCGATCCATTGAATAACAGAACGAATCTCAGCGTTATTCATATTGATGCGAACATCACCTGAATTATTCGCTGACTGCGCTGTAGCTATAGTTTGAGCCTGAGCATAGCCATTAAACGGCATAAGCATAGCCGCGAGCACTAACAGCCCAGCAAGCTTGCTAGATAGCTTCACAGCAGAAATTTTATCTGCAAGCTGGCCGTAGCTCGCCACGGTAAATAAATTATTGGTCAAAGCTTTCAATGTTACTGTTCTCAGTATTGGATAACATGATCTAAAGGACTAAAAGCCAATGAAAGGCCATACCTAAAGAATAGCGTCGATTATTTAAAATTCAATAACTTAGGGATGATACCTTTTTTAATCTTAGAGAGCAGCAAGATAGCAACATTTAGGAAATTATTGGCCTGAAAAACATCGCTTATAAGGCCGCTTATAGTGAAGATAGCAGTGGAGAAGACAGGACACCCATCCTATGCAGCAACGTACAACTATGCGCATAATGTATATTATGTTAAATAGAGTGTTATGGATAGAAGGATAAGCGAATCATTAAGCTATTTAAGTTAGCTGCTAGCGTTGACTGGTTGATCTCCTTTAACAGCAGTTAATAGAAAAAAAACTGTTTCTAACTGCAAATAATCAATTTGAATATCGACAAAACCTTCTTCCTTTAGAATCTGCTCATAAAGGCAAGGATTCCTAAAAGATCGAAAGAACAATAACATCGGTAGTAAAAAGAACGCTGTGTTATTGGCTGCCGGGTCTATTAGGTCACGCTCAAAAATAAGTAACTTTCCGCCAGGACGCAAACTGCTTACCGAATTGCGAATAAACTGCCGTACGGCTGGCTCTGGCCAGTCATGTAGGATTGATTTAAAACTAATTAAATCATAGCCAACGGGCAACGTATCAACCAAGGCGTTGGCCTTACAAAAATTAATCCGCGTGCTTGCAGCTAGATGATTGCCTTGAGGATGCTTATCGACATGACCGCGACCAATATCACAGACCAACGGTAAGTCAACTACAGTCGCATGCAAGTTAGGAAACTGTCTGCAAAGCTGAAAAACAAACTCACCGCTGTTGCCACCAATATCCATCATCGTTTGGTAGTGACTAAAATCATGATGGCTACCGCATACACTGCCTTCATAACGTGTTAACGCCGTTGTGAAATGCATCCATCGTCGCGTAAAAGCCAAATTAGCCTCAGAAAACTCCATAGCACGGCTATAATCAAAAAGCTCAAATAAGGCGGCTTCAGACATAAATTTCTCACTGCTTTCGAGCAGTAAAGGAAAAAACTTTACTATATCGTCAGCAACTAAATTAGCGAACGCTATCTGAGCTTCAATAAAATCACGATAAGACAACGCGCGCTTAAACTCTAAGGATAACGAAACACTGTTACCGTTTTTTCTAACAATATTACCTGCGACCAACATGCCCAGTAGATACTGCAAGCCCTGCATATCAGCACTTGTTTTAACTACCAGCTCTTTAACTGTTAGAGATTGATGGCTTAAAAGTAAATCAATAAGTTGTATATTAAAAGCGGCAGATAGTGCTTGCGTAATTGAAAAGTCATGCAAAAAACTATTCGCGATTAAATAATCATAGCTCGAGTTTATAGGCAAACACTTATTATTTTCTGTCATGAAAGCTCACCTAATAAAGCAACAGCTTGTTCAAATACTTTATCAATAGATTGAGCACCATCAAGAATGATATCGGCCTGTGCTAGTGATTTTTCTCTTTGTGAGTCCAATAACTCGCGCACAGTCGATAAATAGTGACTGACATAGCCTTTCTGCCAATCTAAAAAATCAAGCGTCTGTTTTTTATCGCAATCACGCATTCTTACTGACTCAGTAAAACGACTTATAATATCTATCATATTTCTAGCCAAGGCCACGTCTAAAGGTGTGTCTATCCAAATAAGCGTATCGATATATTGTGCAGTCTGCGAATGATCTCGACCTAAGGGCGTTTCAAAAAAAACGGTCTTGGTTGGACTTATTTTCGATCCTGACATAGGGTCTACAACCCCCCTGCCTGATCTAATTTCACTGAGTGCCTGCTCGAGCAAAGGGAGCTTTAAATCATTATAATCACCGCCCTCTTTTGACCATTTAGAAAGTGTTTCTATTGATTGCTCAGTAACCTGTTGAAAGTGATCATAATGAATAATACTAAAGGCCGATTCATCTAACGAGGGTTGCTCCACTAATAACTGGCCTGTAGAGAGATCCCCACAAACAGAATAATGTCTAGATAAAGCCTGACACAGCGAAGTTTTTCCTCCACCGGGGCAGCCTGAAATAGCAATAATATTTGGATAATTGTTCAAGATGCTTCGCCTAAATCTCTACGGATCACTTTGTGGCCCTATATTTTTGATTGCTGGAATATTTTATATAATAACAGCCAGAAAGACATGTTAATCAGGCGGAATCAATAGATAAAGTGACATTGATACTTTATAACGAATAAACTTAGCTTTCGATGAAGGGAATGCCACAACAGTCAGTCAATTCTGATATTATTCTTTTCATAAAAATGCCAGATTAAAAAATATAAACTAACGTTATTTATAAAGAACTGTAGCTCGCTTATGCCTTCATTTGAATATTGTGACAGTAAGGATAAATTCAAAGATTTCTGTCTTTGGGAGTATTCACCGCTGTGTAATGTTGAAGGAAAAATCCGTTCTATTAATCTCTTGCAGCAATCGTTTAACACATCTAATGCCAATTCTGAAAAAGCACTTCGTCTCTGCCACAAAATACGTCAAGAGTTAGGCGCTAATCAGACGGTCTGGGGCGTGAAGTTTGCCCATGGCAAGATTAGTTGGGAACTGTATTTTTATGACTATGACCGATTAGAGCGAAAAGCATCTTTGGAGCGTGTCATTGAGATTCTTAAACCTGAGATCAGCTGCCCTTTACAATTTGATAACGATAAACCGTATTTCATGTTTTCAATTGATCTCAAGGAACAAATAATTAATGAAACGAGCAATCTCGACGAAGTCAATATTTATATCGGCAACCCAAGTAAAGCAGTCTCCTCTGGTATAAGTTATACACTTAATAATCAAGGTCTCAAGCTCGGCAACCTTTATTATTTTTTTGATCGTCAAGAGCATTGGGATGATATTGTTGGTAAGCTTGCCTGCTCAGCTCATATCAATTTATCTCATCTAGCATTGAAATCGCTACTTTGGCCAGAATTAACTGACTGCCAAACGATTGTAGTCGCCAACAAAAAAAACAATGATGGCTTATATTTCTCTAGAATCAATATTGATCAACTTATTCAGTTTTTAAACAAGTGTCATTATCCGCAAGCCATTATTGAGTATGCGGAAAAAAATAGAGATCAACTTGATCATATGCTCTATGACGTTGGTATCGACTATGTCATGGAAGATGGAAATATCAATATTCTTAAAAGTGCTTACTATGGTTTTTTTTAGCTCACCGTTAAATAGGTCTTACCTCAATGGATAAAACATTAAGCCTCTATGAAGATCGATTTAATCATGCTCAGTATGTCTCTATGACGATGGAGTTTAGGTGCAATCTAAAATGTGTGCACTGCATGATAGAAGGCACGATGGATAGGCTGAAACCAGAAACCGATGAAAAATTTGACCAACTCATGGCTTTTAATCGGCAGAGTAAGCAATGGAGGGGTTTAATCTTAACCGGCTCTGAAATTACTTTATCGAAAAAACTTCCAGAGCTAGCAAAAAAAGCTAAGGCTTCGGGCTTTGAACATATTAGAATTCAGACACATGGTATGCATTTAGCTCAACAGAGCTATTGTCAAACTTTATATACGGCTGGAGTTGACGAATACTTTGTAAGTGTTGCCGGTTCCGAAGCCAGCACTCACGATATGATAACGGTTGTTGGTGGGTCGTTTGATAAAACAGTCAAAGGTCTTGAAAATATTGATACTCTAGAAAATGCAATTTCTATTACGAATACAGTCGTTACCAAACACAGCTATAGACAGTTGCCCGACTTAGTTAGACGCCTCAGCCATTTAAAAAAGTTGGTGCAAATGGAGTTTTGGGTTTACTGGCCGATGCAAGAAGACGACAAAAAAGATTTGATGGTTTCACATGCTGAAATACTTCCCTATTTGCGCGAAGCTATTGAGTTAGCTTTCAGTTACGGGCGCACAGTTGAAGTAAAAAACTTTCCTGTTTGCATGCTTAAAGAATATGGCCATACAGTTGTAAATGGTCAGCCTCAGCTTTTTATTGATGATGATTTTTGGGATGAATTCTCTAAGAATGGTTTTTATCAATGTGAATTTCGTGAGCAGTGTAAAGCAGAAGATTGCCTCGGTTTAAACTCTGCGTATGTTAAAAAATACGGTTCTGACATCGGACTTTTATCACCTTTAAAAACATAATTGCATCTTTAGCCATAGCGTCCGCTTTAGGGATCAAATAGCCAGCTTTTAATGATTAGTGATTTTTTTTAGCTGTCGTGTTAGCAATAAAATACCAGATAATAATAAAGCCCAAGCCACCAGCAATACCGGCTAACAACCAAACCAATAAAGGGTTATAGCTCCAAATAATACCGCTAACTAATGCGCCTGTAGCGCCGCCGGCACCAAAGCCAACGGCAGAATAGAGCGCCTGCCCCTGCCCTTGATGAGCATTGCCAAACGCTTGCCGAACCCATTGAACAGCCACTGCATGAAAACTCGCAAAAGTGAACGCATGCATTATCTGAGCTAATAATAACACTGCTAAATAGTCCGGAAAGATTCCGATTATTGGCCATCTAACAAAGCAGAAAAATAAACTAATTAAAAGAATAGCGCGCACAGTGAATCGACGTAATATTCGAGACATAACGAGGAACAATAACAGCTCAGCAATAACGCCAGCACCCCATAGCAATCCAATAATCAATTTCGAATACCCGTTATCGATTAAATATAGCGAGTAAAACGTATAGTAAGGGCCATGAGATAATTGCAATAAAAAGCAAGCGGCGAAAAAGCCGATAACCGCTGGCCGCTTAAGAATATCAAAGAGCCCTTCTGTACTTTCTTTGTCATGTGCTGTTATCTGTTCATGATTTTGATCTTTAACCAGCAAGCTGCACAGCCAGATGCTGAATAATAATACCGCCATAAATACAGGTAAATAACGAATAGCAATCGTATTAAAAAGCCAGCCCAAGATAAGCACGGCAACAATAAAACCTATAGAACCCCAAGCGCGAACTTTGCCATATTGCGAGTAGTGCTTGCCTAGCTGTGTTAACGTAACTGATTCAAACTGACCTATAATTGCATTCCAGAAGAAGGTAAAGCTGGCAATAATTACCGCCACATAATAAAAACCGCTGGATAAAAAAATACCTAAAAAGAAAACAAAAGAGAGAAAAGCCGACCAGCGGATAACTCGCATAGGTCGTCGACTTTTGTCAGCTAACCAGCCGAGTAAATAGGGCGAGACTATTTTGGTTCCCATCATGATGGCCGCTAACGCGCCAATCTCTAATGGATCAAAACCTAGATCACTTAAATACAGTGTCCAGAAAGGAATGATTGCGCCCAATAAGGCGAAATAGGAAAAATAAAAACTTGATAGACGCCAATAAGGCATGAACGGTTTAACCAGTTAAAAAGCTATTATTGTTAATCGACTGTTAATCCGTTGAGCCTGGAATGATAGGTGTTGCCGATACAACATCCGCATTTTGACCGCGATGACGAAGCATGTGATCCATAAGAACAATCGCTAACATCGCTTCAGCAATCGGCACAGCACGAATGCCAACACAGGGATCATGTCTGCCTGTGGTAATAACCTCAACGGCCTCGCCTTTTTCATTGATGCTGTCACCCGGCAAACGAATACTCGATGTCGGCTTTAAAGCGATATGCGCAACAATATCCTGACCCGAAGAAATACCACCAAGAATGCCACCAGAGTTATTACTTTTAAAACCCTGTGGGGTTAATTCATCACGATGTTCACTGCCCTTTTGAGCAACCACATCAAATCCTGCACCAATTTCTACGCCTTTTACTGCGTTAATGCCCATTAATGCGTGAGCAACTTCAGCGTCCAAGCGATCAAATACAGGCTCACCTAATCCGACAGGCATTGAGGTTGCTGTCACAGTGATTTTGGCGCCAATGGAATCGCCTTCTTTATTTAGATTTGCCATGTACTCTTCTAACTGTGGCACTAAGGCGGCATCAGGACAGAAAAAAGCATTGTTCTCTATTTCGTCCCAATCAACAGTATTAATCGCCAGTGGCCCTAGTTGAGAAAGATAACCTTTGATCGTAATTCCAAAGTGCTCAAGCAGATATTTTTTAGCTATGGCACCAGCCGCCACACGCATGGCTGTTTCACGCGCCGAAGAACGACCACCACCGCGGTAATCACGTAAGCCATATTTTTGTTGATAAGTGTAATCAGCATGGGCGGGACGGAATTGATCTTGAATTTTTGAATAATCTTTCGATTTTTGATCAGTATTTTCAATAATAAGACCAATTGAAGTACCTGTGGTTTTACCTTCAAAAACGCCCGATAGAATTTTGATTTCATCAGCTTCACGACGCTGTGTCGTAAAGCGTGATTGGCCAGGCTTACGGCGATCTAAATCGACTTGTAGGTCGGCCTCTGAAATGGATAAACCCGGAGGGCAGCCATCAACAATCGCACCTAATGCGAGTCCATGACTTTCACCAAAGCTGGTGACTGTGAAAAGCTTGCCAATGGTATTGCCGGACATGCTTGAAGCGCCTCTTTAGTTCGTTTTTAGTTCGTTTTTAGTTCGTATATTGTATAGCTTGTACGATTTTAAACCGATTATAAATTGCTGGGCTTATTATACGAGATTCTTAAAGCCGTTTTATTCATTATAGACGCGAACTATCACCTTTCCTGCTCAGCGCTTAATAAAAATTACCCGTTATAAACATTATTTAAAGTACTGCACCAGTTCATGACGAGTAAACACACAAACTCCGTGCCCTCCTCGCTCGAATTCTATCCAGGTAAATGGCACCGACGAATAGGCCTGTTCTAAAGCAACCCAGCTATTACCGACTTCCATGACAAGTATGCCATTATCGGTTAAATAGTCGCTCGCCTGAGCCAAAATCTTATGCGCAAGATCAAGGCCATCATCGCCAGCGGCCAGTGCAACGCGTGGCTCATGATGAAACTCAGCGGGCATAGAGTCTAAATCACCAACATCTACATAAGGAGGGTTGCTAACAATGACATCATATTGCTCATTCACTTGAGCAAACAAATCGGATTCTATTAAACGCGCATTATCAGCCATCTCATGTTTAGCAATATTTTTATCCGCTACCGCTAAGGCGTCTGCAGATAAATCGAGTAAGTCTGCATCAACATTTAAATGCTCGATACACGACAAGCCAATACAGCCACTGCCGGTGCAAAGATCTAACACTTTATTAATGGTTGGCGGCGCCCAAGGCGCAAAGCCTGTTTCTATTAATTCACCTATCGGTGAGCGCGGAATTAATACACGCTCATCAACAATAAATGGCATACCCGTAAACCATGCTTCGTTGGTTAGATACGGCAAAGGGATTCTATCGTGGCAGCGTGTTTCAACCACACGCAGAATTAACTGACGTTCGGCTATAGTCAGCACTGCATCCAATACATGCTGGTTGGCCTCGGGGGGCAAATGCAGCAAGTGGAATATTAGCGTTAGCGCCTCATCCCATGCGTTATCGGTGCCGTGACCGTAAAACACCTTAGATTCAGTAAAGCGACCCATACTCCAGCGCGCATAGTCACGCACGGTGGTTAGTTGGCTGGTAATTTCATCATGATTTTGCATGCTGCCATATTACTCTGTTTAGGAGGGTAAAAAAAAGAGTAAAATTAGGTGCTTACTGAATATTATTAGAATAATTTTCACCCTGTGCTGGAGTGTTTTATGTGCTGAAAAAGCGCCAGCAACTAAACAGCCAGCGCTACGCTGCTCTGTAGCGTTGACACGCAGTAGGCTTACAATCGTCTTACGCAACCGTTTAAACAGACCAATGGGAAAAGGCCTTAAAAAGTCATAAAAAACGCAATCTGTCATATAAGTGTCATCTTTTAGACATAGTATGCACCTCGTTAACCCGACCTGATGACAGGTCATTAAACAAGATATAACTCATTTGGAGAGATACAAAGATGAAACAAAAAATTCTATCTTTAGCAATAATTGCAGCAAGCTTAAATGCAACAGTCGTTATAGCTGGCGACCCAAAAGTTTATGGTAAAGCCAACCTTAGTTTAAACCAGACAGACAATGGCAGCAGCGACACATGGAAGCTAAACAGCAACGCTTCCCGCTTTGGCATTAAAGGTTCTTTTGATGCAACGGATTCAATAAAAGCTATCTACAAGTTTGAATATGAAACATTTATTGATGATGGTGATGACGGTAATAGCAATGACAGCGAGCTAAAGCAACGTAATATCTACGCTGGCTTACAAGGTAACTTCGGTACCATTATTGCTGGTAAGCACGACACACCAACTAAATTAGCACAAGGCAAAATCGATCGTTTTAGCGATCTAGTCCTTGGCGATATCAAAAACGTTATTCAAGGTGAAAACCGCGTTTCTAATATCATTATGTACACAACACCAAAAATGAATGGCTTATCGGCAACGGTCGCTTTTATTCCTAGCGAAGAAGATAAAGGTGATATCTCTGACGGTATTTCAGCAGCAATCAGCTACAAAGCCGATGGTTACTCGTTAACGGTTGCACATGATGATGGCGAAACCATTGACAGCGATGTTGAATCCTTAACGCGATTAGTGGGCGAATATAAAGGTGACTCATTTAAACTAGGCGCTCTTTTTCAAGTCGCTGATGAAGGCGGCAACGACGAAGACGGTTATGTGCTTAGCGGCGAATACACTTTATCTAATGGCCTTATTCTAAAAGGTCAATATGCGCAATCTGATGACGAGACAACTGAAACGACACAAACCGCCGTTGGCGTAGATTATAAGCTTGGTAAAAAAGCTAAGATCTTTAGCTACTACAGTAATATTGAGAAAGATAATAGTGTATCTGTAGACGCTAATACTTTTGCTGTAGGTTACGAAATTAAATTTTAATTGATGCTTGTGTTTTTTTATACTCTTGAACAATAATATTCAGAGGGCTTAACCGCCCTCTTTTTTTTGCTTATTTTTTTAATTGCATTCGTTAGAGTATTTATATACAAGCAGCTATACACGAGCAGCTACATTATTAATCATGAAAAAAGGAACCCAGCTATGCTATTCCATCACCGCGGTTTAATGAGTCTATATTTAGGCAGTATCACAGTCGTCATAGCTCTGTTATCAATGCCCTTACATGCTGACACCGATGACGCTGATTCACTGGACTTTGAATCTTTCCACGCAGAAGATAAACCCCAGCAGACCTCAAAACAACAACCGCTATTTAGCAAAAGAAACACTCAAGAAAAAATCCACGCAACGAGCACCATCTACAATACACAAGATGCCCTAGCATTCCTGCAATCACAGATCAAGCTTTACAACGCTATGGACTCTAAATGCCCAAATGGCTGGGTGAAAAAGCAGGAATCATCATCAATGAAGGGCGTGCAGCGGCAATTAACTTTTGACTTTAGCTGCGTATAATTAGCCGCTCAATAAACAGCCAGCCATAGCTATGATAATAATGAAATAAAATGCAATAAAACGCTGTACGCTGGCATTAGAATAATTATAATTGCCAACCTAATCCTAATGACATCACCCTCTAGCGAGAGCGTATTATGGCAGGCAACCCTTTTTCTAATTTATTTGGTCAATCACCTATTCGACCTATTCAAACACATATGGCACGTGTGCATGAATGCGCCGAACAGCTTATCCCTTTTTTACAGGCCAGCATGGAAGATGACTGGGCCCAAGCCAAGCAAATCCGTAGTACTATCTCAAAACTCGAAGCTAAAGCTGACAAAATTAAAAAAGATTTGCGCTTAAATCTGCCTAAAAACTTGTTAATGCCAGTGCATCGCTCTGACATGCTCGACCTTATTGGGCGTCAAGATAAAATCGCGAATTGCACCAAAGATATCAGCGGCATTATGATGGGCCGAAAGATGATAATTCCTGAAGTAATGGCTGAAATTATCCTTGAATACGCTGAAACGGCTGTTGCTACCTCAGCGCAGGCACTAAAAGCCATTAATGAAATGGATGAATTGTTATCAACCGGCTTTAGAGGTCGCGAACTTATTTTGGTTGAGGGTCTCATTGAAGAACTTGATGACCTCGAGAATAAAAATGATAAGTTACAAATAGCCGTTCGTGCGAAACTATTTAAACTAGAAAGCAAGCTCTCCCCTATCGATGTTATGTTTCTATATCGCATTATCGATGGCATTGGCGAACTTGCAGATCGCGCTCAGAAAGTTGGCTCTCGCATGCAATTACTTATTGCCAGTTAACATAAGTAAATAATAAAACTCATTTTTTTAATCTTATTTGTTCATATGATAGGTAGTTGTTTATGGATATTATTGCTCAGCACGGTCACTTACTATTAATTCTGACTTGTTGTTTTGGTTTGTTTATGGCTTGGGGCGTTGGTGCAAACGACGTTGCTAATGCGATGGGTACCTCCGTTGGTTCGAAAGCCATTACGGTTAAACAGGCGATCTTAATCGCTATGATTTTTGAATTTGCCGGCGCGTATTTGGCCGGTGGTGAAGTAACCTCTACTATCCGTAAAGGTATTATTGATCCCGCTATTCTTACTGACTCACCAGAACTGTTAGTTTACGGCATGATGTCTGCGCTTCTTGCTGCTGGCACCTGGTTATTTATAGCTAGCATGAAAGGCTGGCCTGTTTCGACAACCCACTCTATTGTCGGGGCCTTAGTTGGTTTTGCAGCGGTAGGTATTGGCGTCGATGCAGTAGCTTGGCCAAAGGTCGGGAAAATTGTCGCTAGCTGGGTTGTCTCGCCAGTAATGGCAGGGACTATTTCTTATTGGCTATTTATGAGTGTCCAGCGATTAATCTTAGATACTAAAGACCCTTTCGCTAACGCAAAAAAATACGTGCCTATTTATATGTTTGCCGTAGGCTTTATGATTGCCATGGTAACGCTGCTTAAAGGCTTAAAGCATGTGGGTATCGAATTGGATTTCGGCTTTGAATCAAAGTTTGCTAATGCCATTCCTGCCGCTATTGTATTAGGTATTATCGTTGCTCTAATCGGCAAATACTTTTTGAAAGGTATTAAAGATACCCCTATCGACTTTTCGGCTAACCGCTTCGCTAACGTCGAAAAAATATTCGCTGTATTAATGGTATTTACTGCTTGCGCAATGGCTTTTGCTCATGGCTCTAATGATGTTGCCAATGCGGTTGGTCCTATTGCCGCGGTTGTCGGTGTAATTAGCAGTGGCGGTGATGTTGTCGCTAAATCAGCTATGCCACCTTGGATACTATTATTAGGTGGTGGCGGTATTGTCTTAGGTTTAGCGACTTATGGCTTTAAAGTTATGGCAACCATAGGCAGAAAAATTACAGAATTAACACCCAGTAGAGGCTTTGCTGCTGAGCTAGGTGCGGCGACAACCGTTGTACTTGCCTCGGCTACTGGCTTACCTATTTCAACCACGCACACTTTAGTGGGAGCAGTACTCGGTGTGGGCTTGGCACGAGGTATTGGCGCGTTAAATCTTCGCGTAGTGAGCACTATATTTATGTCATGGCTTATTACTTTACCCGCTGGTGCTGGCTTGGCAATATTGTTCTTCTTCTTCTTTAAAGGTGTCTTTAGTTAATTAGTTAGCTAATTGTTTAGCTAGTTGTTTATCTAAGCTGCGGGCTAAATTCTGCCCGCAGCCAAAAACGCCATAAAGCATAATAGCTTTATGGCGTTTTTTTATATGCCTAAAAAACGAATGAAGAGCGGATGAAGAACGAATAAAGAGCGGGCAAATAACGCGGGAAAAAAGATTAACTATCAAGAAGCCGAATAAATATAAAGCCTATTGCTGAGTCATAAACAAAAACCGTTACCGACTATTTATTGTGAACGGTTTTTGCCATTTGCTTTAATCCAACATGACGAACGTCATCACCTTTTACTAAATAAATAACATGCTCAGCAATATTGCGCGCATGATCACCAATACGCTCCAGCGCACGCAGCGACCACATAATACTCATGACCCTTGAAATACTGCGAGGGTCTTCCATCATATAAGTCATCATCTCGCGAATCGCAGACGCATACTCAAGGTCAACGACTTTATCTTCTTGCGCCACTTTAAGCGCTAGTTCAATATCCTGACGAACAAAGCAATCAAGCGCTTGCGATAACATTTTAGCGACATGATCGCCAATATGGCGTATCTCAACATAGCCTCTGGGCGCCTTACCCTCTTCCGCTAAGCTAATAGCTTGTTTAGCCATCTTTCTAGCTTCATCACCAATACGTTCTAAATCTGTCGTTGACTTGATAATAGTTAAAACCAAACGAAGATCTTTTGCTGCTGGCTGACGGCGAGCGAGAATTAAACCGCAATCTTCATCAATGTTGACTTCCATATCATTGATACGCTCGTCTTCATCGACCACGCGCTTAGCGAGATCACTATCCACTTCAAGCAGGGCTTTAATGGCGTCGTTCACTTGTTTTTCAACAATGCCGCCCATTTCGAATAATTGACTTTTAACGGCAGCCAACTCGTCGTCATAACGCTGTGAAATGTGCGATGAACTTTTTTTGTTAGTCATACAATATTAACTCCTTATTTGTGGCTTAGCGCCTAAGCGTCTAGTAATTTAGCCAAAGCGTCCAGTTATATAGTCTTCTGTTAAACGATGACGAGGATTAGTAAAAATATCATCGGTTGCACCAATTTCAACTAAATAACCTAAGTGAAAATAAGCGGTACGGTGCGATACCCGAGCGGCCTGCTGCATAGAATGCGTAACTATAGCGATAGTGAAATTAGCGCTTAACTCATCAATCAGCTCTTCTATACGCGCTGTAGCAATAGGATCCAACGCCGAGCAAGGTTCATCCATAAGAATAACTTCAGGACTCACTGCAATGGTTCTAGCGATACATAAACGCTGCTGTTGCCCGCCCGACAAGCCAGTACCCGGCTGGTCAAGACGATCTTTAGCTTCATTCCACAAACCGGCTTTTCTCAAGCTATTCTCTACAATTTCGTCAAGCTCAACTCTGCTGCTGGCTAAACCATGAATCTGAGGGCCATAAGCAACATTATCATAAATAGATTTTGGAAAAGGATTTGGCTTCTGAAAAACCATACCTACTCGCGCCCTC
Organism: uncultured Gammaproteobacteria bacterium; assembly: GCA_963968645.1. Classification (GTDB taxonomy): domain Bacteria; phylum Pseudomonadota; class Gammaproteobacteria; order Pseudomonadales; family UBA7434; genus UBA7434. The sequence goes on along the minus strand of CAXAHI010000014.1, from coordinate 4,554 downwards.
AAAGGTACAACATCTAACTTTGGGTCATAAATATCTTGATCATCTAATTTTAAAGAACCAGAAACAACACAGCCATCAATGGTATCGTTCCTACGATTCATGCAGCGCAGAAATGTCGACTTACCACAACCAGATGGTCCAATCATCGCGATAACTTCATTTTTGGCAATATCTAAATCGACACCAAAAACAGCTTGTTTATCACCATAAAAAACATCCACATCTCGCATCGACATTTTAGTATTAGGAACTTCAATTTTGCCCACGGTGTTGCGATAGTCACGCGGATCGCTGCTTGTCGGTGAACTAGATTTGGTATCAACCATTATTGTACTCATACATTATCTCTTCGTACGATTTTGAGCCCTAGGCCCATTAAGCAATAGTGTTATAAAAATTAAAGGCTACCAGCGACGCTCAAAGCGTTTACGCAGCAGCACTGCAATGGAATTCATTAGTATTAAAAACATCAGCAATACCATTATCGCACCAGAGGTTCGCTCTACAAAAGCCCTCTCTGGACTGTCTGACCACAAGAAAATTTGCACCGGCAAGACTGTCGCAGGGTCAGTAAACGAACCAGGAATGTCGACAATAAACGCTACCATACCAATCATAAGTAATGGTGCTGTCTCACCTAACGCCTGAGCCATGCCGATAATACCGCCGGTTAACATGCCCGGCAAAGCTAAAGGCAGAACATGATCGAAAATGGTTTGCATTTTAGAGGCGCCGAGCCCCAATGCCGCTTCTCTTATTGATGGCGGCACCGATTTCAATGCAACGCGACTTGAAATAATGATAGTCGGTAATGTCATTAGCGTTAACACAATACCGCCGACTAATGGCACCGAGCGCGGCAAACCAAACCAATTCAAGAAAACCGCTAAGCCTAATAAACCAAAAACAATAGAGGGTACAGCGGCAAGGTTATTAATATTAACCTCTATAAAATCGGTCCACTTATTTTTAGGCGCGAATTCTTCAAGATAAATAGCTGCAGCTATACCTATAGGGAATGACAGCAACAAGGCAACAATCAACGTAAAAAATGAGCCCAGCATGGCACCCTTTATACCTGCTTGCTCAGGTTCACTTGAATCACCGGCAGAAAAGAAAACATTATTAAACTTTCTCTGTAATTGATCGCTATTGACCAGCTCATCAATAAGGGCAAGAGTTTTATCACTCACACGACGCTCATTTTCAGGCCTATTACGATCAATATGCCCTTTAATAACAGAATCAACGTCATCATCGGCAGGCAACCAAATAGTCACTGTTTGTCCGAGCAAAGAACGATCGTGCATCAGTTGATTAACTTGATAACCCGCACCAGGACTAATAATTCGGTATAAACGTTTTTTGTCTTTACGTGATTTGATATCAGGAAAACGCTCACGTAATGATTTTTTGATAACAGCGGTATAGTTGGCATAGCTCCATTGATCATTATCTAATGGGTCTGTAATCGATAGTGTTTCTGGGTCAAGATCTAAGGTCAGCTGTATATAGCTTTGGGTAAAAGCGCCCCAGCCATTACTGACAATAGTCACCAATAGAAAACACAGCGCAGTAAGGCCGGCTAAAATAGAAAGCAAACCGAAAAGACGAAAACGCTTTTCTTTAGCGTAACGCTTAGCAAGATTCCTATTAACGATGTCGATGGTAGAACGACTCATAAATAAACTCAGTAAAAGCTTTTAAAAAAATTGAATTAATCGTATTGCTCTCGGTATCGTCTTACCACATATAAAGCAACAACGTTGAGACAAAGCGTAGTAACAAAAAGCATTAAACCCAGCGCAAAGGCAGCTAAGGTTTTAGGTGAATCAAACTCTTGATCACCCACGAGCAAAGTCACAATTTGTACGGTAACTGTGGTGACAGTCTCTAATGGATTAATCGTTAAATTGGCCGACAAACCTGCTGCCATAACAACAATCATCGTCTCCCCAATAGCGCGAGATACGGCAAGTAATATCGCGCCAACAATACCGGGTAAAGCGGCAGGAATAATAACGCGTCGAATAGTCTCTGATTGCGTAGCACCCAAACCAAAAGAGCCATCTCGCAGTGACTGAGGTACAGCATTTATGACATCGTCAGAGAGTGATGAAACAAAAGGAATAATCATAACGCCCATAACTAGGCCAGCGGCAAGTGCGCTCTCGGATGAAACACTTAAACCTAAGGCCTCACCGAAATCTCTTAACATTGGGGCAACAGTAATGGCCGCGAAAAAACCATAAACAACAGTGGGAACCCCTGCCAAAACTTCTAATAAAGGCTTAGCAAATGCTCGAAATTTTGGGCTGGCATATTCTGACAAATAGATAGCCGACATTAAACCTATAGGAACAGCGACTATCATTGCCACTGCAGAAATCAACATAGTACCGACAAATAGAGGTACTGCACCAAAAGCGCCAGAAGAGCCAACCTGCCCTTCTCTAATGGCTATTTGTGGGCTCCAATGTGTGCCAAATATAAAATCAAATATTGAGACGGTATCAAAAAAGCGCATAGCCTCAAATAGAACAGAGAATACAATGCCTACCGTGGTTAAGACGGCTAAGCTTGCGCAAGACATTAAAATAATTCTAACGGTACTCTCAAAGCGATTACGAGCTCTGAAATCAGGCTTTAAACGTAACCAGCCTAGACCAAAGCCAATGACGGATATGATTAGCGCTAAGCCGAGTTTAAGTTGGCCGCTTAAGGACTCTAGTAGCGTATAACGATTCGATAAAGGCGCGAGTTGCTCGGCATTAGGCGACAAGATTTGACCATTAGAAAGGTTAGCAATTTCACTGAACAAAAGTGATTTTTCTGCGGGTGATACGAGCATTAAATTAGCGGGAAGCTCAGATAAGATAACCGATCTTATAATACTGCTTTCGACTAATGACCAAACGAGTAAAATGATTAATGCAGGTAAGACCCCCACAATAATTAACCAAGTGCCGTGATAAAAAGGCAAGGAATGCAATGAAGACCCATCGCTCTTTAGCTTAAGTGCTCGGCGCTGACCGGCAAAGAAGCAAAAAGCAATGACAACGACAAATATTGTGAAAAGCGTATGAAAAGGCATACTATTTCGATAACCAAAAATCTAATGGAACATGATTGTACTGTTTGATAAATATCATTAAAAAAACCTAGTAAAAAACATTTAAAAAAAAGCAGCTAAAATAAAGAGCGAGTTATTTTGTCGCTCTTTATAGTCACTTGTCAAACAACAATACAAAAGAATCAGCTTTTAGCTATTAACTCTCAGTTATTAACTATCAGTTATTAACTACAACTCTAACGATATTTGATTTCTTACTGCATCGCCAATTGTTTTTCGCTTAATATCATTTAGTGGAATCATTCCACGATCGGTTAAATAGCCTTCTTCACCCCAAGTAGCCTCTGAAGTAAATTCGCGTAAATAGCCTTCTATGCCTGGAATAACACCTATATGCGCTTTTTTAACATAAAAGTATAACGGGCGAGATATGCTGTAATCTCCATCTGCGATCGAATCAAAAGTCGGTTCAAAACCTTCGATTAAAGAGCCTTGTACCTTGTCGGTATTTTGGTCGAGAAAGCTATAGCCAAATACACCAAAGGCGGATGGGTTAGCATTGAGCTTGTTGACAATAAGGTTGTCGTTTTCACCCGCTTCTATGTATGGACCATCTTCACGAATAGTGTGACAGCGCGCTTTGTAAGCGCCTTTATTAATCTTTTTAAAAGCTTTGACCCATGGGAATGATTTACAGCCACCTTCAAGAGCCAATTCAGCAAAGGCATCACGAGTACCTGACGTTGGTGGCGGCCCTAACACTTCTATTTTTGTGTTAGGCAAAGCACTATTAACGTCATTCCATGTTGTATGAGGATTAGAAATAAAGGTTTCTGAACCATCAGGGTTCGGAATATCTTTAGCTAGGGCTAAATAAATATCGCGGCGCGTGAGCGATAACTGCTTAGACTTTTTTGAGTTAGCAAAAGCAATACCATCAAAGCCAATTAACACTTCGATAATATCAGTCACACCATTCTTCTGACACATTTCAAATTCTTTTTGCTTAATTCGACGCGAAGAATTTGTCATATCTGGGTGTGCAACACCAACACCATTACAGAATAATTTTAACCCACCACCTGAGCCGGTTGACTCAATTTTTGGCGTTTTGAATTTAGAGCGCTTACCAAAGCGTTCAGCAACTGCAATAGCAAAAGGATAAACCGTTGAAGAGCCAACAATTTCAATATAATCACGATTACTGGCTGCATTAAGGTTGCTTGAAGCAAGTAGTATTAATGATGCAATGACAGAAGGTATTTTCATTTTCATTTTCATTTTCCTAGACAAGATAAATTATCAGCAGATTAATTTAATTAGTTACTATCACTAAGCTCGGCCAGAGATCATGTCATATCAATCAATAGCGGCTCAAAGCATTAGAGCGAGGACATCATATGAAAAGAATATGACACTTTTATGAAATAACGTGAAAGAAAATAAAAAATAAGAATGCACATAAAAAGCAAGTAAAAAGC
>CAXAHI010000013.1:0-32780 GCA_963968645.1 uncultured Gammaproteobacteria bacterium | reverse complement strand
CTGAGAGTGAGAATGATCAGCGAATCCCTTGGATGGTCGGCATTAAACATCCGCGAAAAAGTGATGATACTGCTTTGCGCTTACCGTTAATTGATACGGCCATTTCAACCTCGGGTGATTATGAACGCTATTTTTTGCAAGGCGATAAACGTGTCCATCATATTATTAACCCTAAAACCGGTTACTCGGCTGCGGGTGTGGTGAGTGCTTCGGTTGTTGGTCCACGGTCTATTAATTGCGATGTTCTTTCCACCACACTGTTTGTGTTAGGCGTGGATAAGGGGATTGCGTTAATCAATACTCTTGATGCTTATGATGCTGTGATGATAGATATTAACGGTAAGGTGCACTTTAGTAGCGGGCTTGCTCCCGATGCTTAAATATTGATTTGTGGGTGTTTTATTGAATCCTCTATTGAGCTTTCTCTACTTCATGTCCTAATAGCTGCCCATAAAATTGATTGAGATGGCTATCCGTTAATTTATTTTTGCTTGAGTAAAATACATGATCTTGTGGCTCTGCCTGCCGCGATAACTCAATACCCCATAGGGCAGACATTTGATTCGGTACAAAAGAGTAACGCACATCAACAATGCGGTTAGGGTTGTCAGTATCTTGGGTGATATAGCCATTTGAAAACCATCGAAAACGCTCAATGTCTTTTGCCTGTTGCGATTCAGGATCTAACCAGTCAAAGTCTCGCGCGATATTCAGTTTTTCTTTGCGCTCACCTAGGTAGATTTTACTCTTCGTTAAAATACGGACGGCATCAACATAATAATAATCAGGGGTTTCATAGATAACCTTCCAAAGAAAAATATTAGCGAAACTTGGTTTGGCATCTATCCTTACGGGGTTATGGCCGCGTGAGGCGGCAATTTCCATGCCCATATCAATTGCTCTGTTGTGTTGCAATAAACCAATGCACGGATAAATAAGCGCCCAGGCGAAAACAATTTGTGCAATACGCGGCCGTTTTTTTATTGCGGCTAATATTACGCCGGTCATTATGGGTAAGGTGTATATCGGGTCAATAATCGACATGGTGTTCCAGGCAATACGCATATTGCTGAAGGGCCAAAATAATTGTGTGCCATAACTGGTACATGCATCAAGTAGTGCATGAGTCGCATAACCTAGCGTGCAATATAAAACACTCAGATAAAAACTGACTCCCCAGCGCTTACCTAATAAAAAATATAATAGTGCGCCGCAGAGTAATCCGCCAAAGGGAATAAAGGCTAACGAATGCGTAAAGTGTCGGTGGTATTCAAGAAATAATAGCGGATCATTACCGGAGCGAATCAATACGTCTAAGTCTGGCGCCATGCCAGCTAACAATCCAAAGAGGCCAGCTATTGCTGTCTGCTTTTTATTGCGTGAAAAAGATTGAGATAAGCTGGCGCCTAAAACACCTTGAGTAATCGGATCCATATTGTTTGCCTTGTCTTTTTGATACGCTTAACAGGATGATAGCAAAAGAGCTTTGGGTGAGGGGAGCCGCTTTGTTAAATCGCGTTTATAGTACGACGAGGTTATCTCGGTGAATCATTTCTTCGTCACCGCCATAGCTAAGGATGGCTGCGAGCTGATCACTGGCGCGGCCAGCAATTTTAATGGCTTCATCACTGCTGTAATTAACCAATCCGCGCGCAATTTCTATGCCTTGTAAATTGACACAGCTCACTAATTCACCGCGATCAAATACGCCGCTAACCGCGCTAATGCCGACGGGCAATAAACTGCTGCCATCTTCTTTTATGACGCGTGCAGCGCCATCATCAAGGGTTAAGGTGCCTTGAATCGATAAGCTGCCAGACAACCATTGCTTTCTTGGTGTCATGGGCTTGCGGTTATTGGTGAGTTGCGTGCCGAGTGCTTCGTTATTCGCTAGGCGAGTAATGACTGACGGTGTTAAACCGTTAGCGATAATGGTCGATGCGCCAGACCTTGCGGCTAAGCGCGCGGCTTTAATTTTTGTCGTCATGCCACCACGACCTAATGTGCCGCTGCCGTCTTTTGCTGCTTGGTCAAGTGATGTGTCATGCACATCTTGTTCGGCTATTAATACGGCGTTAGCATGAACTCTTGGGTCATCACTAAACACACCTTCTTGATCTGTCAGTATCAGTAACTTGTCGGCATCAATTAAGTTGGCAACTTGGCCGGCCAAGGTATCGTTATCACCAAAGCGAATTTCATCGGTAGCGACGGTATCGTTTTCGTTAACAATAGGAATAACGCCGTACTCAAGTAAGCTTTGCAGTGTTTGTCGCGCATTTAAATAGCGTGTGCGTGAAGATAAGTCTTCATGCACTAATAAAATTTGCGCGGTAGTGATTTGATATTGCTTAAAGCGTGATTCATAAGCCTGCACTAAACCGGCTTGACCAACAGCGGCGGCGGCTTGCAGTAAATGGAGGGAATCGGGGCGGGTTTTCCAGCCTAAGCGAGTGAGGCCTTCGGCAACGGCGCCTGATGATACGAGCACAATATCGTAGCCAGCCTTTCTAAGTTCAGCAATTTGCTCAACCCAATGATCAAGCGCTTTTAGCGCGAGCCCTTCACCGTTATCAGTGAGTAGGGCGCTGCCAATTTTTATGACCCAGCGTTTGGATGTGGTGGCGCTTGCTGTGCTCATAAGTTAGCTCGTTCTAACGTTTGATTACGTGTTTAATCTCTGACGTACTCAACTTTAACGTCGTCATCAAAATCATCATTATTAATGCCATCTTCAGCGTCTTCAGATAATTGATCTCCACGTTCAGCTGCTCGTCGTTCTGCAAGTTCTGCAATACTGTTACGACCTTCAACTTGCATGGCGGTTTGAGTAGCCTGTTCTTTCAAGAGCACTTCAGGGTCTTCTTCCTCTTGTAACCATGTTTCTTCTAAATGGGTCATGATATTGCCACTTAATGGTTTTAGCCCAAGGCGAGCAACCGTTGATATTGCATAAACATGTTCGTATTGAGGAAGTTCTATTTTTACTCGTGCTAATAAGTCAGCGAGATCGTCGTCGCTTAATAAGTCGATCTTGTTAAGCACTAACCAGCGTGGACGCGAGGCGAGGGCGGCACTAAATGCACTGAGCTCATCATCAAGTTGGTCAACACTGTCTATAGGGTCTGATTCATCGGGCGGCATAACATCGACCAAATGCAATAATAGTCGTGTGCGCGTCAAATGCTTTAAAAATCGAATGCCAAGGCCTGCGCCTTCTGCAGCGCCAGCAATGAGTCCTGGGATATCGGCCATTACAAAGCTGCGATGCGCTTCGATACTGACAACACCAAGGCTAGGCACTAGCGTGGTAAAAGGGTAGTTTGCAATTTTAGGTCGCGCGGCAGAAATAGCCGTGATTAAACTCGACTTGCCCGCATTAGGCATGCCTAGCAGCCCCACATCGGCGAGTAGCTTGAGTTCTAAGCGAAGGCGACGGCCTTCACCCTCTGAACCTGGCGTCGTCTGTCTGGGCGCGCGGTTGGTGCTGGACTTAAAGCGAATATTGCCTAAGCCATGAAAGCCACCTTGTGCAACTAGCAGGCGATCACCGGCATTCAACAAATCACCCAATGTTTCGCCGGTATCTTCATCGATAATAGTGGTGCCGACAGGGACAGCTAAGGTTTTATCTTCGCCTTTATGGCCGGTGCAGCTTTTACCTTGACCGCTTCGACCTGATTCGGCGCGATAGCGAGGCTGAAAGCGAAAGTCGATAAGTGTATTTAGCGAGGCGCTGGCTTCTAAATAGACACTGCCGCCATCACCGCCGTCGCCGCCATCAGGGCCGCCACGGGGTATATATTTTTCACGACGAAAGCTCGAGGCTCCGTTACCGCCTTTGCCAGCGTTGACTAAAATAATGGCTTCGTCTACAAATTTCATGGTGTTAGTTGTCTTGTGGTTCGCTAGGTTGCTTATGCAGTGAGTAACTACTTGCTTCGGCGGATGAGTTTAAAGTATTCGCCGGATTGTTGTTAATACTGTTATTGGTGTTAATGCTATCCATACAAAAAAGCCCCGTCGTATGACAGGGCTTTTTTTGATCTATCGAGCCTGTATTACGCTATAACATTAAACAACAACGTTAACATATTTGCGGTTTTTAGGGCCTTTCTGATCAAATTTGATAACACCAGGGCTAGTTGCAAACAAGGTGTGATCTTTACCCATACCAACATTCAGTCCCGGGTGCACTTTAGTGCCACGTTGACGAATGATGATATTGCCTGCTTTAACGACTTCGCCGCCAAAACATTTTACGCCTAATCGTTTGGACTCGGAATCGCGTCCGTTATTGGTACTACCACCAGCTTTCTTATGCGCCATGACTTACTCCAAAATCGTTATTAGTGAGTTCTCAGCCAGCTATGCTGGTAATTTTTAACTCGGTATACCACTGTCTGTGGCCCATTTGCTTTCTGTGATGCTTACGTCGACGAAACTTCACGATAGTAACTTTATCATGACGTCCGTGCGAGATAATCTCTGCAGTGACTTTGCCGCCGTCTACGTAAGGGGCGCCAATTTTAACTGATTCGCCTTCGCCGACCATTAATACTTGGTCAATTGTCAGGGTTTCGCCTGTCGCGAGGTCTAATTTTTCAACTTTAAGGGTTTCGCCCTCGATAACTCGGTGTTGTTTTCCACCGCTTTCAACTACTGCGTACATGGTGTTCTCCGTATTGTGGCCAACCGACTTTTATTTAAGTACGGGTATTTTTTTATGCGCTGGTTTGGCAACGGTTAAGGGCTAAGCTAAAAAAGCTTAATAACTTAATAAATAGCCCACTGGTAAAAAGGGCGCGAATCATAAAGCATTCAGTGTCTTATAACAAGGTTGCTGGGGCTTAAGTGACGCATTAATTGGTGACTTTGCCAGTATGGAGGCTAGATACTATCAATGATGTGTCAATAATGGTCGATGATGGATCAATAATGGTGAAAGTTGTTATAAAAGTAGAGCGGAAAGGCGCCTTGGGCTGGGATAGTAATTAACAAGAGATGGTCAAAAATAACGCGAAAAAAGGCAACCGACATAAAGCAGTTGGTTGATGACAGTGGCTAAACTTGGAGCGCGAACACCATGTTAGTAGCGGTGTTAAGGAATGGCGCTAGATAAACAACTGCACGCCAACCAATAAGGATGACGTGCAATTAGATTAGCTTGCGAGCGCTTTCACTTTCGCATTGAGTCTTGACTTATGTCTTGCAGCTTTGTTCTTGTGGATAATACCTTTGTCTGCCATGCGATCAATCACAGGCATTGCAGTATCATATGCTGTTTGAGCAGCAGTAGAATCACCACTAGTCAGTGCAGCATCGACCTTCTTAAGATAGGTACGAACCATAGAACGCATGCTTGCGTTGTGCGTGCGACGCTTTTCAGCTTGTCGAGCGCGTTTTTTTGCTTGAGGCGAATTAGCCAAGATAAACTCCGAATATACGTACAAATTGAGGCGGCGAATTATTCAGATATGTAAGGAGATTGTCAATAGCGGTGTAAATAGGGAGAATGCCGTTGATTGCAGCGAAGAATTTTCATTTATCAGTTAATATCCAGTAAATACAAGCAGTTAACTTAATTTTTAGCAGTGTAAAAGGTGTGAAATATTTTATATGGCAAAATCGACAGCGATATTCAGTCCTTTAGGATTGGCAGTTTTAACAGTTTCGGACACGCGCACGGCCGAAAATGACACTTCGGGGAATTATTTAGCCGCCGCGCTGAGTGATGCAGGCCATAATCTGCAAGATCGCGGCCTTGTTAAAGACGATATTTACGCGATTCGCGCTATTGTCTCGCAGTGGATTGCCGATTCCTCGATTGACGCTATTTTAATTACGGGTGGCACCGGCTTTAGTGGTCGTGATTCCACTCCCGAGGCTGTGAGTCCTTTGTTTGATAAAAGTATTGATGGCTTTGGCGAATTATTCCGACAGCTTTCTTATAGCGATATAGGGACTTCGACGATTCAATCGCGAGCCCTAGCCGGGTTTGCCAATAATACGGTGTTATTTGCCATGCCAGGCTCAACGGGTGCGTGCACATTAGCTTGGACAGGTATTTTGTCTGAGCAGTTAGATAGCCGTCATCGTCCTTGTAATTTTTATGGTGTATTACAAACACGAGAGCAGTAAAAAATAATGATGACTTTTGAACAAGGTTTTGAGCAGGTCATGGCACATGCGGCGGTTACTTCAAGCCATGAGTTGGTTCCATTGGATGATGCTCTAGGGCGTATCGCCGCTTCGACACAGTATTCAGTTATTGACGTGCCTGGTTATGATAATAGCGCTATGGATGGCTATGCGGTTCGCAGCAATGAAGTTGCGTTAGATTCGAACTACTGTGTTTCTCAGCGCATTGCAGCAGGAGAGGCGCCTCAACCATTAGCTGAGCGTTCTATTGCAAGAATTTTTACTGGCGCAATGGTGCCTTCTGGTGCCGATGCGATTATTTTGCAAGAAGATGCGGTTGTTGATTTAAATAGTGATAGTCATGCTAAAAATAAAAGTGATTTAAATGTCCGTTTTACTGAGCTGCCGCGAGCAGGCCAGCATATTCGTTTGTCAGGTCAAGATATAAAAAAAGGTGCTGTGGTTGTTGAGCAAGGTCGACGATTGACGTCGGGTGATATTGGCTTGCTGGCATCTGTTGGCATCGCTGAGTTGTCTTGTTATGTGCCCGTTAAAGTGGCTTTTTTCTCTACCGGTGATGAATTAAAAAATCCGGGTGAAAATTTATTAGCAGGACAAATTTATAATTCCAATCGTTATTTTCTTGCCGCTAGAATTAAAGAGTTAGGGGCTATTCCTGTCGATTTAGGCTGCTGTCCTGATACAGAAGCGGCGACGCGCGAATATTTAATTAGCGCCAGCGAACAGGCCGATTGCATTGTCACTACGGGTGGTATGTCGGTAGGTGAAGAAGATTACGTGCGTCAACAAGTAGAATCTTTAGGATCTATTTTATTTTGGAAATTAGCCATTAAGCCGGGTAAGCCTGTCGCGTTTGGTGACATAAAAGGAACGCCCTTTTTTGGTCTGCCGGGCAATCCAGTTTCTTCGTTTGTCACGTTTCATTTATTGATGCGCCCATGGTTGTTAAAGACAATGGGTTATGCGGATTCACGCGCAGTCGATTTGTCGACATCGTCGCTTGGCGCGGTGGCAGCTAAAGCGACATTTGATTGGCATAACCGTGGCAAGCGGTTAGATTTTTTACGCGGCTTGGCGACAATTAATAGTGTGGGTGAAATCACGGTAGATCTCTATCAAAATCAGAGCTCAGGCGTGCTGTCTTCTATTGCCCAATGCAATGTGTTGATACCCGTGCAGCCGAATCAGCAATGGCAAGCGGGGGATGCTTGCCAGGTGATTGCTTTATCGGCATTGGGTGAAATAAGTGTTATTTCTTAATGTAATAATATTAAAAAAGCACTTATTTTATAGTGTAAGTTGCCGATAATCCGATGGTTGATGCGTTGTAGTCAATGTCACCCAATGGTGTGTTTTGGGTGTCGCGATTAACGTATGAAATATAAAAACTAAGCGCGAGCTTCGCCGATAAACTCCAATCAGTTTGGCTTTCAATTTCGGTGATTTTATCTTGTCGATCGAAAGCAGAAAAGTCAGTTTGTAAATAAGAAGTGAGTAATCGCGTGCTTAATCGAGAGTTAATATTGTAGGTTAGGTTGGCACTAATGCGATTATCTTTATTGTCTTGAGTCGTGTCGGTCGAAAGTACGAGCTCATCGTTTTCAAAGTCACTATTATCAAAGGTATAAGTAAGCTCTGCAATACAGCCACGGCATAAGTTTTGAAATTGATAAGCAATATCAATGCGAGTCCTTTCTACTACCGCAATCTCATCAAAATTATTAGTATTAAAGCCGTCAATGTCTCTATCTAAGCCAATGCTCGAGTCAGCCAGTTGGCGAACGATATCAATGGAAAAAATATTGCCACTGAAGTTACGGTTATAGCTAATGGAAGTGAAGACGCCGGTTTGCTCGTCATTAATTAAACTACGCTCTGCGCGGTTGGCGCCCAACCGAAGGCCGTAATTACCGCTAGCCAATTCTGTGTTATAGCCGGCAAATAATTGTTGGTATTTAAAATCGGGACTGTTGTTATCAAACTGCGTTTCTGCATTGGCATAGCCGATTTCAAGTGTTGATGTGCTCGATAATGAATGTGACCACATGAGATCTGCTTGGGCTCGCTCACTATCAATATTGCTTCTATCTGCAGGGCTTTCGTTAGAGGCATTACCCTGAGAGAGCTGGGTGTAATCTAAAGATACAATAATATTGTCGACACCTGAAAGGCGGGCTGTATAGGTGGGGCCGGTCGAGAATATTTGTCGAGTTTCTTTATTGTCGACAGTGTCGGGAACGAGATCATTAGACAGTACTTCTGAAATATCATGATCAATATGCCAGCTAAGACGGTTATCAAGAATTTCCCAAAGTAATTCACTGCTGCCATTTATTTCATTATTGGTTTCTAGGCGATCATTTTTAAAATCACGATAAGTTAAACGATAATCGGATTCAAAATTAATGGCTTCGCTTTCATGCGTTAAACCAATACGAGCACCGATATACGATTCGATACCATCGCGTTTTTGATTGTCAGGCAGGCGATTAATATTATCTGTTGCTTCTCCGCCCAGTAACAAATCGAGTGAGTAGTCCAGAGCGAAAGCGGGTGAGATTATTGAGGCGGCGCTAAATGCGAGCGTTATGGCTGAAAGCCGTAAATACGAAGGTGTCCATGCCAAGCGTTGTACGATAATCATAATTTAAACCCATAATAAATAGTCGATGTTGGAGTATAACGGCTAGCTAAGGGTCAATTGTTGGGTCAAATGTAAATGTTGGTTTAAATATAACGGCTCAATTCAATATATCTATTTGTCTCAGGCATAAAAAACTTGAAGTTCAGGCAAAAAAAAACTTGAAATAATGATGAAATTATTTCAAGTTTTTAGCGATATTACCTTTGGAATAAGGCTTTATGTCATGTTATTCACCGTTATAACGCTGAAAAACCAAGCTAGCGTTCGTGCCGCCAAAGCCAAAGCTATTTGACATTACGCGGTCAAGAACAACGTTTTCTTGCGTTTTAGTGACAATTGGTACGCCAACAGCATCAGGATCAAGTTCGTCGATATTGGCTGAGCCGGCAATAAAGTTATGCTGCATCATCAATAAGCTGTATATCGCTTCTTGAACACCGGCAGCGCCAAGTGAATGGCCTGATAGCGACTTAGTTGAGCTCACAGGCGGTAGTTTATCGCCAAACACAGCTTTCATGCCATTCAGTTCAACAACGTCACCAGCGGGTGTGCTAGTGCCGTGAGCGTTAATGTAATCAATTTCGCCAGTGACTGTTGAAAGCGCTTGCTGCATACAGCGTATGCCGCCTTCGCCCGAGGGAGAAACCATTTCTGCGCCATCAGAGGTGGCGCCATAGCCAACTAATTCAGCATAGATTTTAGCGCCACGCGCTTTGGCGTGTTCGAGTTCTTCAATCACTAACATGCCACCACCACCGGCAATAACAAAGCCATCACGATTCGCATCATAAGCACGAGAGGCTTTAGTGGGTGTGTCATTGTATTTTGATGACAATGCGCCCATAGCGTCGAATAACGAGCTTAGCGTCCAATGTTCTTCTTCACCGCCGCCAGCAAAGACAATATCTTGTTTGCCGAGTTGAATTTGCTCCATGGCATTACCAATACAATGCGCACTAGTAGAGCAAGCCGAGGCAATAGAGTAGTTTACTCCTTTGATTTTAAAGCCTGTGGCAAGGCACGCTGAAACCGTGCTGGCCATGGTTTGAGTCACTCGATAAGGACCCACACGACGTAATCCACGATCGCGTAATATATCTGCGGCTTCAACTTGGCTAGACGATGTTGCGCCACCTGAACCGGCGATAATACCGGTGCGTACATTCGATACATCGCTGCTTTCTAAACCCGCATCAGCAATGGCATCTTCCATTGCGACAAAGGCATAACCAGCGGCATCACCCATAAAACGCCATAATTTACGGTCTATTCGTTCACTAAGGTTAATATCAACTCTGCCCGCAACATGGCTGCGCATGCCTTTTTCAATATATTCAGGAATAGTTTGAATGCCTGAGCGAGTTTCTTTTAATGATGTGAGGACAGATTCAGCCGTGGTGCCTAAGCATGAGGTGATTCCTAAACCTGTAACAACAACTCTTTTCATTTGATTCGACCTTAATGTGGATGAATATTGTTAGTATTTTTTAAAAATGAGCGCTGTTAAAGCATTAATAACCGCGCTGATTTTTATCCTTACGGTAATCGATTACGCATCTTCGTTTTTAAATAAGCCTACGCGTAAATCTTTTGCGGTATAGATAACTTCGCCATCGACCTTCATATAGCCATCGGCAATACCCATAACGAGTTTGCGCTCAATAACGCGTTTTAAATCTAAGTGGTAGCTCACCAATTTTGCATCGGGAGTTACTTGGCCGGTAAATTTAATTTCTCCGGCGCCTAATGCGCGACCTTTACCAGGGTTGCCTTTCCAGCCCAAGAAAAAGCCAACCAATTGCCACATGGCATCTAAGCCTAGGCAGCCTGGCATAACAGGGTCACCCGGAAAGTGGCAGTCAAAAAACCATAAATCAGGATTGATATCCAGTTCAGCAATAATTGAGCCTTTGCCGTGTTCGCCGTCTTCGGCAGAGATATGGCTAATCCGATCAAGCATCAACATGTTATCGACGGGTAATTGAGCATTACCCGGTCCAAAGAGTTTGCCATGGCCGCAGTCAATTAATTGATCTTTATTAAATTTGTTCGGTAAACTCATAATAATATTGTGCCTAAAAGTGGTTATAATGCTGGGCGAATTAAGGATGATAGCTAAAAAGTAAGCAACTTATGACCTTGCATAAAGGATTATGTTGAAAAAATTGTCTATCAGAGCTTTGAAAGTCGGCTATTCTAGCGTCTAGAGTTGCTAAGTCCAGTATTCCTGCGTTTTATATTGCGTCTATTCTATTGGTTTAGAAGGGCTGGTTACGATTTGATGCAATGTGAAAGGTGAGCGGTTATATTTTGGTGCATTATTTTTAATCAAAAGGAGTGTTTGTGTTATTTCCAGTAATTCTTTGTGGTGGTTCAGGCAGTCGTCTTTGGCCACTCTCTCGTGAGGCCTATCCTAAACAGTTTCTGGACCTGACCCAAAGTGGTCAGTCGATGCTCCAGATGACACTTTTACGGCTGCAAGGCTTAAGCGGTATTGCCGCGCCCTTGGCCATTTGTAATCAAGAGCACCGATTTCTCGTTGCTGAACAACTTCATAGTATTAATAGTGCTCCTGCCGGCATATTACTAGAGCCTGTCGCTCGTAATACAGCTCCAGCGGTGGCTTTGGCTGCGTTTTCAGCGTTAGAGTCTAATCCTAATGCCCTTTTGCTTGTATTGCCTGCTGATCATTGTATTGGTGATGTGTCGGCGTTTCAGGTGGGTGTCGATAAAGCCCGTGAAGCCGCCGAAGCCGGTTATTTAGTGACTTTCGGCATTCTGCCCGAGACCGCAGAAACCGGTTATGGCTATATTGAGCGGGGTGAGGCACTCGATTCTGTCGCGGGCGCATTTAGTATTCAGCGTTTTGTTGAAAAGCCCAATAAAGAAAATGCTGAACGCTATTTGGCCGATGAAAACTTCACGTGGAATAGCGGCATGTTTTTATTTCGTGCCGATCAATTTTTAGCAGAGCTTAAACAGCATGCACCCTCTATGCACAGTGCTTGTGAGCAAGCATATAAAAATGCCTATCGTGATTTAGACTTTATTCGCGTCGAAGAAGAAGCGTTTACAGCTTGTCCGAGTGATTCAATCGATTACGCGGTCATGGAAAAAACCACCAAAGGCGCGATGGTACCTTTGGATGCTGGCTGGAATGATGTTGGATCATGGGGTGCTATTTGGGATATCTCGAATAAAGATGCTGATGGTAATGTCGTGGTTGGCGATGCACTGGTGCAAGATAGCAGTAATAGCCTTGTGTACAGTGATTCACGCTTAGTAACCACGCTGGGTTTAAGCGATACGGTTGTTGTTGAAACCGCTGATGCCGTATTGGTTGCCGATAAAAGTCGTGTGCAAGATGTGAAGTCTTTGGTTGTGGCGCTTAAGCAGCAAAGCAGAGATGAAGGCGCGATGCATAAAATCGTTTACCGACCATGGGGTTCGTATGAATCCATTTGTGCCAGCGAACGCTTTCAAGTGAAGCAAATTATCGTTAACCCTGGGCAAAAATTATCGCTGCAAATGCACCATCATCGTGCAGAGCATTGGATTGTTGTGAGTGGTACTGCCGAGGTGACGTGTGAAGATAAAGTGGCCGACGAAGATAAAGTATTTACACTGAAAGAAGATCAGTCAACGTATATCCCTTTAGGTCATCGTCATCGTTTGGCTAACCCAGGAAAGATGCTGTTAAAATTAATTGAAGTGCAGTCCGGCAGTTATCTCGGTGAAGATGATATTATTCGTTTTGATGATGACTACGGCCGCGATAAGTAAAAGATGTAGTGCTAAGCAATAGAAGTAGTAATAAATAGCAGGTCAGTACCACTTTTTATTATTAGTCAGCATATAATAGCCGGCTAATGTTTGATGACATGCTTCAAGACTAAGTATTTAAGGAACCCATGATTAAAAAATGTTTGTTTCCAGTAGCCGGTTACGGCACACGTTTTTTGCCTGCAACCAAGGCAATGCCTAAAGAAATGCTGCCGATAGTGAATAAGCCATTGGTTCATTACGGTGTAGAAGAAGCCTTAGATGCTGGCTTGTTTGAAGTGGGTTTTGTTACCGGTCGAAACAAACGTGCCATTAATGATTACTTTGATGCTAACTACGAGTTAGAAAAAGAAATTGCAGGTACGGGTAAAGAAGAGTTACTCACTGAAATTCGTGATGTTATTAATCGCGGCACATTTTCAACCACGCGTCAGCGCGCTATGTTAGGTTTAGGTAATGCCATATTAACGGGCGAGACATTAATTGGTGATGAACCTTTTGGTGTGGTCTTAGCCGATGATTTATGTTTTGGCGAAGACGACGGTGTGTTAGCTCAAATGGTAGAGCTGTATAAACAATTCCGTTGTACGATTATTGCTATTGAAGAAGTGCCTGATGACCAAATTGAAAAGTTTGGTGTTATTGCTGGCGATATGATTCGTGATGATTTGTATCGTGTGACTGACATGGTCGAAAAGCCAAAGAAAGAAGATGCGCCAAGTAATCTTGCTATTATTGGTCGTTATATTTTAACGCCAGATATTTTTGATATTTTACGCAACACGCCGCCAGGTAAAAATGGTGAAGTGCAAATCACCGATGCCTTATTAACGCAGGCGAAAAAAGGCTGCGTTATGGCGTACAAATTTAAAGGTCGCCGCTATGATTGTGGCAGCATCGAAGGCTTTATTGATGCAACCAATTATTGTTTTGAGAATTTTTATAAATCGTCTTAATTTTTATTTATTATCTTGGCATTCGTTGTCGCGGTTTTATTTATAGACATATTAATCATCACGCCATTTTAAATGATGGCGCGTTATCACTAATAATCAAATAACAGAGAGTAGTAATGGAATATAGTTGTTTTAAGGCCTACGATATTCGAGGCCGCGTCCCTGATCAATTAAATGAAGAAATTGCTTACCGTATTGGTCGCGCATTCACTGAGCATTTAAACGCAAAGAAAGTATGCCTTGGTCATGATATTCGTTTAACCAGTCCTTCTATTTCAGCCGCTGTGGCTAAAGGTATTACTGACGCTGGCGCCGATGTGCTGGACATTGGTTTAGTGGGTACCGAAGAAATTTATTTTGCGACATTTAATAATGATGTCGATGGCGGCATTGTTGTTACCGCTAGCCATAATCCGATTGATTACAATGGCATGAAATTAGTTAAACGCGGTAGTAAGCCTATAAGTGGTGATACAGGTTTGTTTGATATTAAAGCCATGGCTGAAGCGGGTGAATTTAAAGACGTAGAAGCAACCGGTAGCGTGAGTGCTTTAGATAGTCGTGATGATTATTTGCAGCATTTACTGGGCTATATTGATGTGTCTAGTCTTGCCGGTTTAAATATTGTCTGTAACGCCGGTAACGGTGGTGCGGGTATTGTTATTGATGCATTAGAGCCTTTATTGCCGCTTAACTTTACTAAAATTCATAACAATCCTGATGGTAACTTCCCTAACGGTATTCCTAATCCTTTGTTGGTTGAGAATCGTCAGGTCACTATTGATGCGGTTATAGAGCAGAGCGCTGATTTTGGTATTGCTTGGGATGGTGATTTTGATCGCTGTTTCTTCTTTGATGAAAAAGGCAGCTACATTGAAGGCTATTATATTGTTGGTTTATTAGCTGAGGCATTTTTGCAAAAGCAATCGGGTCAGGCTGTTGTTCATGACCCACGTTTAACGTGGAATACTCAGGCCATTGTCACTGATTTAGGTGGTACGGCTGTTATGAGTAAAACTGGCCATGCCTTTATTAAAGAGCGCATGCGATTAGAAGATGCGGTTTATGGGGGCGAAATGAGTGCTCACCATTACTTCCGTGATTTTGCCTATTGCGACAGCGGTATGATTCCATGGTTATTGATTGCAGAGTTAGTTGTGAAGAAAGGTCAGCCATTATCAACATTGGTTAGCCAGATGATTGAACGCTATCCTGTGAGCGGTGAAATTAATCGTACCGTCAATAATCCAGAAAGCATTATTGCCGATATTCTTGCGCACTATAAAGATCAAGCGGAAGATATTGATTACACCGATGGCTTAAGTATGAATTTTGAGAACTGGCGTTTTAATGTCCGTATGTCGAATACTGAACCGTTGTTACGACTCAATGTTGAATCACGTGGTGATGCAGCATTAATGCAGGCGAAAACTGAAGAGTTACTCGCCCGCATTGGCTAGCGCGTTTTATTTAGCGCTTTATTGATGAGCGCTTTATTAATAGGCGCTTTATCGATTAGCGCTTTACTGTTGAGTAAAACGCTTAATCCAAAATGCCGTTGTCTTATCCGTGCTTGCCGAATTATCTCCGGTAAGTGCGGCAAAGATAGGCGTACTCAACTGCTTTCCTAGTTCTACTCCCCACTGATCAAACGCATTAATATCCCAAACAACACTGGCTGCGTAAACTTTATGTTCATAAAGTGCAACGAGTGCACCTAGGTTGCTAGGCGTTAGCTTATCCATTGCAATAATCGTGTTTGGTCGATTACCCGGGCTGGCTTTATGCGATGCTAACTCTGCGATTGCTGCTTCCGATAAACCGCTGTCCGCGAGTTCTTGCGTGGCTGCCGCTTCACTTTTACCTTCAGTTAATGCCTTACTTTGTGCAAGACAATTAGCCACTAAGTGCGCCTGTTTGTTTTGTTCATCCGAATGGCTATGCAGCGGTAAAATAAAATCAACCGGAATTAACTCTGTACCTTGATGCAATAATTGATGGAAAGAATGCTGTCCAATCGTTCCTGCGCTACCCCAAATGGTAGGGCATGTACGGCTTGATACAGGACTGCCATCTTTATGCACCTGTTTGCCGTTACTCTCCATGGTTAACTGTTGCAGGTAGTCAGGGAACAAACCGAGTTCATGACTGTAGGGCAGCACAGCTGAGCTGTGTGCATTGCAAAAATTAACATACCAGACTTCTAACAAAGCGAGTAAGCAGGGTAGGTTGCTTTCTACCGGTGCTGTTGCAAAGTGTTCGTCCATGGCATGTGCGCCATCTAATAATTCTCTAAAGCCTTCGTAGCCTATCGCAATAGCGATGGGCAGGCCGATAGCAGACCATAATGAGTAGCGACCGCCCACCCAATCCCACATCGGTAAAATATTCTCAGCATCGACACCAAAAGCCACGGCTTTTTCAACATTTGAAGACACAGCAATAACGTGTTTACTTAAATCGCTTTGTGGAATTACTTCGAGTAACCAGCGTCTTGCTGATAACGCATTCTCTAGCGTTTCTGTTGTATTAAATGATTTCGACGAAATAAGAATAAGCGTACTCGCCGGTTTTAAACCTTGCAGTACGGTTTCGAGGTCGCGGGGGTCAATATTCGCAACAAAATGAACGCGTGGACCGCTAGTTGCCATGCTGCTTAGAGCATTACATACCATTCTAGGCCCCAAATCAGAGCCGCCAATACCGATATTCACGACATCGGTAATCTCAGTGTCATTGCTACCGCGCCAGCTTTTATTACGCAGGTTTTCGGTAAGCGCTTTAATTTTTTGCTGCGTTTCACTGACGTCAGGTCGCGTTTGCGCACTATCAGGTAGGCGTAAAGCGGTATGGTGTGCCGCACGAGCTTCTGTATTGTTGACTTCTTCACCGGCAATAAGCTGCTTAATTTTTTCTGCCATACCTTGGGTTTTAGCCAGCGCCACTAATTCATCAATAATCTCTTGATTAACAAAATTGCGTGATAAATCAACCGAAAGGCCTGCTGCATCGACGCATTGACCACTCTTGACGGACAAATCATTGAGTTGCTCAATCGATTTTGATTGGTATTGGGTATGAAGTTCAGTCAGTTTTTGCCAATGTGAGGTAGTGGTAGGGCTCACTTTTACATTTTTCATTATATTTTTCGCATCTAAAGTCAGTTACTAAGGAATTATTTGATTGATTATGCACTCTAAATGCTACTTTTTTGATGTGAGAAGGTCACATCAATGAACTTAATCAAGGTCTATTTGAGATCAAGCGCAAACTGGTTGCAAGGTAAGCATATTGTCACACGTTCGAATTTTTCGTCATTATATCCCGTCCCCTTTTCTTTTGCTCGGCGCAATTGAGCTAATTTTATTGCTTTTTTCTGCCGTGTTAGGCAATGAGCTGCGTTCAAGCTATTGGGGCTTGGCGGTTATTTATGATTCAACACTTATGGCGAGCACTCTAGTGTATGCCGGTATTTTACTGGCCAGCACTATGGCCATGGGTGTTTATAGCACCAGTTATCGTGAAGGCACTGTCGCCATGATAGTGCGAACGGTAGCCAGTTATTGTTTGCTAGGTTGCGCAGCACTTACCATTCTTTACTACTTAGCGCCTTTCCTTGAAATGGGCCATGGCGTATTGGCCTATTCCGTCGTTATCTCTCTGGTTATTGTGCCACCTGTTCGCTGGATGTTTTTTAAATTAGTCAGTACTGAATCACTGAGCTCACGAGTTTTAGTGTTAGGTGCCGGTAAGCGCGCAAGGCAGTTAGAGCAGCGAGTGTTAGCCAGCCATAGAGGTGTTGCAACCATTGTTGGCTATGTGAAAACCAGCGCTGTTGAAGAGACTTTAGTCGAGGGACGTGTTTGTTCGCATACTCAATCATTAGTAGATATAGCGCATCACTACGATGCTAACGAGATTGTCGTGGCGTTAGATGAACGACGAACCCGCGAAGGGGTGGTATTTCCACTAAATGAGCTACTTGATTGCAAACTACTTGGCATTAATGTGGTCGAAGCGGTGACTTTTTATGAGCGCGAGCTAGGTATTTTAGAAATAAGTGAAATGCGCCTCGGCTGGATGGTTTTTGCTTCGGGTTTTACCAATAGCGTTCTCTGGGATTGGATTAAACGAGGTTTTGACATTTTTGTTGTCATATCTATCGCACTAGCCACTTGGCCGTTAATGATTATTGCGGCACTAGCAACGCTAGTCGAGACAGGCCGTCCCATTATCTATAAACAGGTAAGGGTGGGCTTAAACGGACTGCCGTTTGAAATTTACAAGTTTCGTAGCATGCGTACCGATGCAGAAATTCAAGGCAAGGCCATATGGGCTGGGGCTAATGATAATCGCGTAACAAAAGTGGGTGCGTTTCTTCGTAATACCCGAATTGATGAATTACCGCAGCTATATAACGTCTTAGTCGGTGATATGAGTATTGTTGGACCAAGGCCAGAGCGGCCAGAATTTGTTGATGATTTAAATACGCAGTTAGCTTTTTATCCAGAGCGACATCGTGTTAAGCCTGGGTTAATGGGTTGGGCGCAATTAAATTATCCCTATGGTGCTTCGGTAGAAGATGCAGCAGAAAAATTAAGATACGACCTTTACTACGTAAAGAATCGTAGTTTGTTATTAGACTTGGTGATTATGGTGCAAACCGTACAAGTGATATTACTCGGAACAGGGGTGAGGTAGGCATGTTTTTTTATCAACGAAAAATCTTAGGTCAACGGCGTGATTTTTTTAGCTTAGCAGTGGCCAGTTGTTTATTAGGTGTGTGCGCTTTGTTAGCTTCATGTTCAAGCAGCGTGAGTACTGTGCCACCAGAAGCGATTGTTTACGATGATACGGTTTACACCATAGGCGCAGGAGATCAATTGCGTATTGATGTGTGGAAAAGCCCTGAGCTTTCAACTGAAGTACCGGTTCGTCCCGATGGCATGATTACCTTGCCATTAGTCGGAGATATTCAAGCGCGTGGCCTTACCGCAGAAGCTCTAGGCACATCAATAACCGACAAGCTCAGTGATTATATTAGAACACCACAGGTAACGGTGATTGTGGCTAATCCTGCGAGTGCAGAGTTTGAGTTGCGTGTGCGCGTAACCGGAGCGGTGAATCAACCTACCAGTATTCCTTATAACAAAGGGATGACAGTTTTAGATGTGGTGTTAGCCGCTGGTGGCACCACTATTTATGCATCGCAGAATAACGCATTGCTCTATAGAAAGAATGCAGAAGGGGTTGTGACGGCTTATTCAGTGCGCTTAAAAGATATTTTTGAGCGAGGTAAGTTAGAGACTAATTATGCAATACAGCCGTCAGATATTATTACGGTTCCCGAAAGAAATTTTTAATAAAAGTTAAATGATGTTTTTTTAAGGGTAATTAATGGATTTATTATTTGTAATACAACTGCTAAGGAACATCTTAAAAGAGTTGTGGCTGCATAAATATTTGTCGCTATTTTCGGGTATCGCTATTGCATTTGCTATTTTAATGTTCGGCTATTTATGGCAGGAGAAGTATCAGGTTTCCACAACTATCTATGCCGATAGTCAAAATATTATTCAGCCTTTACTCGAAGGGCAAGCGCAAGTAACAAGGGTTGAAGATAAGAGTCAAGTCGTCAAAGATTTAATGTTATCGCAACGTGCCATAGAGAAAATAATTATTGAGCAAGGTTTTTTGGTAGAGGGTGATAGCGCTACTACTCAAGCCGAAAAAATATCTGATTTACGAGATGATGTCAGTGTCTCCATGTTAGGTAAAAACTATATTGGCGTTAGCTTTTCAGATACCGATCCTGATCGAGCCTACAATGTTATTACCCACTTAGTCGATTATTTTATTCGTGAAAGTTCGGCGACCAAACGCAGTGAAAGTAAGCAGGCATTTTTGTTTATCGAAAAGCAATCGAATGCTTATAAAGAACAGCTAAGGCTTGCGGAAGAAAAATTAAAACAATTTAAAGCTACTAACCTTGATGGTACGGAATCCAGTGTTGCCGCTAAGGTCGAAAACTTGCGAACAAGTATTAGCGATATTGAGTTAGATTTAGAGCAGGCAACATCTCGCGTTGACTCTCTTGTGATTCAAGTTAAAAAAGAAGATAGGTATCTTACAAAGAAAGCGAAGGCCGATGAATATAAAGAACGTATTGCAGAGGCTGTTGTACGTTTAGATAATCTACGTTTGTCATTAACAGATAATCATCCCGATGTTATTAATTTACGACAGCATATTGCTGGATTATATGATGCAGTAGAAAACCCTACATCATCGGGTAGCAGCCTTTCCAATAGTGTCGGTAGTAAAGAAAACCCTGTTTATGATGAGCTTCGCGCACAGTTAGCAGCCGCACAAGTTGAAAAGGATGCCATTGAAAAACGGCTGAAGTCAATGAAGGTGCGATTGAGCCAGGAATATGCAAGGGCAAAGCGGGTTGCTGAAAGAAATGCCGAATCATCCGAATTAACACGTGATTATGATGTCACAAAAGGTCTGTATGAAGATTTACTAGGCCGTAAAGAAAAAGCACGTTTATCAATGACCTTAGATATTGAAGGGCAGGGCGTGACTTATAAAATTCAAGAGCCTGCAAAATACCCATTAAGTCCCAGTGGTTTACGGTTTATTCATTTTGTGATCTTAGGCTGTTTAGCGGCTGTTGTTGTGCCTGTTGGCTTGGCAGGAACCTATGTATTTCTAGACCCTCGCATCCGGTTTCCTGATGCTATACATCATGTTACTGATGTACCGGTTTTGGGGGTGGTGCCACATATGATTTCTAATCCGATGTTACGAGTACGTGATAATGATATTAAATTTATTATGAGTATTATTTTTCTGGCTGCGGTGTTGTATTTTGGCCTTGTTGGCTACTTTGTGCTGGGAGATTCGTAGGATATGAGTCAAGAAAACAAACCCTATAGCTCATCGAAAGCGGTTGTTGATGTTCGCGAAGTCAAAGATCGATTATCGCGGCAAGAAATTCGAGAAATGGCTGACATTTTTCGTTTATGTGAAGATGACTTGGAAGAGAAGAAGCTAATTTATCCGCGTATGCGTGATAAGCGAGTTCTGAATGTGTTTCGAGATATTCGCACCAAGATAATCGAAAAATCAGGGAATAAAAACTTCACCTTAATGGTGACTTCGGTCTGCGAAGAGGGTGGAAGCACCTTTGTAGCGAATAATCTTGCCGCATCTATCGCGCTTGACCAAGGAAAGACCGCACTTATAGTCGACTGTAATCTATATTCACCGGCGAGCAGTCAATTATTAGATGGCGATCATATTGGTTTTTCAGATTTTTTGGAATCTCCCACAGTCTCCATCGAAAATATAATTTATGCCACGGGAATTCCTCGACTGCGTCTAATTCCTATCGGAAAGTCATTAGACATTAGCCCTGAGTACTACACTTCATATCGAATGAAACAGTTTACGGAAGAGTTAAGTCGTCGCTATTCCGATCGTTACGTTATTTTAGATGTGCCTCCTGTGGGTTCGACAACTGATGCTCGTATCTTAGCGGATTGCTGCGATTTTGTTGTGCTGGTTGTACCGCATGGCAAGGTCACGAAAGATCAATTGAAAAAATCCATCGCGAATTTTGATAGCGATAAATTAATTGGCATTATTTTTAATAATTAACTTTTTTATTCTTTTTTTTAAAACCTTGATTGAGAAAGCGTTCTGATGGAAATATCAATTCGTGATGCAACGGCAGACGATGCTGATTTTTTAGCGTGGGCGATATTAACCGCCGCCGAGGGACACTTAAATAAGCCTTCAGTATGGGTGCGCGTTTTTTCTGGCGAAGAGCAAGAACGAATAAACCTTTTAGCAAAGTTGGTTGTCGCAGAGCCCCGCTGTATTGCACATTATGAAGGCTTTGTTATTGCAGAGCATAAAGGTTTACCCATAGCGGCAGCCTGTGGCTATATTCCAGCAGAGCGAACACCAGAAGATTTTACTTCGGCCTTGTTAACCGTTGTAGAAGAAGCGGGTTGGAACCACCAACAGCAAGTTGATTTACTTGCAGGCTTTGGCGTTTTTTCTCGCTGCTTACCCATGGGCTATGAGCGAGAGTGGGTGCTGGAATATATAGCGACCAAGCCAGAGTTTCGTGGCTCGGGTGTCACACGAGAGCTATTGAATGATTTATTAGAGTGCGGCCGTGAGGCAGACATAAGTAAAGCAAGAGTGGCTTATTTTATCGGTAATGAAGCCGCCAAAAAAAGTTATCGAAAGCTTGGTTTTAACGAAGTGCATGAAATAGTAGACAGTGAATTTGAAGCGCAATATGGGGTGCCAGGTGTGGTGCATATGAGTCTTGATCTCTAGCATCAGTCACAAGGAGAGGTTGGCTTTTTAATTTTAATCTTTTATAGCTGAGAGTTAAATGATGCGTTTAGGAAAAAATGGCAATGGTGCTAATGATGAAGTTAGCGAAGAAGATGTAGATGGCAAAACGGGTATAAGTGATACTCAGAAAAAAATCGTTTTAGTGGATTGGAATAAAACGGATAAAATCTTTGATAATACATTATGTATTCATCAACTGTTTGAGCAGCAAGCTCAACTTCATCCTCAGTCTATTGCACTGGCTTTTCGTGATCAGTCAATTTCTTATGCCGATCTAAATGCCAGAGCTGATACTCTCGCCCTAACAATACAGTCATTGGGTGCTAAACCAGATAGCCTAATTGGCCTCTATATTGAGCGTTCAATCGATATGGTGGTTGGCTTGCTCGCTATTTTAAAGTCAGGTGCAGCCTACGTACCGCTTGACCCTACTTATCCTCAAGATCGTATTGCTTTAATGATTGCCGATTCACAGGCGTCTATCTTACTCACTCATTCCTCTTTGATAAATCAGATGCCGGCAAATGATGCACACATTGTATGCGTCGATCATCCATTATTGGATACGGTTAAGGCAGAGAGTCAAGTTGAGATAGTTAGCGCGGTTACACCCAGCCATCTTGCCTATGTTATTTACACATCAGGGTCTACCGGTACTCCGAAAGGCGTCATGGTCGAGCACCGTAATGTACTTAACTTTATGGCCGGCATGGATGACACTTTAAATTACTCAGGTGAATCGGGTGTTTGGTTAGCAGTAACCAGTATTTCATTTGATATCTCAGTGTTGGAAATATTCTGGTCACTCACGCGTGGCTTTAAAGTGGTAATTCAAGAAGAGGATGCTCGCACTTTACAAGCTTCCTCAGCTAATCAATCTGCAACGAATAAATCAACATCAAGCCCAGCCATTAACAAATTTGAAGAAAAACACGAAGAACAGTCCGTATCTAATGTTAATCGTGTTATGGATATAGGCTTATTCTATTTTTCTAGCGATGCAGGACCCAACACCGCTGGCGATCGTTATAAGTTATTACTTGAAGGCGCTAAGTTTGCCGATAGTCATGATTTCTCAACCGTTTGGACACCCGAAAGACACTTTCATTTATTTGGTGGGCTCTATCCCAACCCTTCAGTTACCAGTGCTGCAGTTGCTGCGGTCACAAAAAATGTAGCGATTCGTGCGGGCAGTATTGTATTGCCATTACATAATCCTATTCGTGTAGCAGAAGAATGGTCAGTGGTTGATAACTTATCTAACGGCAGAGTCGGTTTCTCTTTTGCCTCCGGATGGCATGTAAATGACTTTGCCCTAAAGCCCGAGAACTTTGAAAACCGTCGTCAATTAATGTTCGATGAAATAGAAACGGTGCGAAAGCTTTGGCGTGGCGAATCTATCGAAGTATTAAACGGTGAAGGTAAACCGTTCGAAGCAAAGATATACCCTCCTGCTATTCAAGCTGAGCCGCCCATTTGGATTACCACCGCCGGGAATATTGATACCTTTCGTGCCGCAGGTGAGGGCGGGTTTAATGTGCTGACTAATTTGCTTGGTCAAACGATTGAAGACTTGACGAGTAAAATTGCAGCTTATCGACAAGGCCGTAAAGATAAAGGTTTTGAAGGGCAGGGTAACGTAAGCGTTATGGTGCATACCTTTATTGGTAAAGATGTAGATGAAGTACGTGAAATCGTTAGAGAGCCATTCTGCCATTATCTGAAAACTTCTTTTGATCTCGTTAAAATAGCTCCTTGGGCTTTTCCTGCGTTTAAACAACCATCAAAGTCGGCAGCGCAAGATAGCTCTTTTGATGCGAGTACATTAACAGATGAAGATCTCGATGCATTAATTGAACATGCTTTTGATCGTTATTTTGAAACGGCAGGATTATTTGGTACCGCTACCAGTGTCTTACCACTCATGGATCAAATTAAATCTGCAGGTATTGATGAAGTCGCCTGCCTTATTGATTTTGGGGTTGATAACGAGACGGTACTCAATAACTTAAAGCATTTAAATCAGTTACGTATTAATAGTAATCCTAAGCAATACAAAAGTGATGCCGATTATTCTGTGGCTGCGCAAATAAAAAGACATGATGTTACTCATTTTCAATGTACACCTTCAATGGCAAGAATCCTGTCATCAGATGAAGATACTTTTGCGGCAATGGGTAATCTACAAACTGTTTTATTAGGCGGTGAAGCTTTACCGGTTGATCTTGCTAAAAAAATGCAGAGCCATATAAAGGGTCAATTGATTAATGTTTATGGCCCTACGGAAACAACCATTTGGTCAACATCGGCATTGGTAACAGCCGAGGCCTTAGAGGCTAAATTAACCATTGGTCGGCCCATTGCTAATACCCAAACATATATTGTCGATGAAGACCTACAGCCAGCGCCTATAGGTGTAGCTGGCGAGTTAATGATTGGTGGGCAGGGTGTTGTTCGAGGCTATCACCAGCGAGCCGCATTAACCGCCGAAAAATTTATTGCGAATCCGTTTACTAGCCATACAGATATTAATACTGAAAATGGCAAAGCCGTAGATGTTATTTATCGTACTGGTGATTTAGCTTCTTATAGAAATAACGGCGATATTGAATTCTTAGGTAGGCTTGATAACCAAGTGAAATTAAGTGGTTATCGTATTGAGCTAGGTGAAATTGAATCATTACTTGATGCCTATGATGGTGTTAAAAGTAGTGTCGTAATAGCGACAGAAAGCGAGCAAGAAGAACCGCAAAGTTTAATTGCTTATGTGGTTGCCGATAACGCCTCAGCTCAGAAGGACAGTAGCCATTGGCAATCCATTTGGGATGAGGCTTATGATAATGGCGACGATGATAGAGCGTTAATACAGGGTAATTCTATTACTGACCCTACATTTAATATTTCAGGCTGGATTGATAGCTATACAGGTGAGCAGCATTTAAACGAACCTATGCACGAATGGGTTGATGCAACGGTTGATCGCATTATGGCGCTTAAACCAAAGCGTGTACTTGAAATTGGCTGCGGTACTGGGCTCTTACTTTACCGTATAGCACCACAGTGTGAGCAGTATGTAGGTGTTGATTTTTCGTCTACCGCACTAGCGTTGATTGATCAGCAAGTAAAATTGTTAGATCTTGATAATGTAACGCTAATTAATAGTGTGGCCGATGATTTAACCTTGGTTGAAAGCGCCATTAATGGTCAAGAAGGTTTTGATTTAGTCATTATTAATTCTGTTATTCAGTATTTTCCCTCGTCAGATTATCTATTGAATGTATTAGGCTCAGCAGTAAAACAGTTAACGGCAGAGGGCAAACTATTTATTGGTGATGTTAGGCATTTAGGATTAAAAAATCTATTTGATACTTCTATTGAGTTTGCAAAGGCACCGGATGATTTGACCGTTGAGTTGTTGCAAAAGCGTATTAAGTCTCATTATGAAAATGAAAGCGAATTATTAGTCTCTCCCGATTTTTTCACGCACTTAAAGACAGTTATTCCTGCAATAACGAATATTGATATTCAGTTAAAGCGTGGCCACCACCGTACGGAAATGTCCGCTTATCGCTATGATGCAATTCTTTCTATGGGTGATGATTATCATTCAATAAGTGATGCTGATTTTATAGCTCAAAGCACGCCTAAAAATTTGGTGGAATTAAAAGAGCGCTTTATTAATATTTCGGAGTCGATTGTATTTCGTGATTTAGTGAATGCGCGATTGGTCGATGATCAGTTAATTCAAAATGCGTTGATGTCTGAAAAATCTACTCATCATGTAAAGGCGCTGAAGCAGTTAGTGGATCAAGGCCAGCTATGTGCTAAAGGTTTTCAGTACGCGAATAGCTTTCAGCCAGAAGCGGTTTATCAATTAGCTGAAAACATTCATCAGCTAGGCAATGATTTCGATATTGCGCTTAATTGGGCTAAATCGGGTGATCCAGTGTGTTTTGATGTTTATATTTACCCCAAGAATAAGCAATATTTAAGTTCATACATAATTGATAAAGATGAAGCTGAAACTAAAATTAAAACTAATGGCCTAGCTGTATCTGATTTAGCAGCATGCTGTAACCAACCTATTCAGACGACGGATGAATTTGATTTGATAAACCGCCTTAAAACGGGTTTAGCAAAAAGTCTTCCTGAATTTATGATGCCGAATGATTTTGTCGTTCTGCCATCAATGCCATTAACCCCTAATGGAAAAGTTGATCGCAACGCCTTACCCAAACCCGAAAAGCGCAAGCGCATAACGCAAGATCAATTTATTGCACCCGAAAGTGATATTGAAAAAACCATTGCTATCGTTTTTCAAGAAATGTTGAACCTAGAAAAAATAGGCACTAAAGATGATTTCTTTAGCTTGGGTGCTAATTCGTTATTAATTGCACAAGCTAATAACCGTCTTAGTCAGCGTTTGGATAAAAAGGTATCGCTTGTTGCCATGTATCGCTACCCAACCATTGCAGCTCTGGCTGGATTTTTGAGTGGCAATACAGATAAACAACAGAGCACGGATGCTGGCGCTGCGCGGGCAGAGCAGCGTAAATCAGCGGCATCATCGCGCAGACGCAGAAAGTCTATTCGCCTTTAATTTGATTGATGGAGAGTTTGTTGAGTAAAGAATCTTTAAATAGCGACGCGACAATCAACAATGAAGCGTTAGATGAGACTTTTGACGATGCTGCAATAGCCATTGTAGGTATGGCTTGCCACCTGCCTGGTGCCTTAAATATTTCTGAGTATTGGTCTAATCTCAAAAACGGCGTTGAGTCGGTTCAGTTTTATACTGATAAAGAGTTACTCGAAGCGGGTGAATCAGCCGTTAATTTAGCGAATCCTAATTATGTGCGAGCCCAGCCTTATTTAAAAAATTACAATCGATTTGATGCTGGTTTTTGGGGGTTTAACCCACAAGATGCAGCGGTTACAGACCCTGCGCACCGACTTTTTCTTGAAGTCGCTTACCAAGCCTTAGAGCATGCTGGCCATACCGGATATGACAATGAAGGAAGAGTCGCTGTATTTGCCAGCTCGGGTGAAAATCTTTATCGCCTCAAAAACTTACAATCGAACTCACAATTAATGGATGATATGGGCGAGTTTCTTGTTCGCCATACCGGTAATTGCATGAATTTTTTAGCCACCAGACTCTCTTATGAATTAGATCTTCGTGGCCCTAGCATTAATGTACAAACGGCATGCTCCTCTACGTTAGTCGGCGTGCATATGGCGGTACAAAGTTTATTGGGTGGGGAATGTGATACCGCTATTGTCGGAGGTTCAACCGTTGTTACACCTCAGCAGCGAGGTTATATTTATCGCGAAGGTGAAATTTTATCGCCCGATGGCCATTGTCGTCCCTTTGATGCTCACTCCCAAGGCACGGTATTTGGCAGCGGTGCGGGTGCCATTGTAGTCAAGCGTTATGC
Organism: uncultured Gammaproteobacteria bacterium; assembly: GCA_963968645.1. GTDB lineage: Bacteria > Pseudomonadota > Gammaproteobacteria > Pseudomonadales > UBA7434 > UBA7434. The sequence goes on along the minus strand of CAXAHI010000013.1, from coordinate 5,418 downwards.
CGATGCCATTGCCGACGGTGATACCGTTTATGGTGTTGTTTGTGGCACAGCTATTAATAATGATGGCGCGCAAAAAATAGGGTACTTAGCGCCGGGTGTTGATGGTCAGGCAGCAGCAGTGGCAGAAGCCTTAAGTATTAGTGGTGTTGATGCGAGTGATATTACTTATATAGAAGCGCATGGCACCGGCACGCCGGTAGGTGACCCTATAGAGTTTGAAGCGCTTAATCAGGTTTATCGTGAGGCAACAGATAAACGCGACTACTGCCATGTAGGTTCGGTTAAATCGAATATTGGTCATTTGGGTGAGGCCGCTGGTATAGCCTCTATTATTAAAGTAGCGCTGGCTTTACAGCATAAAAAAATTCCTCCCACGCTTAATTATCAATCGCCCAATAGCGATATTGATCTCGATAACAGTCCTTTTTTAATTAACAATCAATTAGTCGATTGGCCATCTACGCAATTAAGAAAAGCTGGCATTACTGCTTTAGGTGCTGGAGGGACTAATGCGCATGTTATTGTTAGTGAGCCACCCGCATTAGCTACTTCGCTTCCAAGTTCGCATACGCAACAGCTGTTAGTGTTGTCTGCTAAAACGCCGACGGCTCTTAATGCTGCCTCGCATAATTTGGCTAAGGCATTACAGCAAGATAATTTAAACCTTGCTGATGTTGCTTTCACTTTGCAGCGTGGGCGTCGAGCTTATCTTTATCGACGTGCCATTGCCGTTGAACATCGAGATGATGCAATAGCGTTATTGGAAGGACAGGACGCCAAGCGAGTGGTCGATAGCCATGCCGAAAATCGTTCGCCTTCATTAGTGTTTATGTTTCCTGGTGGTGGTGCGCAATACGCCGGTATGGGCGCTGGGCTTTATCATTCCGAAGCCGTTTACCATCAAGCCTTTGATAGCTGTTTGGATTGTCTTGACGGTGCCCGAGCTAGTCAAATTCGAGATTTAGTATTTGCCAGTAGCGATAACCTTGATAATGCATCGAAGTTACTTGAGCGCCCATCAAGCGCGTTACCGGCTTTGTTCGCCACAGAGTATGCGTTAGCCAAACAGTTGATCGCATGGGGCGCTAAGCCGCAAGCCTTTATTGGTCATTCTATGGGGGAGTACACAGCAGCGTGTTTGGCCGGTGTATTGCAATTAAATGATGCGATGCGTTTAGTGGCTTTAAGAGGCGAGCTATTTGAGCAAGTGGCTTTAGGTGGCATGTTAAGTGTTGCGCTTGCAGAAGCCGATATGCGTAAGCACTTAAGCGATGAGTTAGATATTGCAGCTGTTAACGCAGACGATTTATGTGTCGTATCAGGGCCTATTAAGGCGATTGAGCGCTTACACAGTGATTTAGATAAGCAAGAAATTGATTGCACGCGCATTCGTATTAACGTTGCTGCGCACTCTTCAATGTTAGACAGTATTTTAGAACCCTTCCGCACGTTTTGTCAGAGTATTACTTTTTCTAAACCGACCATACCATTTACTTCGAATGTGAGTGGCGGATGGATAAGCGATACGCAGGCCATGGATCCTAACTACTGGGTGGACCATCTAAGGAGTACCGTTAGGTTCTCTAAAAACATAGCGACGGTATTAGCCGATGATACTCGTGTCTTGGTTGAAGTAGGCCCAGGCCGTACGCTAACGACATTGTCACAAGCGGGTGAGGCTAGAGCGCAAGCCAGTTTTAATTCAATGCGTCATCCTAAAGAGCCGTGTTCTGATGTCGAATATGCCTTAAGGACTTACGGCCATATATGGGCTGCGGGAGTCACCACTAACTGGTCTGATCTTTGGGGCGATGAACGCCGTCAACGTATTGCATTACCCAGTTATCCCTTTGAGCGTAAAACCTATTGGATAGATCCTGTTGTTAATGCGCAGGCACAACCATCTATAAATGATGAAAAAATTGAAAAGCGTCCTAATATAGACGATTGGTTTAGTCGTATAAGTTGGACGCAAAGTCCGACTCCTCAATCATTAACATCAAAAGAAATTGATGCACCTGCGGTAGATAAAAAAGCGCCTGTCTGGCTAGTTTTTACTGATAGTTGTGGTGTGTCTAATCATATGGTTGATCAGTTAACGGGTTCCGACCAAATTATTACGGTACAAAAGGGCGATGCATTTAAGCAGCACACGAATAGTGCTTTTAGTATATCTGAAAATAATTTAGCCGATTTTGAGCAGTTATTTCAAGCGCTATCAAAATCTCAACAGCTGCCGCGGCATATTGTTTTCTTATGGCCGGTGACTCATGGCGACTCACAAAATTCGTTAGAAGAAAAAAATGACCGTTTCAATGACCGTTTAAAAAACTATGACACAAATATGCAAAGCTGTTTTTGGGGTTTGTTTAATTTGAGTAAAGTGCTTTGCGAATATGAAACGCCTATGCGCTTAACCGTTGTCTCAGATGATATGCAGTCAATAGTCACGCCGTCCATACCTGAAAAATCATTATTAATAGGTCCTATATCGGTATTGCCCCATGAGATGCCGCATATCGAAACACAATCGATAGATATTTCCTTATTGCATATAAGTGCAGACGGACTTAAAAAAGTCGCCAAGCAAATTATTCATGAAATAGGCAGTGCTAATGATGAGCGTATGGTGGCTTATCGAGGCAATGATCGATGGATACGCACAATTAAAGATGCGCCCATAAAAGAAATGAATCATTTAGAGCCGGAATGGCTAAGACCGGGCGGCACATACCTTATTACCGGTGGCTTAGGTGGTATTGGCCTAACCATCGCTAAACATTTAGCGGAGTTAGGTGCGGGTCACTTAGTACTGTTAGGACGTCGAAGTTTACCTGAGAAATCATCATGGAAATCTTGGTTAGCCCAGCATGCAGATAATGATGCGACCTCGCAGCGCATTCAAAAAGTGCAAGCCATAGAGAGCTGTGGCGCTAAAGTTATAAGCATTGCCGCCAATGTGGTTGATCATAAAAGCATGGCACAAGCAGTAAGTGATGCAACGGCAGAGTGTGGCTCGATACATGGCGTAATACATGCGGCGGGGACTATGGATGACCAGCTGATAATGTTGAAGTCCCGAGCCTCGGCAGAAGCCGTTATAGATGCAAAAGTGAAAGGCGCGTTAATACTGGATAATATTTTTTCAACGCAGTCACTGGATTTCTTTATTGTATTTTCATCTATCGCATCTTATTTAGGTTTACCGGGTCAAATCGATTATACCGCTGCCAATGCCTTTTTAGATGCTTTCGCTATTGAGCGATCACAGCGCGCTAGTGGTAAATCGTTAGTCATTAACTGGAATGCCTGGCGTGATATTGGCATGGTGGTTAATGGTCAGCATGCTAGCAGTGGCGGCAAATCAGCCAATGATGAAATATACCGTGTTAAGCATCCCGCTCTAGATTGCTGTGTAGAGCAATCGCATAACGATAAGCCACAGTTTTTATTCAGCACACATTTTAGTGTTAACAAGCATTGGCTGCTCTCTGAGCATCGAACCAAAACGGGTATAGCGTTAATACCGGGTACGGGCATGGTTGAATTATTACGTGCCGCCTATACCGAGCATTGTGCACGATTATCTGCAGAGCATAAAAAACCGCCTGTCACGGCAATAGCGCTAACTGATATACAGTTTATGAGCGCTTTTCAGCTTAATAAAAATGACGGTCATGATTGTGATCGTGATTTACATATACGAGTAGAAGGGGATGAGAAGCAAGCGAGTCTAATCGTGTATTCAGATTCAGATGAAATTCCTCATGTTATAGGGCAAGCGAAGACACTGAGTCAGTTACCACCACAACAAGAAAATAAAGATTTAGACATTATTCGTGATCGATGCGCTGCTGTGCTTGAAACAGACGGACAGTATTTAGCGCAAAGCTTTATGGATTTTGGTCCGCGCTGGGGTTGTGTTGAGCGTATTCAATACGGTGAAGCTGAGTCCTTATTAACGATTGAATTACCTGAGCAATTTTTAGCAGACCTTGAAGACTATCTTATACATCCAAGTTTATTGGATATAGCGATAGGTGGTTCACAAATGTTAATTGAAGGTTTTGATAAGCACGGCGAATTTTATGTGCCTATTGCTTATGAAAAGTTTGAGTTTTTCGATGTTATGCCTAGTAGATTTTTTAGTCATGTTCGATATGACAGTGCATCGCCAGTAGGATTTGCACGCTTTGATGCGAGTTTGATGGATGCGGACGGTAAAGTGTTTGCCGAAATAAAAGGCTTTACGATGAAACAGGTAGGCGCTGATTTTGCTTCTACTTCTGAATCTAATGTTGATTTAACAGCTAAAAAAGGGATGCCATCAGCGGCTGATAATTTAGAAGCGATTCTACGTGAAGCAATAACGCCCGAAGAAGGCCTAGAGGCCTTTAATCGTGTTATGGCGAAAGATGCACAAGCGCAGTGGATTGTTTCATCGGTTAACAGTGCACAGTGGTTACAGCAGTTAGAGAAAAATGACAGCCCGCAACAGAACCAATCGGTTAATCAATATCTAATAGAAGATGAACATGACGCAGATGCGGATAAAGATATTGAAACAATAGAGCAGGCTTTGTTAAAGCATGAGGCGATAGAAGCCATGATTGTTCGATCATTTATGGATGAGAATGATGAAAGGCGGTTAATTGCTTATTACTTACCTGATTATGATCACAGTATGACCGTGAGCGAATTGCGACGGTATGCGAAAGCCTGTTTGGCGAATGATTGTATACCGCAGCAATTTATTGAATTAGATGAATTGCCTAAAAATGCCGAGGGCCAGATTGATCGAGCAGAATTAAAAGATCCTTTTGCACCAGAAGATACCCATGTTGAGCCTGAGACTGAAACTGAGAAAGTGTTAGCCAGTATTTGGCAAGAAATTCTTGGCATTAAAAAAGTGGGTTTAAGTGATAACTTTTTTGATATTGGTGGGCATTCACTCTTGGCAATTCGGGTTGTGATAAGAGTGGATAAACACTTTGGAATAAAACTCGATCAATCAGTAATGATTATGAATACCTTAGAAAAAATTGCTATGGATATTGATAAACAATTAGGTGTGACTATGGGTGAATCAGAAAAATCATTGATAGAGATTGAGTCTGAAATAAAAGAAACGAAAAAACCATTTTTTAAATCATTGTTTTCTAAAGGTGAATCAAAATGACGCCTTTCTTTTTTGGTGAATCTAACCATCAACTTTATGGGGTGCTTCACCCCGTTCATAACACAATTAAAAAGAATTCCAGTGTTTTGCTATGTAATGCTTTTGGTCAGGAATATATGCGTTCGCATCGTGCTTATCGACAGCTCGCTATGATGCTGACAAAGCAAGGCTATGACGTACTTAGATTTGATTATCGTGGTACTGGAGATTCAGCATTAGATTTGGATGAGGTGAATGCT
>CAXAHI010000012.1:0-33289 GCA_963968645.1 uncultured Gammaproteobacteria bacterium | reverse complement strand
AAAAACTAAACCCTCAGAATATGCCATCATAGCTAAAAGCCCACACACAAGACTCTGGCTCTAGGCTGCCACCCCACCTCCCCCGACGCTCTTGGCCTATAAAATCATATATAAAGAAAAAAATAAAAAGTCACGCCCCATACTTTTACATTGTTTAACGTGTCGTTACATACGCATTTTGTTAATGTCCATAATGATGTTTTTATATGGATATTCACTGAAGTGGTATCTCTCAACACAAAATGAATAAGGTGACGATTATGGGAATTTTATCTTGGATTGTTTTAGGCCTGCTAGCCGGCGCATTAGCTAAATGGCTAATGCCAGGTAATGATGGTAGCGGTTGGTTTATGACGATGGTGCTAGGTATTGCTGGGGCTTTTGTAGGTGGCTTTATAGGCTCATTCTTAGGTTTCGGCAGTGCTGATGGCTTGAACATTGGCAGTGTTATTACCGCAACAATAGGCGCTTTTATTCTGCTGTTTGTTTATAACAAAATCGCTAAGTAAAAATAATGCGCGTTAAGTTATCTTGGCGCGCATACTTTATCTTTTTATCTAAATCCCTCTCCAGCTATTCTGCTCAAATTTTTATCTAACAATAAATGAAATAGTGATTTGGCTATCGTCCGTTAGAAAAAAAACGTATTTTTTTTATCGATTTTAACGTGGCCAAATGGGCTCACGCTTATTAATAAAAGCATCAATACCTTCTTTGGCTTCCTCCGATTGCGTAGAACGCTGAAATATTTCCAAATCAAAAGCCGGCAGTTGAGCGTTAATTTGTTTTTTTAGCATGCCACGCGCTTGAGGGCCGGTATGTTTTATTTTTTCCGCAATACTATAAGCCTCTATCATAAGTTGTTCATGGGGTACCACTTCAGATATTAATCCTATCGATTCTGCTTTTGTGGCATTAATCGTCGCAGCGGTAAATATCATATGCTTAGCCTTCGCGATCCCTATTCTTTGTGGCAGTCTGGCGCCTAACCAACCATCGGCAATACCTCTTAAAAGTTCTGGTGCACGAAACGTCGCCTGGTCAGATGCAATGGTGATGTCGGCACACAGAATCATATCCAGCCCGCCCGCATGACAAGCGCCATTCACGGCGGCTATCACGATCTTATTACAGCGCTCGAGATAATTAAAAGGCATGTTGATTAAGACGTCGAGCTCTTCGATGGTATAGGGGCGTGGCGTTTCATAGTGTTTTGTCATGTCGCCACCCACGCAAAAGCTATCTTCTGTGCCGGTAATCAGTAATACATCAATAGTCTTGTCTTGCTCGGCGATTAATGCAGCGCGCTTAATACCATTGGCCATTTCAATGGTGCAGGCATTACGCCGCTCAGGGCGATTGAGCTTAATAGTGATGACACCGTTCTGTAGGTAGCAAAATAAAAATTTGGACCCCAAATCAATGGTTTGCATGGTGATCTCTCTGCGAGTTTATTTTATGTTTGAGCTAGAAGCTTGTAGACAGCGGAGTGGAAGGGAAGTTTTGATTGGCGCCTTAGATCAATTTTGTCGTTTAAATATTTATAACTCAAGGATGAGTGCCATTTTGTATTGGTATTGATGGCAGCGGCATTCAACAATGCCGTTAATGCGCTACCTACTTATCTCTTTCCGCCTGTATAATCATGCTTTATAAAAAAGGAAAGCTTTATGAGAGAAGTTAAAATTGATAAGGCGCCGGTTGCGCTTTATAAGATCCTCAAATTTGAGGGATTCGTGAGTAGTGGTGGTGAAGCTAAGACGGTTATTGCTGATGGCCTGGTAATGGTTAATGATGCGGTCGAAACGCAAAAACGCAAGCAGATTGTTGTTGGTGATACGGTTGAGTTTTCTGGTGAGAAGGTTTTGATTGTTTAGCTGGGGCCTCGTTTAATTTTCTTGATACCAACCGATTCAAACTAATTCCTAATTCAGTAGCTTGAATCCATAGCCTTTGATGCGCTGTTAAAAACGTCGCGAAAAAAAGGGGGCTAGGATACTCCCCCCCTTTTTTACCACTATCTATTTATTTATTTATTTGATGGATTAAGACCAGAATTCAAGCTCTTACCAATTGAATTTGTGGCTTTTTTAAATCCATTAAATATAGCCCCAGCCCCTGTCGGTGCTGTATCGGCGATTAAACCAAATGATACACATTGCTTCTTGATCGTTTTGGCAATCTTTTTATTGTTAATGCATTGATTGGCGGCAAGAAGGGCTTCGTCCTGGTTTTTTCGCGCGAGTGCAATTGCGATTTTAGCGGGATAAAACTGTGGCACCGTATAACCATACTGCTCTTTGCGTTGAATGATTTTATCGGCTGAGCTAAGTCTTTGTTTATCAATTAATAAATCCAGCATTTCAACCAGCGCATAACTGGGTATCGATTGGTATCGATCAATACGCTCGATATTAACAATGGCGCTGCTTAGTTGGTTTTGATCGCGACGAATGCGATGTGCAGTATAGCGTTTATATGGGTCTTTATCTGTACCACTGGTTAATGAGCCGATACTTTGTGATGCCGCTTTATCGATATTACCTTCAATCAATTGCAAACTCGCTAGTTCAATTTTTTTGTAACTACTAATAGTATTGATACCTTTGCGTCGATAGGTCGATAAAAAAGTCGTTGTCTTGGTTTTTTGTCGTTGGCGTAATCCATAGTGAGTATCAAGATAATTGACGAGTTTATTTACCCGTTTTTGCGGAACGGGATGGCTGGTTTTAAAACGCTTCCAAGCAAAATCCATGGCTGTTTTTTTGAGCCGCTGGCTGAGCCCCGAGGTAAAGGTTGAAAAATTACTGAAGGATGCCAGACCGTTAAAATCAACGTCCCCGTTAGTGTTAGCATTTTGTAGCTGTGTGCCAAAGGCCTTAATTTGATCATCCATAGAGAGTTTAACGGCATTCATTATCTCATCTGAGCTTTCGGTCAGTGAATGGCTAATAAATTTTTCGATGGTATAAGAACGGCCAAGCTTGCCTAAGGTATCATGCAAGCCAATTGGCGAGTAACCCGCGGCAATCAATAAGTCTGCAGCGAGTAAGTCAGCTGCGGATTCGGCGGGGCGGCCAAGTAAACTACTGTGATAAACCTGATACAGTTCTGCAGCCTCCTTTTTTTGCTCGCCAGCTTTTACAATATCGTTTTGCAAAGAAGGGTCAAAGGTCAGTGTATATTTTTTTTCGCCGGTTTCAATAATATGGCCAGCTCTAACAGTATCGCGTAGGTTTTTCATTCCTTCATAGTCATTAAATAATTGCAGCGCAACATTTAAATAATTCGCTTTGGCGTTATGGCCTAGCAAAATATGTGCAAGCTCATGGGCGATAATGGCGGCTAGCTCATCATCCGATTCAACATTGTTGAGTGTGCCGTAGTAAATTAAAATTTCGTTAGCAATAAGTGCTTCGGCACCATAAACCGAAGACTTAGTATCAACTCTTACAAAAATAGCGCTTTTCGGTAGGGTGCCTGGCCAGTTTTTTAAAAGCTTATTGCTAATCTCATAAAGCGGTTTAACGACTTTTGGATCGTCAATAATAAAGCCACGATCATAAATGTCTTTGGGTAGTTCGTCGTCAGCCCTATGTTTAAGCCAATCATCTAAGTCGGTATAGTGAATCTTTGCAGCGCCTTTTTGACCGGTGTAATGCGGAGATTTTATTGCATGCTTACTGTTTAGCACGGCGGCATGTATGTTGGCTGTTATCAGTAAAGCGAGAATGAGAGTAGGTATGGTAATAATATTCATAACAAATGTCCTTTTACTGTCTATTTTCTCGGTGCGTAATGGTGGTTGAGTACGCTTAACAGGGGTTGCCAAGTCCAACAGCAACGCCAGAACTTGTTTCGTCTTGTTTGCCGGTAATCGCCGATGCAATGCCGGTGCAATCAATTTTAAGCACGGGATTTAATTTAAATGCCGTTTCCTCTACTAGCACTTTCTCACCCGTATCCGGTCTTTCTATTTTTAATAGGGTAATGCCGTCGATATCGGTTCGGCCATCAGTGGCTAGACCTTGTGCGGGTAATAGTTTGTTAAAGGCCTTTTTTTTAACAGCCTCTATTTCATTAATATTATTGTCGTAGTAACGTACCTTGGCATTAACGGCTTTTATAATGCAGGGTTTTTTTTCGCTACATACATCTTCGGCTGCGTTACTTGTATGGGCTGTGATGGAAAAGATTGCAAAGCTGAGTAATATAAAAACGGTTTTCATTTGCGGGTTTCCTTTTGTCATATGTGAGTGATGGAGGATTAATCTATGTTGTTGGTCGTTGTGATAGATCTTGTGATCGGAGCTGTGCTAGCTGCTTTGTCAGCGGCTGTTAAATATTGTGTTAGCCGTAACCATTGTCTAAAAGCAATAAAAATTAGCCAGCTATACAGCAGGGTAAAAGTTGTTAATGTAAACGCGCTAGAAGGCTGAGTGCTAAAATAAATAATGGGTATCAAAAATACGGTTAAAGCGATCGTTATAAAAAAAGTAATAAAAATAGCACCCAGTGCAACAAATAAAAACACTCTAATGGTTTGGTGTAGGTTATGGATATCCCTATTCACTGCATTGATTTTTTGGCTAGCTAAGAGGCCGGTTTTATAAAAAATAGCGGTAAGAGATTGGCTTGATATATCAATAAAAAAAATCACTAAGCGGGCATTGATTCGGTGGATGGCAATAGCTTGGCTTGAGCATAATATGAATAGTAGTCCTGCAATGCCGACCCAGTTTTCAGGGGCGTAGTCATGACCCACCCATACTAGGCAGATTAAAATACTCAGTAATAATAACGCTATAGCTGAGGTGTAAAGATGAATATGGGTTAGTGTTAACTGGTTAGCTTCAGTGTTGATAGCAGGGTTGCTTTTAAGCCGGCGTTCATTAAGCGTGTTTCGGTGAATAAATGCTGCCATAGTAAAAAACAACAGTAGAGCGATAGCTGTTTCTATTTTGGCACTGCGTTTTTTTTGCATCTTGCGTAGAAAATGGTTGGGTTGTTCGATTAAGTTATCGAGCGCCGTTGCATGCCAGAATACGCCTGGGATATAACCGTGGACATAAGATTCGACTTTATCGGCTAATGGATAATCGGTGGCGCCAACTAACACCACTTTGTTTTTAAGCATGGTGCGAAGGTCGCTAGCAGGCATTTTTTCAACCATAAGCGCACCCAATGTATTGTGATAGGGGCATAGTTTTTGGCTGTTAGATGTCTGGCCAATTAATTCCTTGAAAATCAGCTGAATGGGCTTTATTAGTAAAGACAAGCCATTGCCATCTGTTTGGCAATGTGTGGCGTTAGGGTTTATTTTTCGTCTTAGGTCGACCATATCTTGACTGGGTGCATAGCCCCATTGCAGAAAAAGAGTTTGGTGTTCATTTTCAGTGTTTATAGTTTTGCAGCTACCAGTTTTTAATTCATCTGTGCGCTTGCACCATTGCTGGTAAAGCGCATAGGCTGCGGTGTCGACTTTAGCATTAACGCAGTTTTTGTTTGCATCCTGCTGGCAATCTTGCAGAACGTAGTGATGCTGTTGTTGATTGATTTCGGCCAGTGCAACCCTTGGCGGTGCAATAGGGACGTTGGTTTCTGGGTTTGTTACATAAGGTTTTGGGTTGTGCAGTACGCTAGCGATAAACGTGGGCGCTTGTGCTTCGTCGGCGCACTCATCAGCCGATAGTTCATTGGGGCAATCAATGGTATTTAATTGTGAGTAAAATTTAGCGATAGCGGTTTCGCGTTCTTTATTTTCGGTTGTGAAATGCACATCAAGAAATACCGCAGCAGGGTTGGCTTCGGCAACTTTTTGCAATAGGCGCCGATGTTTATCGACAGGTATTGGCCATACAGGTTTATTGCTGGATTTACGGTTCCTATCAAAGTAGGGTTGGTCGTAAAGCACAACAACAATATTTTCTCGGCCATTATGTTGTTGATTGTTAGTGCTAAGAGAGTAGGACTGTTTATGCAATTGTTTGCCATAAAAGGGTGAAATTATTTTACTAAACAATAGTGCCGATGATCTGTCGCTAGCTGATATTAAACCGAATGGATCGAGGTTGGCTTGAAAAAAAATAATAATTGTTGAGAGTAAAGCAATTAAATAAGGTTTTACTGAAGGCTGTGCCAGCCAATTAAGAAATTTGTTTTCGGGGGTTTTAGACATCATGTCGGGCAAGTTGTTAGTCCATGGGATTTGGATTCTCTACTATGCGCTTCTGGCTTGCAATAGTTTTTTGATTGCGTGAGGTGCTTTTCATTGTTTTAGGGTTTATGCGTTTTTTATCGATAAAAATGGCCTTAAATGCTTAGTTTAATGTCCTGTAAAGCTATTGTTTTTGAGTATTTTAGTATTTTTTTTTATTAAAGGAGTGTCGACGCGCTCTGAGATGATTTTTGGGACTTATGTTATTTTACAAAGCTTCTGCGTAGAGTTCTTCTACTTCATCTGGCTGAACGCATAAATATTCAAGCGTTTGTCGTTCACTGGCATGGGCAAAGGCCCATGTTAATAATGACAGGGGTTTATTGAAAGTTTTACGTTGATGGTAGCCCCACGTTTTGCGCAGTGTATGCGAAGAGTAGCGCTCATGTAGTCCGGCATTGTTACACCATAGTTTGACAAGAGTAATTAAATAGCCAACCGTAAGTGCTTCGTCAGGATTAAAGTAAGAGCAGAACAAAGGAAAGTCTGGTCTAGGATTAGGGTGAGCAGCCAGCCATTGGTCAATCGCTTCTATCACCGTTGCATTGAGTGTTGTCGGTCGATACTTCTGATTTTTACTTTGCTTTATATCCAGTCGGTCACCTGCAACAAGGTGATCGACTTCGCCGACGGTAATTGAAAGTAATTCATTTGCACGATATCCAGTATTGATGCCTAAAGTGAGCAGGCATAAATCGCGAGGCCGCGTTTTGAGTTGCGATTTAATCCGCTTTATGGTTTTTAAATCACGAATAGGTTCGGCTTTGATTCTTGAGCCCTTCCTTTGGGTGATTAGGATTTCGTATAGGCGTAACTTTTTTATTCATTGTCGCTTAATCCCTAAAACTTAGCATGTTTAGTCATTTATTTTATTTGCTACCGCGACAATAAAATCTAAATCCGTGATTTTAAAAATGTTTTTACTTCTTTCTACATCCTAACTTTTAATCAAAAGTTACAATAATGTGGAATGCGGCAGTTACTACCGAATGGCATCCAGACTTTCGTTTACCCACCAAAATCACTGAACCTGATCGTGTGACGGTTATAATTTACGATCCAGTGAATGGGCGGGAGTTATCGCGTACTGAGTATGCGGTGGGTAGTGAGCCTTAGTTTAACTTTTCGAGAAGAGCGGGCTAGCTAATGTTCTTGAGGGTTAGAATAAAAACTCTGAGACTGTCAGTGGGCGCGGGTGATTAATGCTGGATAATCAAAGAATCCTTTGGCTGTCACTGTGGCTATGACCTTGAACTAAAACTTTCCCCAAGCCAATAAAAAACCCGATGACTTGCGTCACCGGGTTTCAAAAACCAACTAAGTTATTAAGAAATTACTTAGCAGCTCTACGCTCTTTCTCGGCAGCGATAACATCATCAGCAACAGAGTTAGGGCAAGGGTTGTAATGTGAGAACTCCATAGAGAATTGACCACGACCCGATGTCATTGTACGCAAGCTACCAATGTAACCAAACATCTCAGACAGTGGTACGTCAGCTTTAACACGAACGCCTGTAGCGCCGGCCATTTGATCTTTGATCATGCCACGACGACGGTTTAAATCGCCGATAACATCACCTACGTGATCGTCTGGGGTGAACACATCAACGTTCATGATGGGCTCAATCAATTGTGGGCCCGCTTTAGGCATTGATTGGCGGAATGCACCTTTTGCTGCAATCTCAAACGCAACGGCTGATGAATCCACGGCGTGGAAGCCACCATCGTAAAGCTCAATTTCAACATCCAATACAGGGAAGCCAGCTAGTGGGCCTTCTGCCATCATGCCTTTAAAGCCTTTCTCTACCGCAGGGAAAAATTCCTTAGGTACGTTACCACCAACAACACTTGATTTGAAAGTGAAGCCAGTTCCAACTTCGCCAGGTTTAATGCGGAAATCGATCTTACCAAATTGACCTGAACCACCCGATTGTTTCTTATGCGTGTAAGAATCATCAATTTCTTGTGTGATTGTTTCGCGGTAAGCAACCTGAGGTTCGCCTACTTCTAAATCAACACCGTATGTACGGTTAAGAATATCTACTTTAATATCAAGGTGTAATTCGCCCATGCCTCTAAGGATGGTTTCACCTGAATCTTCATCAGTCTCAACGCGGAACGAGGGATCTTCTGCAACCATTTTACCAATCGCAATACCCATTTTTTCAGAGCCGCCTTTGTCTTTCGGCTTAACCGAAATAGAGATAACGGGTTCTGGGAAAATCATTGGCTCAAGTGTTACTTGATGCTTCGGATCACAAAGTGTGTGACCTGTCTGAACATTTTTCATACCTACGATGGCAATAATGTCGCCAGCTTGTGCGCGATCAATTTCGTTACGGTCATCGGCATGCATCTCAACCATGCGACCGACACGCTCAGATTTACCCGTGTAAGAGTTAAGGATGGAGTCGCCTTTGTTAAGTACGCCAGAGTAAATGCGAACAAAGGTTAGTGCGCCAAAGCGGTCATCCATTATTTTAAACGCAAGCGCTTTTAATGGCTCTTCAGTTGTTACTGTTGCTACTTCACCCGTTTCGACGCCGTCTTCGTCAGTCAAAGGCTGAGGCTTAACATCTGTAGGGCAAGGTAAGTAATCAACAACAGCGTCCAGAATTAATTGAACACCTTTGTTTTTAAACGCTGAACCGCAGTAAGTGGGGAAAAATTCGAGTGCGATAGTGCCTTTGCGAATACATTTTTTGATGTCATCAATAGAAGGCTCTTCACCATCCATATAAGCCATCATAATGTCGTCGTCTTGCTCAACGGCAGTTTCGATCATTTTTTCACGATACATTTCAACGTCATCAACCATGTCGGCTGGAATATCAACAATCTCAAAGTTCTCAGGTAAACCTGAATCATCCCAAACGTAAGCTGTGCGAGATAAAAGATCGACAAGGCCTTTGAAATCGTCTTCGCGGCCAATCGGTAAGGTCATTACCAATGCGTTAGCAGCAAGTACGCTTTCTACTTGATCAACAACACGTAAGAAGTCAGCACCCATACGATCAAGTTTGTTAACAAAGATGATTCGAGCTACTTCAGATTCATTAGCATAGCGCCAGTTAGTTTCTGACTGAGGCTCAACGCCGCCAGAACCACAAAATACACCAACACCACCATCTAATACTTTTAATGAGCGGTAAACTTCAACAGTGAAGTCAACGTGACCCGGTGTATCGATGATGTTGAATCGGTGATCTTTCCAGAAGCAGGTGGTTGCCGCTGACTGGATAGTAATTCCGCGTTCTTGCTCCTGTGTCATAAAATCAGTGGTCGCCGCGCCATCGTGCACTTCGCCGGTTTTATGGATTTTACCGGTTAGCTTAAGAATTCGCTCGGTAGTGGTGGTTTTGCCCGCATCAACGTGGGCGAATATTCCAATATTTCTGTATTGCGCTAAATCAGTCATGGTCTCAACTCGGTTCTATCATCATAAAAATGGTGCGCAGCATACATGAACTGAGCGCAAAAAAAATGCGAATTTTAAGGTTTTATGGGAAGAAAATCTTAAAACCCGCTGATCTTGTCCTTAAAGGCCTATCCTGGCCCATATGATGCGCTAAGTAAGACGATTTTTATCTTCTAACAGGCCGGTTTAGTGGCTGAACTAAAAAGCATGGGCCCTAATAATGCAGTGTGTTGGGTTAGTTGGCGCTTATTTTTTGATTTAACCTTTGACTGCATGGAATGGCGTTGTTTAGAGGTTAAGCTGGCGCGAGGTTGTGTGTCTAAATAATTAAGACGAAGAAAATATGGCTCAAGAGTGTAATTAGTTGAAATCTTTTGTTTTTTTAATGTTCACGGCTAGCTGAATGCTACGAATTGGCTAAACTAAGGGGATGAAAACAGGTCTTGTACTCTCAGGTGGTGGTGCGCGTGGTGCTTATCAGGTAGGCGTCTTAAAGGCGATTGCCGATTTGCATCCAAAGCATGCAGCCAACCCCTTCACTATTATTAGCGGTACCTCTGCGGGCGCATTAAATGCGGTTGCATTAGCGTCATCGGCGAATAACTTTCGCTTGGGTGTTAAGAAGGTGGAGAAAATTTGGACCAATCTGCATGTTAATCGTGTGGTTAAAGCGCGCGGCATAGACTTAATGATCAATGGCGCTCGGTTGGGTTTATCCCTGTTTAGTCGTCGATTTGCACAAGAGCGGTCAATGGCGTTGCTCGATAACGCTCCGTTGCGCGAGCTTCTATCACACACTATTCGTTTCGAAAATATTCAAAAGCGTATTGATGCAGGTCTGCTTGATGCGGTGGCCGTGACGGCAACCAGCTATGCGACCGGTAATTCAGTGAGCTTTTTTCAAGGTAACGAGTCTTTAAGATGTTGGCGACGGAATAAGCGCATAGGTGTGCCTTCGCGTTTGGCGGTTGAGCATTTATTGGCTTCAACGGCTATTCCTGGCGTGTTTCCTGCCGAGAAAGTGGGCAGGCAGTATTTTGGTGATGGTTCATTACGTCAATTGGCACCTTTGAGTTCGGCATTAAAACTGGGTGCCGAGCGTATTCTTGTGGTGGGCGTGCGGGGACATAGTAAAAGCCGAATAGCGGCTCGTCGTGATCATCCGCCGTCACTGGCTCAGACAGTCGGTCATGTATTTAACTCGGCTTTTATTGATACCTTAGAGAATGATGTAGATAATTTAGTCCGTGTTAACGAAGCTTTAGGGATTCTCGCTAATGAGGTGCCGCATTTCGAATCAGAGACATTAAAGCCTGTCGATATGCTCGTTATTCGCCCCTCTATTGATTTAGATGAGTTGGCGGCATCGCATATAGGGGATTTACCTTTTGGCCTGCGCCGAGTATTAAAGGCGATGGGGGCTAATACTAAGGGTGGCGGCGGCAGTTTGGCGAGTTATCTTATGTTTGAGGCGGCGTTTTGTCGTGAGTTAATTCAGTGCGGTTACGAAGATGCAATGAAAGACCGCGTAGCTGTCGAAGAATTTTTTGGATTATCAGAGTAATTTGCTGGTAAAGGTAGTAAAAGCGTAAAGCTAGCTGATAGATAAACTAATTAAATAATAATTATTCTGCCTTCTATATATAGCAATATATTTGAAATAATGACTGTATGTAAGGGTGGCCGTGGCCTGCGCGTGAGAGGGGTCAGTACCTAATTGTCATATAACGTCAATAATTCGCTTAAACCGCTGATGTTTATCCGAAATATAGTTTGACACTCCCTTGTCTCGCCATTAGAATGCGCGCTCTCTTTTTGACAGTGAAATAAATGTTAAATGAGTAAGTGTCAGTGAATGACGCGACAATTACGGTTCTTTTTAAAAAAACAAAGAACTGGTTCTTTGCTTAGTGAGGTTATAAAGTGGTTCAAAATCAACGAATTCGAATTCGATTGAAAGCGTTCGATCATAAGCTGATCGATCTGTCTGCTGCAGAAATCGTAGAAACTGCGCGCCGTACAGGTGCTCAAGTCCGCGGTCCTATCCCCCTTCCTACTCGCAAAGAGCGTTTTACAGTTTTAGTATCGCCGCATGTAAATAAAGATGCGCGTGATCAGTACGAGATTCGTACACATAAACGCATGATGGATATTGTTGAGCCAACAGAAAAAACAGTCGATGCTTTGATGAAGTTAGATCTAGCGGCTGGTGTAGAAGTTCAAATTAGCCTCGGCTAATCGCGCAAGCGAGTCGAGAAGAAATCGTTTTAGGCGGTAGCCTTACCAACTAAAGCGAACTGATGTGTAACGCTCGTATTCTGTTTTAGCTGGTCGTAACGACGGTTCTAAGAGAGTCGAAGGCGGCCATAGCGGGTAACCAGCCCCGTACACTGAGAGGTTTTATAGAAATGACAATTGGTCTAGTAGGTCGCAAGAGCGGCATGACTCGCATATTTACAGAGGATGGAGCTTCCATTCCTGTAAGTGTTGTTGAAGTCGAACCAAACCGTATTACTCAAGTTAAGACGATCGAGACTGATGGCTATGATGCCGTTCAGGTAACCTCGGGTACTCGTCGCGCTTCCCGTGTAACTAAAGCTGCCGCAGGGCATTTTGCTAAAGCCGAGACCGGAGCTGGTCGTGGCCTTTGGGAATTGCGTCTTGAGAAAGCAGATGAAGCATTAAAGATTGGTGGTGAAATTACTGTCGATACTTTTGAAGCTGGCCAAATGATTGATGTAACTGGTCAATCAAAAGGTAAAGGTTTTCAAGGTGGTATTAAGCGCTGGAATTTCAGCATGCAAGATGCTACTCACGGTAACTCGATCTCTCACCGTTCAAACGGTTCGATTGGTCAGTGCCAAACACCAGGACGTGTATTTAAGGGCAAGAAAATGTCCGGTCATATGGGTGCAGAGCAAGTAACTGTACAGAATTTAGAAGTGGTTAGAGTTGATGCTGCACGTAACATGATTCTAGTCAAGGGTGCTATCCCGGGTGCGCCGGGCGGTGATGTCTTTATTAAGCTAGCCGTCAAGGCCAATAATTAAACCGGTACTCCGAGGGGGATGTAAACTATGCAGTTAGCACTTGCTGCGCCAGGAAATGTCAGCGCGGGTACGGTAGAAGTATCTGATACTACATTTGGCAGAGAATATAACGAAGATCTTGTTCACCAAGTTGTGATCGCTTATTTAGCGGGCGCACGACAGGGTACACGAGCACAAAAAACACGCTCTGATGTGAGCGGCGGTGGGGCTAAGCCTTGGCGTCAAAAAGGTACTGGCCGAGCACGTGCTGGTACTATCCGAAGCCCTATATGGCGCTCCGGTGGTGTTACTTTTGCTGCGCGTCCACAAGATCACTCGCATAAAGTTAATCGCAAAATGTACCGCGCAGCAATGCGTACCATTTTGTCTGAGCTAGCGCGTCAAGAACGTTTAATCGTTGTTGAAGAGTTTACTCTTGCAGAGCCTAAGACTAAGTTGTTAGTCGCTAAGTTGGCCGAGTTTGATTTAACGAAAGCGTTGATTGTGACTGAAGATGTAAATGCTAACTTGTATTTGTCATCGCGAAATCTGCACAAAGTTGAAGTGTTAGATGTAAGCGGCTGTGACCCAGTAAGCCTTGTGGCTTCTGAGAAAGTTATCATTACAGTTGAAGCGCTGAAGAAATTTGATGAGGTGTTAGGATGAATCAAGAGCGAATTTTAAAGGTTCTGGTTGCCCCTCATATATCGGAAAAAGCCGCTTTAGCGGGTGATGCATCAAACGCTGTTGTGTTTCGTGTAATCCCAACTGCAACTAAGCTTGAAATTAAGCGTGCTGTTGAGCTTTTGTTTAAAGTCAAAGTAGAAGCGGTTCAGGTAAGTAACTTGAAGGGTAAACTTAAGCGTAATAAACATGGCGAGAACCGTCGTCCTGGTATTAAGAAAGCTTATGTTCGTCTGGCCGAAGGCCATGATATTGATTTTGCGTTAGCCGAATAATTTAGTTAAACGCATAGAAGTAGATTTTGGAGATTAGCAAAAATGCCAATCGTTAAGAGTAAGCCAACATCACCGGGTCGCCGCTTTGTAGTTAGAGTGGTAAACCCCGATTTACATAAAGGGGCTCCTTATAAGCCTCTGTTGGCTAAAAAAAGTAAAACTGGTGGTCGTAACAATGCCGGTCGTATCACTACGCGTCATCGCGGTGGCGGCCATAAGCAGCACTATCGTATTGTTGATTTTAAACGCAACAAAGATGGTATTCCGGCAACAGTTGAGCGTTTGGAATATGATCCAAACAGAACAGCTCACTTAGCATTATTGTTATACGCCGATGGTTCGCGTGCATATATTATTGCGCCTAAGGGTGTAGCAGCTGGAGATCAAGTTATCTCTGGTGAAGCAGCGCCAATTAAGTCAGGCAATACATTGCCTTTAAGAAATATGCCAGTGGGTAGTTTGATTCACTGTGTAGAGCTTAAGCCTGGCAAGGGTGCGCAAATGGTTCGAAGTGCTGGCGGAAGTTGTCAGTTAATTGCTCGTGACGGCGCATATGTTTCATTGCGTTTACGTTCGGGTGAGATGCGTAAAGTATTATCTGAATGTCGTGCGACATTAGGTGAAGTCTCTAACAGCGAGCACAATCTTCGCTCGTTGGGTAAGGCTGGTGCTTCACGCTGGCGCGGTATTCGTCCAACGGTTCGTGGTGTTGCTATGAACCCGGTTGATCACCCGCATGGTGGTGGTGAAGGTAAGACATCAGGTGGTCGTCATCCAGTGTCTCCTTGGGGAATGCCAACTAAGGGCTTCAAAACCCGTAAAAACAAGCGCACGAATGATTTAATCATTCGTCGTCGCAAAGCTAAGTAAGCGTTAAGAGGAAAGAAGCGTGCCACGTTCACTGAAAAAAGGTCCATTTATCGATCTTCATCTAATGAAGAAGATCGAAATAGCCAACGAGAAGAACGAGAAGCGACCGATCAAAACGTGGTCTCGTCGTTCAATGGTTTCTCCGGATATGGTTGGCTTGACGATTGCGGTTCATAACGGTCGTCAACACGTGCCGGTATTTATTACTGAAGATATGGTTGGGCATAAGCTCGGCGAATTTTCTCCCACACGTACTTATCGTGGGCATGTAGCAGACAAAAAAGCCAAGCGTTAAGCTTGATAGCTAGAGGTTAGATTGATGGAAGTTTCAGCAAAATTATCAGGTGCGACTATATCGGCTCAAAAAGCCCGATTGATTGCGGATCAAATCCGCGGTAAAAGCGCCGAACATGCTCTGGATATTTTAACGTTCAGCAATAAGAAAGCTGCTGATCTTGTGCTCAAGTTACTTAATTCGGCAATTGCTAATGCTGAGCATAACGAAGGCGCAGATGTTGACGAGTTGAAAGTATCAAGTATTTTTGTAAATGAAGGTCGAACATTGAAGCGTCTTAAGCCGCGTGCCAAGGGTCGAGCAGATCGTATTTTAAAACGTTCTTGTCATATAACAATTAACGTGGCTGATTAATACAGCGAGTTTGGAGAGACCAATATGGGTCAAAAAGTCCACCCAACAGGCATTCGATTGGGAATCACTAAACAGCATTCATCTGTTTGGTATGCAGAAAGCAAGAATTACGCAGAACGCTTAATAGGCGATCTCAAGATTCGTGATTTGATTGATAAGAAGCTGAAAAGCGCTTCTGTCAGCAAGGTTGTTATAGAGCGCCCTGCACAAACTGCGCGAATCACTATTCATACGGCTCGCCCCGGTATTGTTATCGGTAAAAAAGGCGAAGACGTTGATAAATTGCGTAAAGAATTGTCTGCAGAGCTTAATGTTCCTGTACACATAAATATTGAAGAGATTCGCAAGCCCGATTTAGATGCGAAACTTGTTGCGCAAAATATTGCTGGTCAGTTAGAGCGACGCGTTATGTTTCGTCGTGCCATGAAGCGTGTTGTTCAAAATGCAATGCGTGCTGGAGCTGAAGGCATTAAAGTTCAGGTCGGTGGTCGTTTAGGCGGCGCTGAAATCGCACGAAGTGAGTGGTACCGAGAAGGTCGTGTTCCACTTCATACTTTACGTGCAGATATCGACTATGCAGCTTATGAAGCATTAACTACCTACGGAATCTTAGGCATTAAAGTCTGGATTTTCAAAGGCGAAGTATTAGATACGTTGGCACAGCCTGAGCAATCAGCTGGCAGCAACCAATAGATTACGGACTAAGAGTTAAGACTGATGTTACAACCTAAACGCACAAAGTTCCGCAAGGTACAGAAAGGCCGAAACCGTGGTCTCGCACATCGCGGCAGCAAGGTTAGCTTTGGTGAGTTCGGCTTAAAGTCGACTGGCCGTGGTCGAATCACCGCACGTCAGATTGAGGCAGCGCGTCGCGCGATGACTCGTCATATTAAACGTGGCGGTAAAATCTGGATACGCGTGTTTCCTGATAAGCCTATTACCCAAAAGCCTTTAGAAGTACGTCAAGGTAAGGGTAAAGGTAATGTTGAATACTGGGTGGCGCAAGTGCTACCTGGAAAAGTACTTTATGAAGTAGAAGGCGTGACTGAAGAGCTGGCGCGTGAAGCGTTTGCATTGGCTGCGGCCAAGCTTCCACTACCAACTACTTTTGTTAAGCGGACGGTAATGTAATGAAAGCAAGTGAAATGAGAGAGCAGTCGGCTGAGCAGCTAAATGAGCAGCTGCATGGTTTGTTAGAAGAGCAGTTTCGTTTGCGTACACGCAAAGCAACTGGTCAGCTAGAACAAACGCATTTGCTGCAGGCTAATCAGCGTGCCATTGCACGTATTAAAACAGTATTGAACGAACAGTCGAAGAAGGCGTAAGTAATGGCGGATCAAGAAAAAAGCGTACGCAAAATCACTGGCCGAGTTGTCAGTGACAAAATGGATAAAACCATCACTGTTATGGTTGAGCGTCGTGTTAAGCACGCGTTATACGGTAAATATATTACCCGCTCTACTAAACTGCATGCGCACGATGAAAAAAATGAATGTAACGAAGGCGATTTAGTGGCTATTAGTGAGTCGCGTCCTTTGTCAAAAACAAAAACTTGGATGCTTCAAGAGATCGTAGAAAAAGCAGCCGAAGTTTAATTAAACACGTTTTTTAGGTCGTCTTGCTGTATTTGACCGCAAGCGATAGAAGGTTTTGGAGCTAGACAATGATTCAAACGCAAAGTTATTTGGAAGTTGCTGATAACAGTGGTGCGCGTCGAGTGATGTGTATTAAAGTTTTGGGCGGTTCTCATCGTCGATACGCTCGAGTAGGCGATATCATCAAAGTTACCGTTAAAGAAGCGATTCCTCGCGGTAAGGTCAAAAAAGGCCAGGTGATGAATGCTGTTGTTGTAAGAACTAAGAAAGGTGTTCGTCGTCCGGATGGTTCCATTATCCGTTTTGATGACAACGCAGCTGTGTTGTTGAACACAACTTTAGCGCCTATTGGTACCCGTATTTTTGGACCAGTAACGCGTGAATTGCGTAATGAGAAATTCATGAAGATTGTTTCTTTAGCGCCAGAAGTTTTATAAGCCGGTTATTGTTAGGCTGCCTTAATTTAATTAGCACGTTGTTAATGCATACGAAGAAAATTGAGATATGAACAAAATCAAAAGTGAAGATGAAGTCATTATCATTGCCGGTAAAGACAAAGGTAAGCGCGGTAAAGTTACGCGTATTATGGATGACGGCCGTTTAATGATTGCTGGCATCAATATGGTTAAGAAGCACACTAAGCCTAATCCACAGGCGGGTGTTGCTGGCGGAATCATTGAGCAAGAAGCGGCAATTCAGTCTTCTAATGTTGCGTTATATAACTCGTCTACCGATAAGGCTGACCGTGTTGGTATTCGCATAGAAGACGGTGCAAGAGTACGATATTTTAAATCCAACAACGAGCTTGTTGACTGATTCAGGTTACATTCGAGTATTAGCTAAAAAGCTAAATATTAGGCGCAGAAAATGGCGAGATTAAAAGCATTATACAACACCGAGTTAGCCCCAAAACTTAAAGAAGAGTTGGGTCTTGATAACGTGATGGAAGTTCCACGCATTACTAAAATCACCTTGAACATGGGTGTTGGTGAAGCGTTAGGAGATAAAAAGATCCTTGAGCATGCGGTTGCTAACCTTGAGCAGATTTCTGGTCAAAAGGTTGTTATTACACGCGCGCGCAAATCGATTGCGGGCTTTAAAGTTCGTGAAGATTGGCCGATTGGTTGTAAAGTGACATTGCGTCGTGAGCGCATGTATGAATTTTTAGACCGTCTTATTGCTATTTCAATTCCACGAATTCGAGATTTCCGTGGTTTGAATGCAAAATCTTTTGATGGTCGTGGTAACTACTCTATGGGTGTTAATGAGCAAATCATTTTCCCAGAGATTGAGTATGACAAGATTGATGCGATTCGCGGATTAGACATCGCAATCACAACCACAGCGAAAACTGATGACCAAGGGCGCGCATTACTTAAAGCCTTTAACTTTCCGTTTCGTACATAAGTTTTTTTTAGTAATTTAAAAGTAGAATCTTAAAAGATTTAGAGGCAGTGATTGATGGCTAAACAATCAATGATACAGCGTGAAGAGAAGCGTACAAAAACAGTTGCAAAATTTGCAGTTAAACGTGCAGCTTTAAAAGCAATTATTCTTGATCAGAATGCTAGCGATGAAGATCGTTGGGATGCTCAAATGGCGCTTCAAAAGCAGCCAAGAAATGCGAGTGCTAGTCGTCAGCGTCGTCGCTGTCAGATTACGGGTCGTCCACACGGTGTTTACCGTAAGTTTGGATTATGCCGTAACAAATTGCGTAAAGCCGCAATGAATGGATTTGTTCCAGGTCTTGTTAAAGCGAGCTGGTAGTTTAAAACAGAATAGTTAGTTAAATTTGGTTTGTGGCCCGACTACTTTTATTAGTAGGTTAGGCTGGAGAATGATTATGAGTATGCAAGATCCTATCGCCGATATGTTGGCTCGAATTCGTAACGCTCAAATGGCTGAGAAAACGGTTGTTAGTATGCCGTCTTCAAAAACCAAAGTAGCGATTGCGAAAGTGCTTAAGCAAGAAGGCTTTGTATCGACTGTTGATGTTTCTGAAAACGGTGGAAAAGCTGAGTTATCTATTGGCCTTAAGTATCATGAAGGCCGCTCTGTAATAGAAGAGATTCATCGCAAAAGTCGTCCTGGTCTGCGTTCTTACTCAGGTTCAGAGTCGCTTCCTAAAATTCGTAACGGTTTAGGCATCTCTATTGTTTCTACAAGTAAAGGTGTTATGACTGACAAGCAAGCACGTAGTGCTGGCGTTGGTGGTGAGGTTATTTGCACCGTATTTTAATTCGGTGTGTTCGCGGGTTAGTTGGCATGTGCCATTATCCGTAATAGAAGAATTCTGGTACCAAGCGTAAAGCGGTCAGAAATATTTAGGTAAATTGATATGTCTCGAGTAGCAAATAATCCAGTCTCACTCCCAGCGGGTGTTGAGGTTAAGCTTGACGGTCAAGCACTTGCAGTTAAAGGTGGCAAGGGTTCACTTGATCTAGCTGTGCATAGCTTGGTTGAAGTTCAGCTTGAAGATGGAAAACTGACATTCGCAGCGCGTAATAGCAGTAAAGAGTCGCGCGCAATGTCTGGTACGATCCGTTCGCTAGTAAGCAATATGGTTATTGGTGTTAATGAAGGCTTTGAGAAGAAGCTTCAGTTAAATGGTGTTGGTTATCGTGCGAAAGCAACGGGTAATACACTGAATTTAACACTCGGTTTTTCACATCCAGTTGATTATGATTTACCTGACGGCATTGTTGCTGAAACGCCAAGCCAAACAGAGATTGTTATTAAAGGCATTGATAAGCAGGCTGTAGGTCAAGTTGCTGCTGAGATCCGTGCCTTTAGACCACCAGAGCCTTATAAAGGTAAGGGTGTTCGTTACGCCGATGAGCATGTTCGTCGTAAAGAAGCTAAGAAGAAATAATTTGAGGTCAGTTAATTAGTTTCTAGTTAACTGGCAATGCAGATAGATTGAAACACGTACGATAAAGGTTTTGAGATGAGTGACAAAAAAATTGCCAGAATACGACGAGCACGTCGTAGTCGAGTAAAAATGCGAGATCTAGGCGCTAACCGTCTAAGTGTAAATCGCACTCCTCGACATATTTATGCGCAAATTATTTCTGCTAACGGTGATCAAATCTTGGCTACTGCCTCGACGCTTGATGCATCATTGCGTAGCGGAAGCACCGGTAATATTGAAGCAGCGAAAGCTGTTGGTGCAATGATTGCCGAGCGCGCTAAAGCAGCGGGTGTAAGCGATGTATCTTTTGACCGTAGTGGTTACAAATACCACGGTCGAGTTAAAGCGTTGGCAGATGCCGCGCGTGAAGCAGGTCTGGAATTCTAGGGTATCGGTATGGCGTTTAACGAGCAAAACAAAGACAACGAAGAAGGCCTGCAAGAAAAACTGGTTCAGGTTAACCGTGTTGCAAAAGTAGTTAAAGGTGGTCGTGTATTCGGCTTTACAGCACTAACTGTTGTTGGTGATGGTAATGGTAAAGTCGGTTTTGGTCGTGGTAAGGCGCGTGAAGTGCCAATAGCGATTCAAAAAGCGATGGAGTCTGCGCGTCGTAATATGGTCAGTGTTCAATTAACTGACGGTACGTTGCAGTATCCAGTTCGTGCAAATCACGGCGCTTCAAAAGTTTATATGCAGCCTGCATCTGAAGGTACTGGCGTTATCGCCGGTGGTGCAATGCGAGCTGTTTTAGAAGTTGCAGGTGTTCATAACGTTTTAGCTAAGTGTTACGGTTCAACGAACCCAGCTAACGTTGTACGTGCAACAATTAAAGGTTTATCTGAGATGCGTTCGCCCGATGATATTGCGGCAAAGCGTGGAAAATCAGTAGGCGAAATTACTGCATAAGCTGACTTTGTCAGAAGTGCAATTGGTGAGTGTTCGGAGTTTAGACTCATGGCAAGTGAAAAAACCATCACAGTCAAGCAGCTACGCAGTAGTGCGGGCCGTTTGAAAGCGCATAAATCCTGTTTACGGGGTTTGGGTCTGCGTCGTATTAATCACGTTGTAACCGTTGATGATACGCCGTCAAACCGCGGCATGATTAATCGAGTGCACTACCTTGTGAGTGTTGAGGAAGAAGTATAATGAGCGAGTTGATGCGATTAAATACAATTAAGTCTGCGGATGGTGCTCGTCACCGCGCAAGACGCGTTGGCCGTGGTATTGGTAGTGGTTTAGGCAAAACTTGTGGCCGCGGTCATAAAGGTCAAAAGTCTCGTTCTGGCGGTAGTGTTCGTCCAGGTTTCGAGGGTGGTCAGATGCCTTTACAGAAACGTTTACCAAAATACGGTTTTACATCACGTATCGGACGCGTTAGCGATCAAGTACGTGTTTGTCAGCTAGGTAGAATTGAAGCTGATGTTATCGATTTGGCCGCACTTAAAGCTGCTGGTCTTGTTGGTCATCATATCATTCAAGCTAAAGTATTTTTGCAAGGTGAAATTACTAAAGCGGTTACCGTTAAAGGTTTACGTGTATCTAAAGGTGCTCGTGAAGCGATTGAAGCGGCTGGCGGAAAGATAGAAGAGTAGTAGGGGTAATGGTGTCTTTAGATGCCATTATTTATGAACTAAGCTCAGCGATTTAAGAAACAAGATTATGGCAAAGCCCGGATTATCTCCCAACGCACAATCAGGCCTTAGTGAGCTTTGGGCTCGTTTACGCTTTGTATTGTTGGCGATCATCATTTACCGGATTGGCACACATATACCGGTTCCTGGCATAAACCCTGATCGTTTAGCTGATATGTTCAACCAGAATGAAGGCACTATTCTGGATATGTTTAATATGTTTTCTGGTGGTGCACTAGAACGCATGAGTATATTGGCATTGGGTATCATGCCTTATATCTCAGCCTCGATTATTATGCAGCTAATGGGTTCGGTCAGTGACCATCTCAGTCAGCTTAAGAAAGAAGGTGAGTCTGGTCGACGTAAGATTACGCAATACACGCGTTATCTCACAGTCGCCTTAGCTTTAGTTCAAGCGGCAGGTATGTCAGCTGGATTAGCTAACCAAGGTCTTTCTTACGTCGCCGGTATGGGTTTTTACTTACCAGCGGTTATCTCTTTAGTTACTGGCGCCGTCTTTATGATGTGGCTTGGTGAGCAGGTAACAGAGCGCGGTATTGGTAACGGAATTAGTTTGTTGATTTTCGCTGGTATTGTCGCAGGTTTACCTGCAGCTATATTCCAGTCACTTGAGCAAGCACGACAAGGTGAAATGAATCTGTTATTGCTTCTTGGTGTTTTGTTCCTAGCAGTAGCCTTGATCTTCTTTATTGTTCGCATTGAACGTGGTCAACGTCGTATTACTGTTAATTACGCCAAGCGCCAACAAGGTCGTAAAGTTTTTGCAGCACAAACCAGTCATTTACCGCTTAAGGTTAATATGGCCGGTGTTATACCAGCAATTTTTGCTTCGAGCATATTGTTGTTCCCTGCTTCGATTGCCCAGTGGTTTGGTCAATCTTCAGGTGGTGCAGGTGGCGAATGGTTACAAGAGCTAGCGCTTTATATTAGCCCAGGCCAGCCATTAAACGTATTGTTGTTTACTGCGTTCATTATTTTCTTCTGCTTCTTCTATACAGCGTTGATGTTTAACCCTGATGAAGTAGCCGATAACTTAAAGCGTTCAGGCGCGTTTATCCCAGGGATTCGTCCGGGTAAGCAATCTGCAGAATATATTGATGGCGTATTAACGCGCCTAACAATGTTTGGTTCACTGTATATGGCTGGCATATGTTTAATGCCTCAGTTCTTACAAGTGTTTGCGAATGTACCTTTCTACTTAGGTGGTACGTCCTTACTAATCGTTGTTGTAGTTGTGATGGACTTTATGTCACAGGTACAGTCTCATTTAATGTCGAATCAATATGATTCGGTAATGAAGAAAGCTAATCTAAAGAATTTTGGTGGTAGCGGTTTAAGCCCCAAATAGTTGTGGCAGACAGACGTATATCGTCTGTCTAAGCCAAATTGGAGATTGTTATGAAAGTACGTGCCTCGGTTAAGAAGATCTGCCGTAACTGCAAAATTGTTCGTCGCAATGGTGCGGTTCGAGTTATTTGTAGTGCAGAACCACGTCATAAACAGCGTCAAGGTTAATCGATACTGTTTATTGCTCAAACTGTGATTGATTTATTGTCGTGTCGGGGGTATCCTACCGCGCCTTTTTTGCAGTGTTGAGTGTAGCGAGAAAATTAAGGGGTGGATTAGGTCGTTTTTATACTTAATTCATTGATATTGTTAGCTTTTTTGTTTTTTTAGTTTGTGATGTAGAGGTTTTATTTCTTCTATATTTTGGCCCTAAATCATCAGCCGATGTTATATAGAGCTAAACACAAGCCAATTAGGCGTTATTTGGCCCATTAAAAGGGTGCTTTAAAACGACTAATTGTTTAAATACTGTTTAAACACTATAGCCCATTTTTGGAGAGTTTTAATGGCCCGTATTGCCGGAGTCAACATTCCTGATCATAAGCACACAGTGATCGCACTGACCTATATTTATGGCGTTGGTAGAACTTCCGCTCAAAATCTGTGTAAGACCGTAGGTATTAATCCTGCTGTCAAAATCAGTGCGTTGACAGAAGCTGAGGTCGATAATCTTCGAACTGAAGTTGCGAAATTATCTGTAGAAGGCGACTTGCGTCGTGAAGTATCAATGAATATTAAGCGTTTGCTTGATCTTGGTTGTTACCGTGGCCTTCGTCATCGTAGAAGCTTGCCATTACGTGGTCAGCGAACAAAAACTAATGCGCGTACTCGAAAAGGTCCGCGTAAGCCAATCCGTAAGTAAGATTGGTTTATTAAACATATTCTCTTAGCGAAATACGCAGGAAGTTAGACAAATGGCAAAACCGGGTTCTCAAGGCACGCGTAAAAAGATCAAAAAAACCGTTGCTGATGGTATCGCGCATATCCATGCGTCATTTAATAATACGATCATTACGATTACTGATCGTCAAGGTAACGCTCTTTCATGGGCAACCGCTGGCGGTTCTGGTTTTCGTGGTTCTCGAAAAAGTACGCCTTTCGCTGCGCAGGTAGCTTCTGAGCGTGCGGGTAATGCTGCTAAAGAATATGGCTTGCAAAACCTTGATGTTGAAGTAAAAGGACCTGGTCCAGGTCGTGAGTCAGCTGTACGTGCATTGCATAGCTGCGGTTACAACATCAATAGTATTACTGACGTTACGCCGATTCCACATAATGGCTGTCGTCCACCGAAGAAACGTAGAGTTTAAACAGATTAAAAAATTGCTGATGTGTTCAGCAGTTTTTTTATTACGAATTTAATAGAATCAGTAGCACGCAGGATCATACATTATGGCTCGATATTTAGGCCCAACCTGTAAATTAGCCCGTCGTGAAGGTACCGACCTCTTTTTGAAGAGTGGTGTTCGTTCATTAGACAGTAAATGTAAGCCCGAAGCTGTGCCAGGTGTGCACGGTGCTCGTCGCGGTCGTTTATCTGATTACGGTGTTCAGTTACGCGAAAAGCAAAAAGTTAGACGTCTTTACGGTGTGCTAGAAAAGCAATTCCGTAATTATTATAAGAAGTCGGCTAATCAGAAAGGTGCAACTGGCGAGAACTTACTCCAGATGCTTGAAGGTCGTTTGGATAATGTTGTTTACCGTATTGGTTTTGGTTCGACGCGTGCTGAATCTCGTCAGCTTGTGTCTCACGGTTCAATCCTTGTTAACGATAAAGTAGTTAACATTGCTTCATACCAAGTTCAAGCCGGCGATGTTGTTTCGGTTCGTGAGCGAGCTAAGAAGCAATTGCGTATCTCAGCGGCTATGTCGTTAGCTGCGCAGCGCGGTCATGTTGATTGGATCGATATTAACGAAAGTAGTTTTTCAGGGACTTACAAAGCAGCGCCAGAACGTGCTGATTTGCCCTCAGAGATCAATGAGAGCTTGATAGTCGAATTGTACTCTAAGTAATAAGCGTGGTTTCTATGTGGTTTGCCGTTATATGTGCAAGCCACGCTCACCTTTGGTTTAATTGTTTGTTTAGGAACTCAGAGCATTTATACATAAGTTCTCTGCTGCAGTACTTGAAAATAAACGTTTACCAAAATGTAGAGTAAAGAAGTGGGTTAGAGGGGATCCTCATTCATTTCATGTAGATACACAGTCCAGAAATCAGTTTATCAAATTACAGGTAACGATATGCTAAGTGCAGGCAGCGATTTTCTAACACCACGTCTTATCGATGTTGTAGAGCTCAGCGAAACGCGAGCAAAAATTACGTTGGAACCGCTGGAGCGCGGTTTTGGTCACACTCTAGGGAATGCTTTACGTCGTATACTTTTATCTTCTATGCCTGGTTCGGCTATCAGTGATGTCGAAATTGAAGGTGTTTTGCACGAGTACAGTGCTATTGAAGGTGTTCAAGAAGACGTTATTGAAATATTGTTAAACCTTAAAGGTGTTTCGGTGATCATGAATGATCGCGATTCAACTGTTCTTACTTTGAATAAAAAAGGTCCTGGTGTTGTAACGGCACGCGATATTCAACTTGACCATGAAATTGAAATTAAAAATCCTGACCATGTTATTGCTCACCTAAATGGTACTGGTGAGTTGTCAATGAAACTGACAGTAACATCGGGTCGTGGTTATCAGCCAGTTGATTCTCGTGAAACAGATGATGATGAATCAAAAGCGATTGGCCGTTTACAGTTAGATGCTTCTTACAGCCCAGTCCGCCGCGTTTCTTACGTTGTTGACAGTGCGCGTGTTGAGCAACGAACTGATCTTGATAAATTGATTATTGATTTAGAAACTAATGGTACTTTAGATTCTGAAGAAGCTATCCGTCGTGCGGCGACTATTTTGCAGCAGCAGCTTGCAGTGTTTGTTGACCTTGAAGGCGAAAAAGAACTTGAGCCAGCTCAACAAGAAGAAGAGATTGATCCTATCTTGTTGCGTCCAGTTGATGATTTAGAATTAACTGTTCGTTCGGCAAACTGCTTAAAAGCAGAGAATATTTACTACATTGGTGATTTGGTACAACGTACTGAGGTTGAGCTGTTAAAAACGCCTAACCTAGGTAAGAAATCACTTACAGAAATTAAAGATGTGCTAGCGTCTAGAGGTTTATCATTAGGTTTACGCCTTGATAACTGGCCACCAGCAAGTCTACGTAACGACGATAAAATTCTCGCTTTATAGCTTTTGCTTTATAACTGAGTTCTTTAACGTTTAACTTTTTTAGTATTTACAGGAAACCTTGCCATGCGTCATCGTCATACTGGCAGACAGCTGAATAGAAATGCATCACATCGTAAAGCGATGTTTCGTAACATGACCAACTCTTTAGTTGAGCATGAAATGATTCGTACAACTTTGCCAAAAGCCAAAGAGCTTCGCCGTTTCGCTGAGCCTTTGATCACTTTAGCTAAGCAAGATAGCGTTGCTAACCGTCGATTAGCTTTTGACCGCACCCGTAGTAAGGATGTTGTCGGTAAGCTCTTCACTGAACTTGGTCCACGCTACGATGCACGTCCTGGTGGCTACATTCGTATTTTAAAATGTGGTTTCCGTACAGGTGATAAAGCACCAATGGCTTATGTAGAATTGGTTGATCGTCCGCAAAATGATTCACTTGATTTTGATGATGATTTTGATACTGAATAGTATTCAGATCACTTAAAAAAGCCGAGCTAGTCTCGGCTTTTTTGTGCCTTAATTTTTATTTCAAAAAATGCCTTTAGATTCTTCTTTTAATGCCAACTCAATCTATGCTTCGCTCACATATGAGCTATTATCAATTGTTATACATCGCACCTCTCCATAGCGTTTTTATGTATTCGATTAACTTTACGCGCTCTTGGAATACAAAAACTCACGCGTAATAAAAATAATTCTATTTGAAGTGATTGCAGCATAACGGGCTCTTAATTGAGGTGTGTTGTTGAATTAGATTTGTTTTTCAGTAACAAAAGCTGAGGTATGGAGTGGTTATGGATTTAGATCATTTGATCAGTATAAAATTGGCATCTAATTTTGAAACGTTATATCGCGCACGGGTATTATGTTTCATCTTATTAGCTGCGCAGTTGGCGTTTGTTGTCAGTTCAGCCTATTTTTTCTTTTTTGCAGACCTCAGTGAAGAGGCGAGAAATTTTGCAGGCTTCAGTACATTACTGCTAGCGTCTGCTTTAGCGCTGTGTATGTTGAATCTCCATTTTTTCGGCCATTTAATATTTAATAGTTATTTTTTGATTATTATTTTATTTTCGGCTATTTCGTTTTCAATTTTGCTTACTGGCGGGGTTGAGTTCTCTCCGGTATTTCCTTTATTAGTTGTCCCTATCTTAATTGCTTATGTTTTGTTGGGTAATAAACCTGGCTTACTCGTCGGTTTACTTACAGTAGCGGCCTATTGGACGACTGCATGGGTTGGTGAGCAAGCGATTAATTTACCTTTATATATGGATTTAGATCATCGCATGGTCCATTTGCATGCTAATTGGATGGTCACCTTTGTTATGTTGATAGCGATAATGTCATCAACGAATAAAATGTATGATTCATTACGATTCCAGCGCGATGAAGAGCGGATTCGTTATGAATATTTGGCCGCTCATGATTCTTTGACTGGGTTATATAACCGAATGATGTTTGATGACTTATTAGAGAAGGCTTTAAACCGATCAATTCGAAACGGCGTTGAAGTTGCCCTTCTTTATATTGACCTCGATAATTTTAAACCCATTAATGATGACTTAGGTCATCGAGTTGGTGACTTTGTCTTACAAGAGATGGCGGCTCGTCTATTAGAGACTGTGCGTCTTTCAGATACGGTCGCGCGTATAGGTGGCGATGAGTTTGCTGTGATTGTTGATGGCGATGATTTAACCGCTGAGCATTTGAGTGGTTTCGCTGAACGCATTTATAATACTTTAGCTCAGCCCATTACTTATTCGGGTGAGAAGATACAAGTAGGTTGCAGTATTGGTATTGCGAGTTATCCAGAGAATGGCTCTAGCCCTGAACAGCTTTTAAAGGCTGCCGATGAAGCTATGTATAGCGCGAAAAAATCTAAGGTGACGTTCCTTGTCGCCTAGTCGTTCTTATATTTTGCTAAGTGAGTAATTACTTCTTTGTTTTTTTCGGCCCTGGTTTCTTGGTGGTGGATTTTTTAGATGCAGGTTTCTTTTTTGCAGGTTCCTTAGTTGCAGGTTCCTTGGTCATAGGTTTTTTAATGCCTGTTTTTTTAACACCTGCTTTTTTAGTGGCCGCTTTCTTTGTTTCTGAGAGATTAAGCAGTGGCTTTAAAAACTTACCTGTATGCGATTGCTTCACTTTGATAATCTCTTCTGGCGTTCCTTCGGCAATAATCTGTCCGCCGCCACTGCCGCCTTCAGGTCCTAAATCTACCACCCAGTCAGCTGTTTTTATTACATCGAGATTATGTTCGATAATTACGATAGTGTTGCCGCGGTCTCGCAAGTGGTGCAGCACTGTGAGCAGTTGTTGTATGTCGGCAAAGTGTAATCCAGTTGTGGGCTCATCGAGAATATAAAGCGTACGGCCTGTATCACGTTTTGATAATTCCTTAGCAAGCTTAACGCGTTGTGCTTCACCTCCAGAGAGTGTCGTTGCCGCTTGCCCTAATTTGACATAAGTAAGGCCTACGTCTTGCAGCGTTTGGAGCTTTCTTGCAATAGAGGGGATGGCTTCGAAAAATACTAAGGCATCTTCGGCGGTCATATCTAAGACTTCAAAAATGTTTTTACCTTTGTAGGTTACCTCAAGTGTTTCGCGGTTATAGCGTTTACCTCTGCACACGTCACAGGGAACATACACATCAGGTAAGAAATGCATCTCTACTTTGATTACGCCATCGCCTTGGCAGGCTTCACAGCGGCCGCCT
Source organism: uncultured Gammaproteobacteria bacterium (assembly GCA_963968645.1). Classification (GTDB taxonomy): domain Bacteria; phylum Pseudomonadota; class Gammaproteobacteria; order Pseudomonadales; family UBA7434; genus UBA7434. The sequence continues at coordinate 4,692 of CAXAHI010000012.1, read as the reverse complement.
TTGACGTTAAAGCTAAAGCGTCCAGGTTTATAGCCACGTGTTCGCGCTTCTTGTGTGCCGGCAAATAGCTCGCGTACCGGCGTGAATATACCTGTGTAAGTTGCCGGGTTTGAACGCGGCGTGCGGCCAATAGGGCTTTGATCGATATCAATACATTTATCGAGTTTCTCGAGGCCTTCGATAGCGGTATGCGGTGCAGACTTTAATGTTGTCGCGCCATTTAATGCAGTTGCGGCAGCGGGGTAGAGCGTGCCATTAATGAGTGTTGATTTACCTGACCCTGATACGCCGGTAATACAGGTGAATAATCCTAGTGGAATATTAATATCAACGTTTTGAAGATTGTTACCAGTGGCTCCGGTTAAAACAATTAGCTCTTTTTCATTAACGGGATGTCGTATTTCTGGCACGGCTATCGATTTTTTACCCGATAGATACTGTCCTGTTACTGATTTCGAAGCGCGCATGATTTGTTCGACGCTGCCTTTAGCGACGACCTCACCACCGTGTACGCCGGCTCCTGGTCCAATATCGACAACATAGTCTGCTTGTCGTATGGCATCTTCATCATGCTCAACCACAATGACCGTGTTACCAAGATCTCGTAGTCGCGTCAGTGTTTTTAATAGGCGTTCGTTGTCACGTTGATGAAGCCCGATAGACGGTTCATCTAAGATGTACATAACGCCCACGAGTCCCGCACCAATTTGGCTGGCTAATCTTATGCGCTGTGCTTCACCACCCGATAAGCTATCGGCGTTTCGATCGAGGGTTAAATAGTTAAGCCCAACATCAACTAAAAACTCTAAACGCTGATGGATTTCTTTAACAATTTTTTCTGCAATCTTTCCGCGTTTGCCAGGCAGTTTAAGCTTGGCGAAATATTCATAGGCTGCGGTTACCGGAAGCGCAGTAATTGAAGGCAAGTTGGAGCCGTCAATAAAGACATGTCGGGCACTGCGTCTTAAGCGTGAACCATCACAAGCGGGGCAGCATTGGTTGCTTATAAATTTGGTTAAATCTTCGCGTACCATTTGTGATTGCGTATCGCGATAGCGGCGTTCCATATTTGGAATGATACCTTCGAATGCATGAGTGCGTTTAAAAATATCGCCGCGATCATTCACATAAGAAAAAGCGACTTCTTCTTTGCTGCCATAAAGAATCGTTTCACGATGTTTTTCACTGAGCGTATTAAATGGTGCATCAATAGAAAATTCGAAATGCTCTGCTAATGATGTCAGCATATGAAAATAATAAACGCTGCGTTTATCCCAGCCGCGAATAGCGCCTTCGGCGAGGCTAGAATCTGGATATTGAATAACGCGATCAAGATCAAAATATTGTTTAACACCTAGACCATCACAGTCAGGACAAGCGCCGGCCGGATTATTAAACGAGAATAAGCGTGGCTCAAGTTCATTAAGGCTATAGCCGCATTCAGGGCAGGCATAATTGGCTGAGAAAATAATATCCTTGCTGGATTCATCATTAGGATCTCTATCCATAAAGCCAATGCACGCTACGCCTTCGGCGAGGCCTAGCGCGGTTTCAAATGAATCGGCTATGCGCTGCTTTAAATCGGCACGTACTTTGAATCGATCGACGACAACATCAACCGAATGTTTAAAGTTTTTCTTAAGTGTCGGCACTTCATCAATATCATAGATTTCACCGTCGACACGCACGCGGACAAAGCCTTCCTGTTTTAATTTATCAAACAGTTTTAAGTGTTCACCCTTACGATCTTTGATGATTGGCGCCAAGAGCATTACTTTACTGCCATCAGGAAGCGCCAGTACTGCATCAACCATTTGGCTAATGGTTTGTGCTTCGAGCGCTAAATCGTGAGTAGGGCATTGCGGTGTGCCTGCACGGGCATACAGCAAGCGAAGATAATCATAAATTTCAGTAATCGTGCCTACGGTTGAGCGAGGGTTATGCGAGGTGGATTTCTGCTCAATCGAAATAGCTGGTGATAACCCTTCAATATGGTCAACATCAGGTTTTTCCATTAAGGACAAGAATTGTCTGGCATAAGTGGATAGCGACTCAACATAGCGCCGTTGCCCTTCTGCGTATAAGGTATCGAAGGCCAATGATGATTTTCCAGAGCCTGATAAGCCAGTAATAACAATAAAGCTATCACGGGGTAATTCTATGTCGATATCTTTGAGGTTGTGAGTGCGGGCGCCGCGTACAACTATTTTATCCATGGTGTTTTTTTCGCTGGGGTGGTTCGCTGGTTGCTATAAGCCGTTCATTGCCTTATAAAACGGCATTGAATTAACGGATAGATATTTAAAAGTAGATTAGTGCTTCAGATTAATAGTCAATATACGTCGAAAGCCAGTAGGCGGCTCATATTCAGTCGTATTTAAGGCGGTGAAATGCCGATCCGTCTCCGCTTTTGAGGAGGCGATTTTTTATGACAATGTTTCTGCAGCGCAAAACCGGAAAGTATAAAGAGCAAGGCGGGTGATAGCAAAGCTAAGCGGTGTTTTAGATCGAATTATTGCTGAAACATAGAGCTATTTGTATTGATTGAAAATAGACATTGAATAGTCCGTCAATACTGTAGAGAAGGGCACCTAATTCGTATATATTGTCATCCAATTTAAACAAACCGTAAAAGCGGAGAAAGACTATGGCGCGTGGCATTAATAAAGTGATATTGGTGGGTAATTTAGGGCAGGAGCCTGAGACTCGTACTTTCCCTGATGGCGGCTCTATCACTAATATTAGTATAGCTACCTCCGAAGGCTGGAAGGACAAGCAAACCGGTGAGCAAAAAGAGCGTACTGAATGGCACCGAATTGTTTTCAATGGTCGTTTAGCTGAAATTGCTGCTCAATATTTAAACAAGGGCTCTAAGGTCTATATTGAAGGCTCATTGCGGACACGTAAGTATCAAGATAAGCAGACGGGTCAAGATCGCTATTCAACCGATGTTTTTGCGCGTGAATTACAAATGCTCGATAGTCGAGGCATGGGTGAAGGACAGCAAGGCGGAGGCCAACAAGGTCAGCAACAGCAAGGTGGCGGTCAGCAATTCCAGCAGCAAGCTCCGCGCCAGCAGCAACCGCAACAGCAATATCAGCAGCAAGCGCCTCAGCAGCAGCCTCAAGCCCCTGTTGCACCCGCTGGTGGTGATGATTGGGATGACGATATCCCGTTTTAGGATTGTCTGAAAGACGAAAAATAAAATGTGATATACGATAAAAGCGCGCCGACCTTGTTGTCCGGCGCGTTTTTTTTTGATTAACGGTTTTCTTTAAACCGTATTATTATTTTTGGCGTATATCTTCTTAATTGTTATCGTAAGTAGCAAAGCCGCATAGTTTTAGAGAATTATTTTAATTGTTAGAACAGTTAATAACATCATGATCAATAATAGAAGCCACAGTATGATCGACCTTAATCAATCAGCATTAAAAGCCATAGACCTAACTATTATTCCCACCTCCAAGGGTTGGAAAATTTTATGGCAGTGCGCGGCCATTGATATGAATCAATACTCGATAGGCTGTGAGCAAATTTCCGGACAGTATTTTTCCGATCCAATACCGTTATCCATTGTTGGTGAAGTAGATGAGCAGTCAATAGAATTAACATATGACATGTTACAAGCCGCTACAGGTATTGCTGTGGATGCTTATTCACACCCAGTTATTCGATTTGTAGATAGTGAATTAGTAGTTGAACAGCATCTAAGAGTTGCACCGCGACTTTTGCCCATGTCGGTTACCGCTAACTTTAGAGATTATGGTGGGCAGTTAACGGTAGATGGACGACAAGTTAGGTGGGGTAAGTTATTTCGTACGGGTCATATGGGTGAAATGTCTGATGCCGACAAGCAAGCGTTACAGCAATTAAATATTCAAGCCATTTGTGATTTTCGTCGTGCTGAAGAAATGAAAAGGCAGCCGAGTCAATTACCTGAGGGTTTGGTGCCAACCGCTATTTCGATATCTCCAGGCAGTGCGACAGATCTGTTTTCTGCATTAAATAATGAGTATGTTAATGATGATCATATTGATGAAGGTATCATTGATGATTTTATGCGGGATATTAATCGTGACTTGGTTATTAGCCATCAATCCAGTTATCGGAAAATGTTTGATACGTTAATAGCGCATGCAGATAGTGGCTCTATTATTCATTGTTCAGCGGGTAAGGATAGGACGGGGTTTGGTGGTTTGTTAATGTTGGCTGCTTTAGGGGTTGAGTCTGAATGCATTATGAAAGATTACTTACGGACTAATGAGTATGTTGATATTGCTAATGAGGTTGAGCGCTGGGCGGTGAGTTATTATGCTGAGAGTGATAATGCAGATAATAGTGATGCTGATGAGTATAAGGGGAAGGTGAAGAGTCCTTTTAATCGAAAGGCGATAGCGATTATTTTGAGAGTTAAGGCGAGTTATTTGCAAGCGGCTATGGATACGATAGATTCGCGGTATGGTGGGGTGGATAGGTATTTGCGGGAGGAGATTGGTTTGACGGAGGGGGAGTTGGATTTGCTGAGGGGGTGTTATCTTTATTCTTAGTTTTATTTTCAGTTTTAGTTTTAGTTTTCGATTTTTTTTGAGTTTTAAGGTTAAGGTCGTCGGGGGTGGCCCGACAGCCAGAATCCAGAATCTTGTGCATAAGCTTTTAGTGGTATTGGCATATTCTGATATTTAATTTCTC
>CAXAHI010000011.1:0-33507 GCA_963968645.1 uncultured Gammaproteobacteria bacterium | reverse complement strand
TTTGGTTTATCCCCTTTGTGTTTTTATTCACAACCAGTGTCGCCGCTAACGCCTCACAGCCATCACAATGGCAATTTAAGGTCTTACTCGACAATCGTGAAATAGGCACTCATCATTTTACTGTGAGCGAGTCTAATGGACAGCAAACCATCCAAACCGAAGCCAGCTTTGATGTTAATGTCTTGTTTATTAATTTATATCGCTATCGACATCAAAGCACCGAAGTGTGGCAAGGTAACTGTTTGCGTTCAATCAATTCAGAAACCGATGCCAACGGTAAGCCATTCTTGGTAGCGGGGAAGCTAGTTGCAAGGCAGGCTAAGGATAACTATTTTCAAATTAATACAGTCAGCGCCGAAAAAGAACTACCGCCTTGCATCATGACCTTTGCCTACTGGAACCCTGCCTTTTTAGCCGAAGAGAAACTGCTCAATAGTCAAACGGGCATCTATGAAGATGTCACTATTACGCGCTTAGGCGAAGAGTCGTTTCAGCTTAACGGAAAGCCAGTGGTCGCCATAAAATACCATATTGATTTAAAAGCCGGACCTATAACACTATGGTATAGCGCTAATAATTTTCGTTGGTTGGCGCTTGAGTCGGTTGCGGCTGGTGGGCGTATACTGCGTTATGAGCCTCTAACGATAACATCTAATAGTAGTGATCCGGCTTCGACTGCTGATTCAGTAGTGAGCCAAATTATTAATCATTAGTTAATAACAATAATGACGTTTAACAAGTTCTGTTAAAACAATATGAAAATTTAATAAGGATGAGATAATGATATTCATTAAAACCTTACTGCTATGCACCTTAGTGTTGCTCAGTGCTTGTCAGTCTAGCTCTAAGCAACAACCGCTGCGTACCGAAGCCTTTGTTGATCTAAATCGTTTTGCCGGTGACTGGTACGTTATCGCTAATATACCTACCTTTATTGAAGTCGACGCCTATAACGCGATTGAAAGTTATGCAAAGCCAGTGGATGGAAAGATAGCCACCACCTTTACGTTTAACAAGGGGAGCTTTGAGGGCGAGAAAAAAACCTATAAGCCTACGGGTTTTATTCGTGAAAATAGCGGCAACGCCGTATGGGGTATGCAGTTTATTTGGCCGATAAAAGCGGAGTACCGCATCGTGTATGTCGATGATGACTATTCAGTGACTATTGTTGGTAGAACCAAAAGAGATTATGTTTGGGTAATGGCGCGGCAGCCGTTTATTGCGGATACTGATTATCAGCAACTATTGAAAATCATTAAAGAAGAGGGCTATGATTTAAGTCAGTTGCGTCTTGTCCCTCAACAGGCAGTACTATAATAATCATGGTTAGTAGAAACGAAGCGGGTGTGTAATACATGATAGGTGATATTTTTTTAGAATGGGTTGAGGCTTACCACGAGTATGCTTTTTTTATTATTCCTGCCGTTGCCTTTCTTGAGGCCACTGTTGGGATAGGCCTTTTTGTGTCGGGAGCCATCTTGTTGAGCATTTGCACGGTATTGTATGCGCAGGGTTTTGCGACGTTATGGCAAATGCTACCGCTGGCTTTTCTTGGGGCTATCACGGCAGATCATATGGGCTATTTTTTGGGGCGGAGGTTTGGTCCAGATTTTCATCACACGCGTTTTGCAAAAAAATACAAAAGTAATTTGGGTAAGGCCGAGGCGATGCTATTAAAGCATGGAGAGCTGTCAATTATTATTGGCCGTCTTGTGCCAGCCGTTCGCAGTATTGTGCCTTTGCTTACAGGTGTGAGCGGTTTACCGGTAGCTAAATATATTCGTTATGACTTTATTGCCTGCGCTGTTTGGGTCTCTGGGCTTGGTTTGTTGGTGGCAGGTTTTGGCGGTTTGTTTGGTTAATAATTCTTAGAGACGCAGGCTCTTTAGTTGTGGCTAAAGAGTCTGCTTTTTCTTAATCGTATGCTAAATTTAAGCTCGAAATAGGTTGAGATTCCCCATCGATTTTTAATAAAAGTGTTAGGCTTTTTTATAAGACCTCGCCATAATTAAAGAGAAAAATAACGCTAGCAGAGCCATTGTAGGTAAAGCAGGAATGTTTACTTCTTCAACCTCTGGTTCAGGCTCGGCAGGGTTATTCAAAACCACTCCATCGCTGATATCAATGCCGGCACTTAAGCCCTCAATTGATCCTGCCCAGCTGTCTGAACCGATACAATTTGTAGACGTAAATTCTGCACCGGCACTGCCTGAGATGTATTGCTTAGCAAAGAAATTTCCGCAAGTAAGACTTGCTGCAGCGCCACCACTAACATATTGCCCTGAAAAAGCTGTGCCCACAAAAGAGGTTAGGGCGCCTAACGATATATATTGCCCTGCATTCCAGACAACGCTAGCTCCTGCGCCAGCATTAATTATTTTTATTTCGGTTTCCGCACCGGTCACAAGGTAAGTGTCTAAATTAAACACCCAGAGTGGATTTTCAGCACCTTCACCATCAAGCGTAATAATTGAATTTGCTGCAGTCGTGAGTGCTGGAGCTCTGTAAACGCCGGGGACAAAAGTTCCGCCTAGAGTCGTTACAGGCATGGCAAAATCTGTTTCTAATGCAAATAAAGCTATTTGCGCTTCGTCTATTTCTGCTAATGCACTTTGGTTATTTGTAGTTTCTGGATAAATGCCTGTATTGGTCGCGCCAGCTCCTACGGTAAGGGTGGTGACATACAAGTCGGCTAACTCTGCAGCTGCCCCTAAGGTGATTGTGTTAGCCGATAGATCCGCGCCCTCAGTGTTTGCACCAATGGTAATGTAGGTGGCGGCACTGACATTGTCGCTAATAACAGCATCAGCTCCAAAAGTTGTATATAAGCCGGATACCGTCGTATTGCCTGATAAGTAAATACCAATTAATGGTGTCGCTGATGTATTTATGCTCGCAAAAGCAAATAAGCAAATAGTTAAGGTATATGAAACAAATCTATTAGTCTTCATGTGTGTTTTATCTTTATATTTATGGTGTAGTGGGGTTCTCGCTGATAACGGAAAGTATCATCAACGACAAGGCATTATTCTTTTAATGGTCATTAAATTAAAAATTTAGAGAGCGTAGGCTAAACAGGCTAAAGTTATAATAATCCAACGTTATCATCAGTTTGAAGTAACGTTTACATTTTGCTTGTTTGGTAATACTTAAAGAAAATCTTGAAATGAGAGTAATAAATTTTTTAAAATTTATTGAAATAAACAGAGTAGTTATGTTCTTGAATTAAACATAGGTGCATATATGTTTATGCGCATAAAATTGAGTGTAGCACGTTTTTTAGACAGCGCTGGATAGGAGAGAAATTAAATTTTTATTGAAGAAAGTCTTGTGTAATTGGACGCTTTTAGCTGTGGGCTTATAACTAAAAAAACAGCTTTAACGGGCTTTATAGCGTCAAGGCGGACTTTCTAAGGGTTATAAGCGTTAAAGCTAAATGATTAACGCGCAAAATATTTATCACGATTAATAAGGTAGTTATCTGACAATTCAGTAATAGCACTTTGATCATATTCTCTAAGCCCACTAAGAATTAAGTTCTTCTGTCCTTTACCTACCACTTTATCGTTAGATAGTAAGCTAAAAGAGACTGCGCCTGTTCCACGTTTGCCTTGAACATTCAATGTGCTGCTATCTAATCTCAGACTGATATTTTCTGCATGTACATCATCTAATTCAAATGACATGCTCTTATAAATTATCAGCGGTCTGGCAGGGTTAATCATTACGCCTTGTTCTTGCATTAATGGCACTAGAATATGAGGGAAGTTTTGACCTGAAAACTGCACGTAACTTTGCGTTAGTTTGGCAATAGTGTCAGGGTTGTGATTTTTCTCACCGGTAGTATCTATGGTTAATAAGGTTTTGCCGTTTACGGTGTTATTAACCTGTTGTTGAGTTTGCTTGCTGTCGTTATCTGCTTGCGTATTGTTAGAATAAATAATGGGTACATCTGCACTGAGCATTTCTAAAAAAGAAAACCTCATTGAAGAATGTAATCCGTAGTGGTTTAGCGCAATGGCAAACAATAAATCGCCAGGCACGCAAAAACGCTTTGAGTCGGCATCATGAATCGGATTAAAGTCACCAGCAACTTGCTTGGCAAAGCTGCAGCCTTGATTGGCGCTAATGATAATTTCTTTATTGCTATCACGGTTCAGATAAGGATCTAAAAAATTCATAAGTTTTGATTTTGTATAAGGATAAAAACGAAAGGGTGAAAAGAGGTAGAGGGAGCTATTGGCTCCCTCTACTCAGTTTTCTATTGAATACGGCTTACAATATAGCGATAAGCTCAATTTCAAATACTAATGCTTGGAATGGACCAATTGCGCCGCCAGCACCTTGCTCGCCATAGGCAAGTTGGTAAGGAATAAACAATTTCCATTTTGCGCCAACTTCCATTAACTGAAGCGCTTCTGTCCAACCGGCTATAACACCGTTAACAGGGAATTCAGTCGGCTCGTTACGGCTGTAAGAGCTATCGAATTCATCACCATTAATTAAAGTGCCACGGTAATGTGTACGAACCGTTGATGTTGCTAATGGCTTTTCGCCGCTACCCGCTTCTAATACTTCGTATTGAAGACCAGATTCAGTAATCGTTACGCCGTCACGTTTAGCATTTTCAGCTAAAAAGGCTTCGCCTTCTTGTGAATGCTCTGCAGCTGCTGCTTGGCTTTCGGCAGCCATCGCGGCTTGAATTTCTTGGAATGCGGCATTAATTGCATCGCCTTCAACTCTTGGTGGCTGGTTGTTAAAGCCATCTTTAAGACCTGCGATAGCAGCAGCAAGTGATACGTCTTTAAACGCCGCTTTTAATTGCTGACCCATTTGCATGCCAACGCCATAAGACGCTTTTAATTCTGTGGTTGATAAGTCGATATCAGACATAGTTTTCTCGTACGTTTGAGTAAAATGTGGATGAGTGGCCAAAAAATCTTATGTTAATAGTGCGTGAGCGGGCCAATCTGTTTTACGAAAGGACAGGGGAATAAGCGTGTAATAGGGCGTTAACCCATGCTGGCTAGTCGATCCGGCTTTTCGATGCGCGGCATTATACCTGATAACGCTAAAGTCTCTACCGTGACTATTGCCTGATGTAGGGAGTTAGTGCTGCCATTTAGTGTCTGCTAATAGAGCGGTGAATAGCCAAGCCAATACCAATATCGGGACTAGAGTGGAGTACTACGTCTTCGGTGAAATAAAGGTCTATTACGGTGCTTGGGCTGGTTTTTGCACTTAGGCCTATGACTAGCTGGCCAGTTGTGTGGCCTAGCTCATCGGTGTTGCTCTTGTAAATTGCCGTATGCGATTCAAGCTGCATCTTAAAAGTTAAGTAATCGGTGGCCTGCCAGCTAATACCTCCACTGCCATAAAAGCCCCAATCGTTTTTAATCTTATCTAATAAGCCGCCACCCGATATCCATATTGCACCGGCTGACGCATGCCAGGACCAATCTTTAGCATGAGTCATGTGTGTTTGCGCGAGTTGAATGCTCGTCGATAATGTCGTTGCCCCAGAGCCAGTGAGGCGATCTTGATTGCCAGTAGGCAGTTTTATGCCCATTTGAATAAGACTTTTTATTTGGCTGTTGCCTATATTATTAATGTCGTTGTTGCTCTTATCGTCATTAGGGTCATTATTAATACGATAGCGATAATCAAACCTTATATCGCCTAGGCCTTTGGTTGATTGATTTATCTCGATCAAGTTTTGACCGTTGCGTTGGTAGCGATAATCTAAGGAATTGTCGGGGCGGCTTGCTCTATTACCGTCGGGTAAACCAAAGATATCATGCCAGCCACTAATGGCATTGTCGGCAAAGCCGCCAGAGTGAGCGATTAAAGGCAGGGTAATACTTAGATCACTTTGCTCACTCAAGCCATATCGTAATTTGAATGCGGCTCGATAGGTTTCGCCATCTAAGAGAAGAGATTCATTGGCTTGATTGGCGCTGGGCGGTAACGAGCCAAGACTTTGTGAGCTAATGCTGGCCATGTCGAATGTCGATGACCATTGTATGCGGTGCTTTGGCAGCGTAAAAACGCCGCTGGCTTCTGGGATGTCATGGACTTGCACTAAGGGATTTCTATTGGCAGAGGGCAGTGGTTGATGGCGCCAATGCTCTGATGCTGAAACATCTGAAGTGGCGAACAACGGTAATAAGCAGCATGCTAGCAAGGCTATAAATGCTGGCAAAGGTGTAAACACCGAGCATTTTCGTGTGGTCTGCAATCGCTGTAAACAAGACATCGGCTTACCTTTTTGAGTAATGGGTGACGGTGCTAATTTTTTTAAAAGTTTATACCCTAAGTGTATGCAGTTAGTCATAATACTTTGTCTATATTTAAGATTAAATGCGACAATAAATCTTTAATTGTGTTTTGTTAAGAGTAACCAATAGCTGAAGCTGAGCTTAAATGAGTGAGTTTACGTTTATGAGTGATAATTTAACCCATTTGAATGCGGCGGGTGAAGCCCATATGGTAGATGTTTCTTCTAAAGTGGATTCACTTCGCATTGCTACGGCAGGTGCTACCGTCACTTTGGGTGCTGCTGCATTTCAGCAGCTAATTAGCGGCAACAACAAAAAAGGCGATGTCATTGCTGTGGCGCGTATAGCAGGTATTCAGGCAGCTAAAAAATGCAGTGATTTGATTCCGCTTTGTCATCCTTTAATGCTGACATCGGTGGCATTAACCTTTGATTTAGATGATAAGAGTCACTGCGTATATGTGCGTGCAACTTGCAAAATAACAGGGCAAACCGGTGTCGAAATGGAGGCGTTAACCGCAGTGTCGGTTGCGGCTTTAACTATTTACGATATGTGTAAGGCGGTTGATAAGTCGATAGTGATTTCAGATATTGCTCTAGTAGAAAAAGCGGGTGGTAAGAGTGGTCACTGGCAACGCGACGCAGAAGTTTAAGGTTTTATTTTATGATTAAATTAGTGTTTTTTGCTCGCCTTAGAGAGCAGTTAGGTTTGAGCGAGCATCGAGTCGCGTTGAGCGATAAGCTTACTGTGTTGGCGTTAGTTGAGCATTTGATTGCGAGTGATGTTGATAGCAATGCCGGCAGTGGTAATAGTAAGTGGCAGTTATTACTGGCTGATGAAGTGGTTGTTGCCAAAAACCAGCAAGTTGTCGATCGTGATACCTTTGTTGAAGAGGGTGACGAGCTGGCTTTCTTTCCACCCGTGACGGGTGGGTAAGTGACTTTTATGAATGCTCAATTACCCTCCAATATCACACCTCTTGTTAATGTGGTAATTCAGCCATCTACTTTTGATGTGGCTGCAGAGACACAACTTCTAGAAAATGCACTTACAGGACAGCGTTCAAATATGGGCGCATTAGCAACCTTTACCGGTAGCGTTAGAGGTAGCGAGACAGGTGCTTCTGACGATGCGGCGGCTTATGGTGAGTTATTAGCCTTGGATATTGAGCATTACCCCGCAATGACGCAATCGACTATTGAAACGATTGCGTTAGCGGCTTCGCAGCGATGGTCTTTTTTGGGCTGCCGGGTAATTCATCGCGTGGGTCGTTTAGCTGTGGGTGAGCCGATAGTCTTAGTGTTGGTGGCTTCATCGCATCGTAAAGAAGCGTTTGCCGTTTGCGAATATATTCTTGATTATTTAAAGACCGCTGCACCGTTTTGGAAGAAGGCGATTTTTGAGCATGGTGAGCAGTGGGTTGACGCTAAAGTAACCGATACAGAAGCGTTAGATAAATGGTCACCTCCATCGCTGTAAGCCCCAGTAATTAGCGGGCTTGATGGTATAAACAGCGTTGTTATTCAGGGCGCAATCAGATATTGTCCTGATCCATTAAGTATGTCGGCTATCCATGATTACTGCCTCAGTTAACCTTATTCTTATCAATAGCCTACAAGCTATTATTACGTAATAGGGTTAAGCGCTGTTATTGTGTAAATCCTGAGTGTAATCAATGGCCAGTTGAATGCTGAGTCGACATTAAGTAAAGCAGTAATAAATTAAGCATCAATAATTAAAAATGAGTTTACCTTTATGAGTATAGATCAGCGTGCGCTTCGAAATGCGCTTGGACAATTTCCGACTGGCGTCACGATTATAACGGCAGATCCAGAAGGTTATGCGCCTTTTGGTGTGACCGCTAATTCCTTTGCTTCGGTTTCATTAGATCCACCATTGGTGCTTTGGAGTTTGCAAAAAAATTCAGATACCTTTGATGCCTTTGCTGCAGCGAAACATTTTGCGGTAAATATTTTGAGTGCTGACCAGCAAGATATTTCGAATCAGTATGCGAAGAAGCATAGCCATGGTTTAGATGCTGAACATTATCAGCCCGGTATTGCCGGCACGCCATTATTGAATAATGCGATTGTTAGCTTTGAGTGCGAAGTGGATGTATGTCATGACGGTGGCGACCATATTATTATGGTAGGCAAAGTGCTTGCCATTAGCGACTTGCATGAAGATGATTTAAACAAGACCAGTCCATTAGTTTTTCACGCGGGTAAATATCGCGAATTGATGGCCTAAGGTATAATTTTTAGATTGAGTTGATCGATCTTCAAAAGGGGATAGCTTGAAATTTTGTAGTCAATGCGGAGAATCAGTCGAACATAAAGTGCCGTCGGGAGATAATCGCCCGCGTTATATTTGTTTGGGCTGCGATGTCGTTCACTACCAAAACCCTAATGTGGTTGTTGGCACCATTCCTCTTTATGTTGATGATAAAAACGGTGTGCGTGTATTACTCTGCCGTCGAAATATTGAGCCACGGCATGGCTTTTGGACTTTGCCTGCAGGTTTTCTTGAGAATGACGAAACCAGTAGTGAAGGTGCACATAGAGAAACCATAGAAGAATCTTGCGCTAACATTAATAACTTATCGATTTACCGTGTGTTCAATGTTGCCCATGCAAACCAAATTCATATGTTCTTTCGCGCCACAATGCTGGACGACAGTTTTTCGACAACCTCAGAAAGCTCTGAAGTGCGTCTATTCAGTTTTGATGAAATTCCTTGGGCTGAACTGGCTTTTCCTACTGTGCATAAAGCGTTGTTAGATTTAGTCGATGACCATGTCGATGGACAGTTTGCGATTGAGATGATTGATGTTGAAGAAAGTTATTGGCGACAAATGATAGCGCCTGTTAAATAAATTTTTGCCCAATGAATAACCATGATGGAAATGCTTTAGCTTATGCTCAACACACTTGATCCACTTTTAGTTAGCGTCTTGGCCGCTTACTCCTTTGTGTTAATAGCGGCCATTATGCTGGGTGGAAAATTACCCACGCTTATACGAATGACGCATACGCGTACTCAGTTAGTCATGAGTTTTGTTTCTGGCTTAATGCTGGGCATTGCTATTTTTCATCTTTTACCTCATGCCATATATACGATTGCTAGTGATCAAGCTGTAGAGATTGCCGCCCGCTGGACAATGCTTGGCTTGCTTGTCATGTTTTTATTGCTGCGTGTTTTTCATTTTCATCATCATGATTTGAGTGATGATGCTCATGAGAGTCAATGTGTGGAGCATGCCGGTGATGATCATGCTCATCATCATCATGATAAAAGCTCATCGACCAAGCCAGTAAGCTGGATGGGCATAGCTTTAGGTTTAACCATTCATACCATGATTGATGGAGTTGCTTTGGCCGCGAGCATGCAGGCTGATTGGTCATTGCTATCTGATAATCAAGGCCTAACGGTATTGGTTGGCTTGGGTGTGTTCTTAGCCATCTTATTGCATAAGCCTTTAGATGCGCTAACGATTTCTTCTTTGATGAGTGACAGTGGTGCCAGTAAAACTAAGCGTCGTCTGGTGATGTTTGGCTTTGCTATTATTTGTCCGCTAAGTGCTTTTGCTGCATTGTGGGGTATCAATGTTATTAGTAGTGGTCATGGCTTGTATGTAGGCGCAGCACTAGCTTTTTCTGCCGGTGTATTTTTATGTATTTCGCTCAGCGATTTGCTGCCAGAAGTGCATTTTCATAGCCATGATCGATTAAAAATGACGATAGTATTACTCTTAGGTGTAGGCCTTGCGTTGGCGCTAGTCAGTGTTGAACCGGTCCATCGCCACAGTGATGGGTATAGTGAGACTGCGGCGGTAATAGCAATTGAAGCTGCAAGTGAGAGCAATACTGATATACATAGCGCTCATCAGCATTCTGAAGGCGAGCACTAAATTGAATAAAGAGATCTGATATGAGCATGACGATTCTATTGGTAGTGATTATTGTTGCACTTACCCTTGGCTGCTTGCTGCTGTTTGTCCGACAACAAAAAAATCTATTACAACATCAAGCTGAACTTCAAGCGCTAGAGTCTGGGTCGGTTGTTATTGCCTCTGAAAAAAAGCATTTGCAGGAAGATAAAACGCAGTTACAAGATGAGCTTCGAGCAATGCAAGCCAGTTATGCAGAGCAGGGTACGCGTTATGCCGAATTAGAGGCTAGAACATCTGCAGAGCAAAAGTCACTGGATGAAAAAATTGAATTACTGCAAAAAAACCGTGAACAGTTAAGCGGTGAATTTGAAAATTTAGCTAATCGTATTTTTGATGAGAAAGCCCAAAAGTTTGAGCGTAGCAGCAAGCAAACTTTAGAAGGAACATTGTCGCCACTTAAACAACAGCTCAGTGATTTTCGCAGTAAGGTCGAAGAGGTTTATAGCAATGAGAGTAAAGAACGTCACTTACTGAAAGAGCAGATTACTCAGCTACGCGAAGATAGCTTGAAAATTGGTGAAGATGCTAACAACCTGACTCGCGCTTTAAAGCATGATAATAAAGCGCAGGGAAACTGGGGTGAGCTCACCTTAATTCGCGCGTTAGAGCTATGCGGTCTGCGCGAGCCAGAAGAATATGAAACGCAAGTGGCCATGAAGGCCGAAGATGGCTCTAAGCAGATTCCTGATGTGGTGGTGCATTTGCCTGGCGGTAAAGACGTGATTATCGATTCGAAAGTATCACTATTGGCTTACTCGCGTTATTTCGAAGCAGAAGATGACCAGCAGCGACAGTTAGCGCTAGATGAGCATGTAAGCTCAGTACGTGCGCATATTAAAGGCTTGAGCAATAAGAATTACGATAGCCTTGTTGGTGTTAACACGCTCGATTATGTGATGCTTTATATTCCTATAGAAGGCGCCTCAGCA
This sequence comes from uncultured Gammaproteobacteria bacterium, assembly GCA_963968645.1. Classification (GTDB taxonomy): domain Bacteria; phylum Pseudomonadota; class Gammaproteobacteria; order Pseudomonadales; family UBA7434; genus UBA7434. The sequence continues at coordinate 22,348 of CAXAHI010000011.1, read as the reverse complement.
TTAGCCTTACAAAATGATAAAGACATTTGGGGCGATGCCTACAGTAAAAACATTGTCTTAGTGAGTCCAACTAACTTGCTTGCTATTCTGCGTTCGGTTGAGACCATTTGGCGGCATGAGCGACAAAATAAAAACGCTGAAAAAATAGCTCTAGAAGCAGGTAACCTGCATGATAAATTCGTTTCTTTTATCGATTCTTTAGAGGGTATAGGTAGCCATTTAGAAAAAGCGCAAGCCGCTTATGATACGACGTTTAAGCGTTTATCGACGGGCAGTGGTAATTTAATACGCCGTGTCGCTATTCTCAAAGACTTAGGCGCTAAAACGAAAAAAGATTTACCCGATACGTTATCGATTGATGACGATAGCTAAAGTATATTATTGACTCTGTAGAGGTTCTTAACATGGCATTACCTAAACTGGGCAATTTAGCGCCCGCATTTACCTTACATAATCAGGATAATGTTAAAGTCAGTTTAAAAGACTTTAAAGGCAAGAAGAATGTTGTCGTTTATTTTTATCCTAAAGCCAGTACGCCAGGTTGCACGGTTCAGGCCTGTGGTATTCGTGATAGCGAGAAAGAACTCGCTGCATTGGATACCGTTGTACTGGGCATTAGCCCTGATCCCGTTAAGCGTTTGCAAAACTTTATTATAAAGCAGTCGCTTAATTTTGATTTGCTCTCAGATGAAGGGCATCCGATTGCTGATAAATACGGCGCTTGGGGACCTAAAAAGTTTATGGGTCGTGAGTATGATGGTATTTTGCGTAGCAGTTTTATTGTCGGTAAAGACGGCAAACTCAAGCATATTATGGATAAAGTAAAAACCAAGACACACCATGATGATGTAATGGCGTGGATTAAAGGTAATTTGTAGTGAGCTAGTGGGTAGCGAAATGCTAACCATTACAGTTAAAATAACATCAGTTTCTAAAATATTTATTTAATTTAAAGAGGTTTACAATGGGTTTATTTATTAGTCAGGCGCATGCACAAACAGGTGGAGCACCGGAGGGCGGTGGTGTTGCCATGCAAATGATCTTCTTACTCGGTCTTTTTGTTTTCTTTTACTTTATTGCTATTCGTCCTCAGCGTAAACGTCAGAAAGAGCATGACTTATTAGTCGGCGGCCTACAAAAAGGCGATGAGGTAGTAATGACTAGCGGTTTGTTAGGTAAAGTTAGAAAAATCGAAGGCGATTATCTTGTTTTAGAAGCGTCTGAAGGTATGGAGTTAAAATTTCAGCGTATAGCTGTTCATGCTGTATTACCTAAAGGTACGCTTAAAGCTGTTTAAGTAGCTTGTTCAAAGGCGGTTAATCACTGGCTGCCTTTTAATTTAAGCAGAACGCAGAAAGTAGTTTAATCAGAACTCAGAAAGAAGCGCATTGAGCGCGAAAGTTTTCTCGTCCAATCAAATGCCAGCTATGCTGGCTTTTGTCTAAATGGGGTATTGAGATGGCCGACACCTTAACTAGCACCTTAATTCATTATCCTCCTCGTATTCAGTTGGCTCATACGCCAACACCGCTGCAGCCTTTGCGGCGTCTTCAAAAACAAATTGGCGGCCCGCTAATTTGGTTAAAGCGCGATGATATGACAGGCTCGACTTTGAGCGGCAATAAGGTGCGCAAGTTAGAGTTTATTGCCGCTAAAGCGCTGGCCTCGGGTTGCGATACGCTCATTACCTGTGGTGGCATCCAATCAAATCATTGTCGTGCTACAGCCTTAGTTGCCGCCCAACTGGGCCTTAAGTGCCATTTGATTCTACGCGGCCTGCCAAAAGCAACTCAAGCCAGTGATGGAAACCTTCTGCTCGATGAGCTTTCTGGCTGCAGTATCAGTTATCACTCGCCAGCCGTTTATGCATCAACCTTAGACAAGCTATTTACTCAGGTATCTAACGATTACGCTAAAGCTGGGCATCGCACTTTTTCGATACCTACTGGAGGCAGCGATGGAGATGGCCTTTGGGGCTATATTGCGGCCTGCGATGAGATGAGCGGAGACTTTGTAGCGCAGCAGATATCGCCCACTGCAATCATAACGGCCTCAGGTTCTGGCGGTACGCAAGCGGGTTTAGTGGTGGGTGCTTCGTTACTGGGCATGCAGGCGGATATTTATGGCATTAATGTCTGCGATGATGAACAGTATTTTATCGATAAAATTAAAGATGATATTGCCGATTGGCAATTAAAGTATCCTTCACAAAGTGCATTCGAACTGACAGCATCTATGATACGAATGATTGACGGCTATGTAGGCGCAGGTTACGCAAAAGCAGGGCAGTCGGTGATTGATACGATTGCTTTGCTTGCTCGGACTGAGGGAGTTGTTTTGGATCCGGTATATTCGGGTAAGGCTTTCGACGGTTTACTGCAAGAAATAGGTGGGGGCCGTTTCGCCGCCGATAGCGATATTGTGTTTATTCATACCGGCGGTGTGTATGGGCTGTTCCCTTACAAGGCACTGTTTTCTCAATCGTCCTAAAAACCCTAGTTAGCTTCCGTTTGCTGAGGCGTGATATTTTGGAATTCTTCAAAGTCTGAAAGCGCAGGGTTTTCAGATAATTTAATAAATGTACTTAAAGCATTCTGCATTTGTTTTTCACGCATAAAGGCGTATCGCTGTGCGGTTAAGCCGCTCATTTGCAGCTGATCTTTTAATATCACTGGGCGAATAAAAACCATTAAGTTGTTCTTTCTTTTAGTGACTGAATTCGATCTAAACAAACGGCCCAGTAAAGGAATATCACCGAGAATAGGTACTTGTGTTCGAGTGGTAACATCATCTTCGCGTATTAATCCACCTAACACTAATACTTGTCCATCGCGTATAAGCGCGCTGGTTTTTATTTCTGTCTTTTCAGTAATTAAATCGGCTGCTTGGCTGTTGGCGGTTTGCGAGACATTCTCTGTTGTTTGTTCAATCTCTAAAGTAATGGAGTCGCCTTGATTAATTCGAGGTGTGACATTGAGTGTTATACCAATATCTTGACGCTGAATCGTCTGAAAGGGGTTTGCGGTTGTGGAGCCTGCTGATGTAGAGCTTCCAGTAATAAAGGGGACGCTCTGACCTACTAATAAGCTGGCTTCTTCGTTATCGAGTGCAACAATAGTTGGCGTCGACATAATGTTCGATTTGTTACGGGTAGTGATAGCGCGCAGAGCGGCGACTAAATTGCCGTCTTTTAAGTATCCATAGGTTAAGCCTGAGTTGCTCAATACGCCAGCGGCTAGCTGGGTATTTGACGGGCTGTCGTCTGAGCCAGACGATATGGCGGCACCAAATATATTGTTAAAGCTAGCGTTAGCAGCGGGTACATTTACCGCGCCAACACCACCAGTGCGGTTTTCTTCATAAATTTCTGAGCCGCCCCATACCACACCAAAATCTTCACCGGCATCACCCGAAACCTGAACCACAACCGCCTCAATTAATACTTGAGCGCGCTGTATGTCGAGCTGCTTAATTACCGAGTTAAGATTGCTAAGTAGTCCTGGAGGGCCAGTCATAACGAGTGCGTTGGTTGTTTCACTCGATTCGATGCTAAAGCTTTGGGTCGATTCTGATTTGCTATCTTTAATAACGCTGTCACCTACACTTTTAAGAATAGGGGTGATTTCAGACGCTTCGATATAGTTTAAATAAACCACTTGTGTATTGCCGCCGCCTTCAAGGGGCATGTCTAGCTTTTTAATTAAGTCTTTAATTTGCTTGCGCTTAGTGGCGTTGCCGGTAATTAAAATAGAGTTTGATCGTTTGTCGACTGCAAATTCAACTTTATCTTTATCGTTGAGGCTAGGCTTGTTGCCGCTTAAGGATTTAACGACTTTGCTTAGCGTTGATGATATCTCATCGGCAGACGCGTATATGATAGGAATAATATCGAGATCAATTTTATTTTCTGGCTTATCGAGTAGTTCGATAACACGGGTTATCTTTGCAATATTTCTCGCTGAGTCGGCAATGATCAGCGTATTGGTTTGGTTGAAGTTGGCAATGTGTGACGAGGCTGGTATGAGTGGTCTAACTAAAGCCATTAGTTCGGTGGCGCTACTGTGCTCTACATCAATAATAGCGGTAACCATTGTGCCGTTAAGGGTTTGCTCACCCATAAATGGGATGCCATCGACTTTTGCTTCAGCTGCGGGAATGATTTTGACAACGCCATCGGTTTCTACCGCAGCAAAGTTGTTTAGACGCAAAACGGTTAAGAAGAGTTCGTAAGCCTCATCGGGAGAAATAGTGCGTGAAGAAAGAATAGTGACCGTACCCTTTACCGATCGATGAATAACCATGTTTTTGCCGGTTCTATTGGCAACCCATTGTATAAAGCCTTGGATATTGGCATCGCGCATATTGAGAATAAATTGCTCTTCAGTGGCTTCTATTTCTACACCTTGTTCTTCAGGGGCGGCGTCTTGAGCATAAGAGGTATTTGAAAGCGAGAGCATTAAGCAAGCGATAGCGATTAGGCTAGCAGACAGGCTAAAAGCCACTGCATCAATAGATTTTTTTATTCGTGTGATTATCATATTCTCGACTTGCAATTAATTCACCTTTTTTACGGCAGTTGCGATACGTTTATGACAGCCCCTGCATCGTTAAGGCGCGGCTAATTAAATGGTTATTTTTTCTTTCGTAAATTATTAATACGTTCGCGAATCGCTTTTCTTCTCTCTTCTTTCTCTTGTGGTGATTGAGACATAATAGAAAAGTTTGGCAAGCTTTTATCGGTTTTTTGGACTTCTGGAAAATACAGCGTCTCAAAAATGCCATTTCGAGTGAGGACGACTTTGTTTTCATGAATCGATTTTAGAATGGCATCGCCGGGCAAGGTATCTCCGATCGCATAATGTTGTGAATTTTTTTTGTCGTCTTCAATAATCGCTCCGGCATTGCTCTCATTTTTTGCCGTAAACGCACCGCGTAAAATAAGCTCAAGTTTAGTTTCTGGCAGTTCATCGATAATTATTTCTGGTTTAGCGTTGGCGATACCAAAAAAATGACGCTCGCCTATGCCGTTGCTATCGATAAGAGAGGTACTTTGGCTGGGAGTGTTTCGGGCAATATCAAGAGTAGGCTGAAAGAGTAGTGTGCTCATTAGCATGCCGGTGCTCCACACTGTAACCATTACAGCTGCAGCAATAGCCGAGCAACTCAGTGCGATGACTGGGTTGTTGAAAATCATTTGTAATGATGTGGGTAATATTGATCGCATTCTAAATAAGTTAGGTTCTTCGTTATGCTAATTTCCAATTATATACGACATCGCTTTTATGACCATAAGCAGAGATGCCCGCGAATAGTTTCATTATAGACTGCTAAAGCTGTAAAGCGCTCGCGTAAGGCTTTAAAATATCCAAAAACTTGCCAATTTCCAACAATTTACCCGCGAATCCTCAAAAGTATTGTCAATTTTTGCGGCAGAGCTCAAAAAATCTTTTCGATGCCATATACTGTGTGTATTCTGACGTTTAAATTGAGTGTTGGCTGTTATATTAGTATTTGGATCTGACAGCTGTTGGTTAGCATACTTATTGAGCAGGTTGATTTTTAAGCGTTATTATTTTTAATTGCCTTATGCCGAAGAGCCGATTTTATCAAAAAGTCGTAAACGCATGCCTTAGGCGAGGATGCTAGATGATCAAGATGCTAAATCATAAAGAGACTAGATAAAGATATTGTTTAAACATTTGGGGTTTAGAGATTGGAAAGTTATATAAATTCGCTCTTAGGCACTGGCCAGCAATCTGATGAAGATGCTGATCAAGAGCTTGATCTAGGTCTCGGCCATGAGAAAGGGTCTGACCAAGTCATGGATGAAGATTCTGATCAAGCTATGTCAGCAGAAGACGAGGCGCTTGAATTACAAGTTGATGAAACAGCTAGGCCGTTGTTGCCATTTCCGTTTGCAAAACGCTGTGGCGGATTCGTCTTGGATGATGGTATTAAAATTACGCTGTACCATAAAGATACAATTGGTCAAAGTGTCGTCGCAGAAATTCAAAGGCACCTCGGTGTTAGCTTTGCTTGCGAGGCGGTAAAAGAAAGTCGTTTTGATGGTCTGTTAGCGCAAGCATATGAGAGTCGAAATAACGAAGCCATGCAAATGGTTGAAGATCTTGGCGATGAGATGGATTTAGCGAGTTTGGCCGATTCCGTACCAGAGTCAGAAGATCTACTTGAACAGGAAGATGATGCGCCGATTATTCGGTTGATTAATGCCTTGCTAACAGAGGCGGTAAAAGAGAATGCTTCTGATATTCATATTGAGACTTTTGAAAAGCGTTTAGTTGTTCGTTATCGAGTAGACGGTGTGCTGCGTGAAGTAGTAGAGCCCAAGCGAGTATTAGCGCCATTACTCGTATCACGAATTAAAGTTATGGCGAAGCTGGATATCGCTGAAAAACGTATTCCACAAGATGGTCGTATTTCGATTCGAATTGGCGGTCGTGAAATTGATTTACGTGTGTCCACAATGCCCTCAAGTAATGGCGAAAGAGTGGTTATGCGCCTGCTCGATAAACAAGCGGGTCGCTTAAACTTATCATCGTTAGGCATGGAGAAAAAAGAGTTAGCGCGATTCAAAAAGATATTGCATCGTCCGCACGGTATCGTCTTGGTAACAGGGCCTACCGGCTCGGGTAAAACAACTTCTTTGTATGCCGGTTTAAGTGAACTTAATGATGCCTCGCGCAACATTTTAACGGTCGAAGATCCGATTGAATACAACATTGAAGGTATTGGTCAAACTCAGGTTAACAATAAAGCCGATATGACCTTTGCTCGTGGCTTAAGAGCAATGTTAAGACAAGATCCTGATGTCGTGATGGTTGGTGAGATTCGTGACTCTGAAACCGCCGATATTGCAGTGCAGGCGAGTTTAACGGGTCACTTAGTGTTGAGTACCTTGCACACCAATACCGCAGTGGGTGCTGTTACGCGTATGTTTGATATGGGGGTTGAGCCTTTTCTATTGTCGTCTAGTTTGGTCGGCGTAGTGGCTCAGCGTTTAATTCGAGTGTTGTGTCCTGATTGTAAAGCACCTTACTTGCCCGACAATACCGAGCGCGAATTCCTTGGTTTGGGTGAGCATGTTGGTCACTCCATGTTTAAGCCAGTTGGCTGTAAGCGTTGTAATAATAGTGGTTATCGTGGACGTAGAGGTATTTATGAAATCGTTTCTATCGACAGTAATATTCGCCGTATGATTCACGACAAAGTGTCTGAAGATATCATGATTAAAGAAGCGCGCTTATCGGGTCGAAGCATTCTTGATGATGGCAAAGAAAAAGTGTTAGAAGGAATTACCACGGTTGAAGAAATTTTACGCGTTACGCAAGAGGGTTAGCTAAGTGGCTGCTTTTAGCTATAAAGCGCTCGATGCGAGCGGCAAACAACAAAAAGGTGTTTTAGACGCCGATAGTGCACGCCAAGTGCGCCAACAGCTGCGTGAGCAGGGTTTAATGCCGCTAGAGATTGCGCCAGCAGGGCAGTCGGATGAAAAGCAAAAGCCCGGTAGCGTAGGGTTTAGTTTTCGTAGGCCCTCGTTAAATACGGCTGACCTCGCTCTTATTACTCGTCAAATGGCAACGCTCGTTGCTGCAGGCATACCCTTAGAAGAAGCGTTAGGCACTATTGCTAAGCAGTCTGAAAAAACCAGAGTAAACGGTATATTGTTGGCTGTTCGCTCTAAAGTTTTAGAAGGCTATACGCTAGCCGATGCTATGGCTGAGTTTCCAAGCGTATTTAATGATTTATATCGCTCCACGATTCAAGCTGGCGAGTCTGCAGGTTTTCTTGATTTGGTTATGGAGAAACTCGCTGACTATACCGAGGCCTCGCAGGCTTCGCGTCAAAAAGTACAAATGGCGATGATTTATCCTGCCATTCTCTTTTTTATGGCAATTGGTGTTGTTACCTTGCTTATGGTTTTTGTAGTGCCAGATGTGGTCAAGGTTTTTAATACTCAGGGGCAAACGCTGCCATGGATAACGCAGGTGCTCATTGCTACTAGTGACTTTATTGTTAATAAAGGCTGGCTATTATTAATCGGTATTGCGTTGTTTGTTTTCGCTATTAAATCGGCATTGTCTAAACCTGAAATTCAAATTAAATGGCATCGACAAATTCTGAGCTTACCCTTAGTTGGTCGGTTGTCTCGTGGCACTAATACCGCTCAATTTGCGAGTACCTTAAGTATTTTAACCGCCTCAGGCGTGCCGTTAGTTGATGCGCTTAAAATTGCCGGGCAGGTGTTAGCGAACCATTGGCTAAGACGTCGCGTGAATCAGGCGACTCAGCAAGTTCAAGAAGGTACCAGTTTAAATAGAGCACTAGCGGAAGGTGGTTATTTTCCGCCGATGATGCTGCATATGATTGCCAGTGGCGAGCAAAGTGGCGAGCTAGATAAAATGCTGGAGCGTATTGCAACGGCTCAGCAGCGCGATTTAGAAGGGCTGATTGCTGTCATGCTAGGCATTCTTGAACCCCTTATGCTTTTGCTGATGGGCGTTTGTGTTTTCGTGATTGTGGTGGCAATCTTATTGCCCATCGTCAATCTTAATTCTATCGTTTAATTTCAACACTACTAAGTTAACTAAGAAGGTATTATGAATTTCGCTAACGAATCTCAATTTGCTAACAATCAACGCGGTTTTTCTCTTATAGAAGTCCTCGTTGTTGTCGTTATTATGGGTATGTTAATTGGTTTAATTGGTCCTAACGTTTTAGGGCAGGTTGATCGCGCACGTGTAACAACCGCCAAGGCTGATATAGGCACGTTGTCGCAAGCATTGGATATGTATAAGCTAGATAATCATTTTTATCCGACCACGGATCAAGGCCTTGAAGCCTTGGTTAAAAAACCACAAGCTTCACCATCACCTAAAAACTGGAATTCTCAAGGCTATCTTAAAGGCAGTGAATTACCGTTAGATCCATGGGATGGCGAGTATATTTACCTTAGCCCAGGCGAAGGGTCGCAGCCTTATGAGTTAATGAGCTTAGGTGCCGATGCACGTCCGGGTGGCGAAGGTTATGCGAGCGATATCAGCAGTTGGGATCGGTAGTTATTCGGCCAAACAATATTATGGATAATGCGGCAGAGCTTTCAACAACTGCAACGGCAAATAGCTTTGCTGTTAATAAAAGCACTACGCTTAATGAGCGCGCTGCAGACAGTAGAATCTACAAAGGCTTTGCCAATAAGCCGCGAGGTTTTACGCTTATTGAGCTCTTGGTTGTACTCGTCATTATTTCTATGTTCTCGGGCATGATTGTATTGTCTATAGGCGACAACTTTTCTCGCGAGCTTCGATCTGAGGCTGAGCGCTTTCAACGATTAATTGTTGCTGCTTCGGATGAAGCCATTTTTACCTCTTCGCAGTTGGGTGTAGCTATCGATAAAAGTCGTTACTCTCTTGTACGCTTTGATCCAGTTAGCCAAAGTTGGCTACCTCTTACAGGTCAGGCTTTTCGTCTGCATTCTTTACCTGAATCTATGAAGATGTCTTGGAGTATTGAAGGCTTTTCGCGGCCTGGTAGTGATGACACACCGCAGAATATTAATTTTGGTGATGGCAATAGTTCTGGTAGTGATGAAGACGATGACAGTGACAGAATTGGAGCTTTTGGCTTAGGTGATGATAGTGATATTGACGCAGAAAATATTGCCCATAAGAACCTTGTCCATAAAAAAATCAGGCCGCAAATTCTGATGCTAAGTTCAGGTGAAGTAACGGTGTTTACTGTTGAGTTTTCTGCTATTGAAGCTGTGGCCAATAATTATGTTGTTTCAGTAATAAGTGATGGTTTTTCTCTGCCGTCAATTAAATCTATTCAAGATGATTCAAATGATTAATGCGCTAAATTTGGACGCCCAGCAATACTAGTTTTTGTTGGGTTATAAAAAGTTTGAAGATGAATGCGACGCTTAAGTTGACGTAAGCGCTGAAGCTAGAATCTAAGCTAGAATTGAATTCGGAAGTAATGTTGAGTGAAAGCTAAAACGAAATTAAAAGCGAATTCTAAAAGTAGTGGTTTTACGCTAATAGAAATTATGGTGGCAGTGGCCGTGCTGGCGCTTTCGGGAGTGGCCTTGCTTGGAAATATAGGTCAGGCAACGCGTGACTTAGCAACCATAAGCGATAAGGCCGAAGCCTTGTATATTGCTGAATATGCATTAAATACCGCGTTACTTCAAAAAGACTTTCCTGATACGACTAATGAAGAAGAAACGATTACTCATGCCGGTCGAGAGTGGCGTGTTGAGTTAATTGTCAGTGAAACACCCAATGAAAAAATGCGTCGTATAGATGTGATGGTTCGGCCTAATGAGCGACGCTTAGGCAGTAATCAATCGGCAACCATTTTATTAAGTGGCTTTAGAGGGGATGTTTTTTGAAACCCTTAGCTAATCATTTATCTTCTGTTTCTGTCGTTATAGATACTAAAGCTATAGCGCCGGCGCTTAAACATCATAAAGGTTTTACCTTAATAGAAGCGTTAGTGGCGATGTTTATTTTCGCGTGGATAAGTCTTGCTGCCTATCAAATTTTAGATCAAGTCGTTATTGCGCAAGAGGTTAATCAACGTAAGTCGGCTGCAGTGGCTCGAGTGCAGAGAGTGAGTTGGCAGCTGGCTTCGGACTTTCGGCAAATGGTGAATAGGCCAGTTTGGCAGGGTCAGGGTAATCAGCTTGAGCCGCTTTTGTTTGCTACCGGTGATTATCTTATTGAGTTTACACGTGGTGGTTGGTCAAACCCTCTGCAGTGGCCACGAAGTGACTTGCAGCGTGTCGCCTACCTACTCGATTACCATCCCGAAGCTAAGGATTCTGATAGTGAATTCTATAATGATGAGCGTCTTTATTTAATTCGTCTGTATTGGCAGGTGTTAGATCGCTTAGAAGATAGCGAGCCACAGCAGCAAGTTCTGATTGGAGGAGTTGTTGATTTTCGAACACGTTTTTGGGATCAAGCGACGAAGGAGTGGGGAGATGTTCCTGTGCCAACATTCGTATCAGCAGCGGTCTCTGCTTACGATGCGCCCCTAGCTGTCGAAGTCAGTATTGTCTTTGAGAATGAAGATGTGATGACGCACATCTTTAGAGTGTTATAAGCTATGTTTCATAAAATAAATTCAATTAACGCCTCCTATTATCGACAACCATCTCGCTTTAAAGAGGCGGGTGGTCGAGGTAAGCAAGCGGGTGTAGCACTTATAACCGTATTGCTTGTCTTTGCTATTGCGACATTAATCACATCAAAAATTATTATCGGCAAAGTGCTCGATGTGCAGCGCACAACCGGCATGATTAATCGAACGCAGGCTTATTATTATGCGCTTGCCGCAGAAGATTTAGCGATATTAGCTTTGCAAGAAAATATTAAACAAGGCATTAAAGACGCACCACAAGGTGATCATCTCGATGAGTTCTGGGCTCAAGGCCCCATGCCATTTGAAATCGATAATATTGGTTCTGTGCTAGTGAGTATCGTCGATATAAATCGATTTTATAATATTAACAACTTGATGCAATACAATAACAAAGTGAGTCTTTATGAGCTAGAGCGTTTTCGTGGCCTGTTGGTTGAGCTAGATCTTGATGAGACGCTTGCCGATAATCTAAGGGATTGGTTAGACGCTGATGATAGGGATGACGGTTTTTCTAGTGATGGTGATGCTTATACTAATCAAGAGCCAGGCTACTTAGTGGCTAACCAGCGGTTAACTGATGTGTCAGAGTTACGTTTGATTAATGGTTTTGATGCTGATGTTATGGCTGTTCTGTTGCCGCATATTTCGGCTATTAAGACATACGGGGTTTTACCCATTAATGTTAATACCGCTACGGTCTATGCGCTTGCAACATTACAAGTGGCTTCTGTGGGTAATAAATCAGGCAGTAATGAAGGCATCGGTTACTCCAATGCCTTGGATATTATAGGGATACGAAAAGAGCCTTTTACGAGTATGGTCGATTTTTCTAATCGTGTTTCTTTACCCAATTTACAAGCATTCAGCCAATTGAATCCAGGGACTAAAAATCAAGCGTCATCGGTATCATCATTGTTAGCGGCTTATTCTCACACCAGCGAATATTTTGAAATTAATATTCGAGCTAACTATGCTGGAAGCATTGCTTATCTTTCGACCATTGTGCGACAAAAGGGCTATGGAGAAGAAGCGAAATTCATTGTGTTATCACGACGAGAGACGGATAATTCTTATCGTTTTATCGAGGCCGCTTCAGGCTCTTAGGCGCTTCGTTATGTCTAAGATTGTATGACGTCTTTTAGAGCGTGCAGAATGTAGGCAGTAATCTCCATGAATACGTGAAATAAATAGCCTGAGGCAGGCTTTCTAATGCTCATTATGGTCGGTCTGCTCGTAAATAAATGTTATCCTTATAGCCTGTTTATAAAGGATTAACTAGCAGCGACTTATGTTCTAGAGCAGATGCTTTTTATAGACGAAAAATAGACGGTTAGTTGACTATCAATATTTATAAATTGGTTTGCGTGTCAGTTTAGATAGATACATGCAAATTAAAAAAACATTTTTCACTTAATAGTAAAGAAAATATGTCAGATTTTTTATGCTTACGCTTTAAACAAGTCGATATTCATGAGTTCAGTCCTGTGGTGTGGTCTGTGTTATCGGCCGATGGTCGCATTCATGCTTCGGGTAGTTGTTTGCTCGAGGACGTTGCCAAGCAGGTTCCTGAATCCAAAGCGGTACGACGCAATATATTAATTGTGCCCAGTAGTGCTGTGCTACTTACCTCAACAGAGGTGCCGATAAAGCAGCATCGCCATTTAAAGCAGGTGTTAGGCTTTGTGGTCGAAGAGCAAATTATTGATCCTATTGAAAGCATGCATTTAGCCACGCCGATTTATCATGCCAGTGAGACCATACATATTGCGGCAGTAAAGCGAGAGTTACTGGAATCATGGTTACACGCGTTAGAAACTCAAAAAATATTGCCTGATTATTTATTCGTTGATGTGCTTTGTGTGCCTCAAAAAGTAGGTGATTGGCAGTTGTTATTTGAGAATAACAAAGTTTTATTTAGAGATGCAGATTACAGCGGCATGCTGTTAGATGAAAATACCGCAAAGTCGGTTATTCAGTTGGCCATATCGGCCAGTACATCATCTTCATTGATTGAGTCAGAGAATGATGATTCAGCTGATAGTCTTAAGGCATTCACAGAGGGCGAGGAGTATCAAAGCGCTACTACTGCAAGAGCGGAAGGGTCACTCACTAGTATTGCATTATTGTTAGCGGAGGCCGATAAGCCGTTTACCCGAAGCCCGGTTGTCAGTGATGATTTAGAGCACTCAGCTGCACAAGAGAGTGAATCATTAGATGACTTGTTAGATGAATCTTTGGACCCTACATTAATTATTACGCCAGCTGAATTTAAAGTTGAGTTAGGCGAGTTTATTCGTTCTGAGAATATTGAAACTCGCGAAATTACTTACACAGAATCATGCTCTGATTTGTTGGCGGTTAATGCCGTGCACACTGTCGAAACGACATTGAATTTATTGCAGGGTGAATTTAGTCCGATTAGTGCTAATGCTGCTAACCGAAAATTTATACGCAAAGCGGGTGTTATTGTTTCAGCCTGTGTAGCGTTGTTTTTAGTGGTAACTATGGCTGGTGGCTTTTATCTTAACGTTAAAGCCGATCAATACTTTGATGATAGCGTCGATATTTATCGCAGTGTCTTTCCTAAGCAGAAAAAAGTCATTGATCCTGTTAAGCAAATGCAGCGTCAGCTTACCGGTAAAGCAATGGGTGGCACGACGTCTGACTTCTTGCCGCTGCTCGATGCAGCCTCTCGTGCGCTGTCTAATTTAGAAACTGAAGTGCCTTCGACTATTGGCCAGTTACGCTACGATAATCAACGCGGTCATATTATTATTGATTTACGCGTTAACAGTATTGATATCCTTGAATCTTATAAAGAGCAACTGACAGCAGAGGGGTTAACGGTTGATATTCTCTCTGCGAATCAAGATCAAGAAATGGTTAATGGCCGTATGCAAATTAGTCGCTAACTATTTAACCGTCTGAATAAAAGACATCGTTATCGGTTGTAGTTGAATTGTTTGAAATCGTTTGTTTAAAGTTAATCGTCATATAAAGTAAACAGAAAAGTAATGCTAGGTAATACCTATGAGTGAATTAAAGCAGCAGCTTAGTGATGAGTTTGATCAGTTAGTCGCGCGTGTTCGAGCCAATAAAGGTTTTCAAGAGCTCGAACAAAAATACCACGCTCTTACCGAGCGAGATCGCTTGTCACTGAATGTATTAGTGATTTTTTTGTTGTCTTATTTGTTTTATCAAATGGTTTTGTCGCCATCACTTGCTTACCTAACGTCAGCAAGTCAGTCTTATGAACGTCAATTAGAAAGCTATGAATGGATGGTTGCTCAAGAGCCTCTCGTTAAAGAAATGCTTGTTGATACCAGTGCTGAGCGAGAGGGTTCGTTGCTAAGTGTCGCGTCTTCTACAGCCAAAAAACATAATCTTAACTTTAGCCGTTTTGAGCCATTAGATGGTGATCGCGTACGATTGCGCTTAGAGCAAGTTAAGTTTAATGACATTGTTAGCTGGCTCACTGAGCTTGAAACTGAAAAAGGTGTTAGCGCAGTTGATATTTCATTAGACAGTGCCAGTCCGGGCTATGTCAGTGTTCGACTCACGTTACAAGGTTAATGCATGTACCAGAATTTTTTTGGGCTTCATGAAAAACCTTTTTCTATAGCCCCCGATCCCCGTTATCTTTATATGACCGATCAGCACCGTGAGGCGTTGGCGCATTTATTATTTGGTATTGGTGATGAAGGTGGGTTTATTTTATTAACCGGCGATATTGGTACTGGTAAAACCACTATCTGTCGTAGTTTATTAAATCAATTACCCGATAACGCGGATATTGCTTTTATTGTGAATCCGCGTTTATCTGTTAATGAATTACTACAGTCTATTTGTGATGAGTTAGGCGTAGATTATACCGATAGCAGCTCTATTAAAGTGTTAGTTGATAAGCTGAACCAGTTTTTATTAGAGGGTTATGCCTCTGGCCGCAATACCATTCTTATTATTGATGAGGCTCAAAATTTAGCTGACGAAGTGCTTGAGCAGTTACGTCTTTTGACTAATCTTGAGACCAGTGAGAAAAAATTACTGCAGTTAATTTTACTTGGCCAGCCAGAACTTAATGATAAATTAGCTCAAGACAATCTTCGTCAATTAGCGCAGCGCGTAACCGCTAGATTCCACCTGCAACCATTGAGTGCCGAAGAGACAACGGCTTATATTAAGCATCGCTTACATATTGCCGGTTTTCGTGGTGAGCTATTCTCGCGCGCGGCCTTAAAACATATTCATAGCGAAAGCCGTGGTGTGCCTCGTTTGGTCAATGTGATTTGTGATCGCTCAATGTTAGGTGCCTACACCAAAGACAGTATCGAAATTGAATATCCTATTGTGCTCGAAGCATGCAAAGAGGTGTTAGGACGAGAGGGCAGTCGAGCAGCAGCTCAGCGTTCAGCAGGTTTATCGATTAATTTTTCTGAATCTAGTATTGTTTGGATCGCTCGATTGGGAGTCTTGTTGCTACTAATTGGCATGGCTTTTGTGATGGTCACAACGGATTTTTTAGATACTATTTTGAATGTCTTTCAACAAGGTCGTGGTAAAACCATGGCAGCAATATCGTATTTATCTACGATGCTGGTGGGGTAATCGATGTCATTTATTCTTGATGCGATAAAAAAATCTGAAAACGAGCGTCAGCGAAGTCGCCAACCCGATGTGCACAGCTTGCAAGACAGTATTCCGCCTTCGAAAACTGAGCCTAGTACCGGTAATCGATTAATATTATTGGTTATTGCTATAGTCATTATTATTGTGGCTTCTTGGTGGCTTTGGCTGCAAATTGCCCCGCAATTATCACCGCGTTTAGTTGAGCTATTGCAGGGTTCGCAGGTCGAACAAGTGGCGGTTAATGGTGACGATATATCTACAAACGCAAGCCTATCTGATGATAATTCTTCAACTACTGGAAAAGTTAATGATGCCGCTAATATAAGCAGTTATTCGTCCGATGATGAATTGCCGCCCAATAGCCAAATCAAAGAACTTTGGCAGTTGCCTGCTGATTATCAATCAACGATTCCCGAGTTAGAATTTTCTTTTCATGTTTTTAGTAATGACCATGAAGAGCGTATGATTATTATTAATGGTCGACGAATGCGAGAGGGCCAAATGGTGTCTCGTGGTTTAACGCTTAGGGTAATTACCGAGACCGGCGTTATTCTTCACTCTGGTGACCAGTTCTTTCATGTCGACGTCATTGAAAAATGGTAGCGATGGCTATAAACCCAAGCAAGCTCATTTGTTTTAAATACTCATGCCAAATAATGTTATCTCCTTGCTCGACTCGGATATCGCCACGCAATTAGAAAAAGCCTTAGATCGTGGTGCGCTTTTCCTCACTCCAAATACCCGACTTGCCGCTTACTTGCGTGATCTGCTTGATGACATGATGCTTGAGCGTAAGGGCGTAGCTAAAGACGCAGCTAAGGGCGTATGGCAGAGCCCGGAACTGATTCCTTTCGATGCATGGACCACCGCGCAATGGACCGCTGCTATGTTGTCTGGAAAAACTGCACCAAGGTTAATTCTTACAGCCGGACAAGATGTGCTTTATTGGGAGCGCGCTTTAGAGCAGTCTCCTATTGCTCAGACTTTAATGTCTCCAGCTGCTGCTGCAGCTCAAGCGCAGCAAGGTTATCAATTATTAAAGCAAGGTTTGGTTGATGTAGATCAGCATGTATTTGAGTTTAATAGTGCTGTTGATAGTCGTGCCTTTTATGATTGGATTAAATACTATGAAGCCTTGTTAGAAGGCAGTGAGCATATTGCTTTAGTCGATGCCCAGTCTCAATTACTGTCCTTAAATAATGCTTCCTCAGTTGCTGATCGCCCAGTGGTTATGGTTGGTTTTCAATCGCCCACACCTTTGCAGCAAGCGATTGTTGAACATTATGCGGGTAGTAGCAATATTGAAAGCATTCATTTAAATATAGGCTGCAAAAGCATTAAGTTTAAAGGTTGTAATGATTTTGACCAAGAAGTGAAAGCGGCGGCTTATTGGTCAAAACAATTGCAAGATAAAAATCCAGCTGCCCGTATAGCGGTAGTCATTCAAAACCTCGCGCAAAATCGTATGCTCGTTGAGCGTCTTTTTTTAGAAGCCTTTGAGCCCACCAGCATAAAAACAGCGATGCCTTTTTTACAAACCGGCTTTAATATGTCGGCAGGTATTCCACTCTCTGAAAGCGGCGTTGTTAAAGTGGGCTTGTCTGTGATTGACGCAATTAGCCGTCCATTACCCATAGAGCAATGGCTAGCGCTTTTGAGCTCTCCGTATATAGGGAATGATCAAAGTGATGTTTTAGTTCGCCGTAACTTGATAAATAAAATGCATGATGCCGGTGAGCGAGAGTACACGTTGTCTCAAGTCAGCCGATTATTAAATTGGCGCTCGGGTAATAAAAAATCCAGTCAAACTGATGCAGCGAATAAACAAGCCGCTAGTGATTCAGCCGCATTAAACGATGATTTAGCCAGTGGTATAGAAGCTGCCGCACAATATTTTATTAGTTGGCAGAGTGGTCGAGGAAAAAATCAATCTAAGCAGGCACTGGCTTCACAGTGGCTGCCAGTGTTTCGGAAAATATTAAGTTTCTTTTTATGGCCGGGTAGTCGCACCTTAAACAGTGATGAATATCAGCAGTTAACACGCTTTGAATCGCAATGTGAGAGCTTTTCTAGTTTTGATGCAGTGGTAGGCGAGATTTCTTTATCGAAAGCTGCGCAGCTGTTTAGTCGCCATTGCCAGCAACAAGTCTTTCATAGAGAAACGCTTCATCTTCCTGGTGCGCCAAAACATGTTCAAGTGTTAGGTGGCTTAGAGGCAAGTGGTCAGACTTTTGATTATATCTGGCTAATGGGAATGTCTGAACGGCAATGGCCGGCAATGCCACAAGCGCATCCATTAATTCCCCGAGCATTACAGCTCGAATATTCAATGCCTTCTTCTTCTGTTGATCGTGAGTTTGAGTATGCTAAGCAACTTACTATCGGTTATTTATCTAGTGCTACCGAAGTTGTTGTGAGCTATCCCTTGTCGGTTGATGATATAGCCTGTGAAATTTCTCCACTCGTTGATGGGCTAGCCAATAATTTTTCTCAAGACCTTGATGTTGATTTTATTCGGGATGCGCATTTACAAGAGATTGATGCCACTTCATCGATGAGCAAAGATACTGCAGAGTTAGATGCGCACGAGAGCTTTGAAATGATAGCGGATCATTTCGGCAAGCCATTAACCGCTAATGCTGATAATGCGAGTGAGGGTGAGGGTGAGAGTGAGAGTGATAGCGAAGATCACGTTTTAGTGGGCGGTTCGGCAATGCTTAAAGATTACAATGTTAATCCACTTAAAACTTATCTTAAATGGCGTTTGGGTGCTAGGCCACTAGGTGAAGTTGTTTTAGGCGTGTCGGCCTTAGAGCGAGGCAATGCCATACATGCAGCGTTAGAAGTTATTTGGCAGTCACTTGGTGGCTCTGCTGCCTTGCAAGATTGTACGGCTGAGCAAATTAGTCAGTTGGTGAATGATTCTGCAGATGCAGCACTGGATGATGTGTTTGCGCGTCGATTTGCGCCATTGTCTGTGCGATTACGCATGCTTGAAAAGCAACGACTACAAAATACCCTAGAGAACTGGCTAAAACTTGAGGCCGATAGGCCGGGCTTTATTATTGAATCACTAGAGCGTGCATTGGTCTTTTCTATTGGTGGGCAAACATTGCGTTTACGTATTGATAGAATTGATCGCTTAGAAGATGGCCAGTTAATTTTAATCGATTATAAAAGCGGGGCGACTCAACCGTCTGGCTGGTTAGATGATGCGGTGACTGAGCCGCAATTACCGCTTTATGTTTGTGCCATGGACAACCTTATGGGCAAAGATAATGTTGATGTTGATGATCATGTAGAAAGTGATTCAAGTAATAAGCCGCCTATGGCTATTGCTTTTGCACGTTTAAAAGCGGGTGATTTAGCCTATGAGGGTATTGCTCCCGATGAAGGGTCGGCATTAGATATTCAAGGGATTAAGAATTTAGCGGCCAAGCGTAATCACGATATTGATGATTGGTCTGCTTTAGCAGCGCATTGGCAACAGAAATTAACGCTGGCGATTAATGAAATTGCAGCAGCTAATGCGGCTGTAGATACAACGAGCCGCCGCGTTGATGATCCTATTTATGAGCCTATTATGCGATTGCATTGTTCTGAAACGTGTTCTGAAACGATCTCTGAAGCCGGCGCAGCCGAGGGGGAGTTATCTTGAGTGATCTAACCCCCATTATTGTTGATGCTTCGGCAAGAGAAGAAGCATTAGATATTAGTCGTTCTATTTGTGTCACCGCGCCTGCAGGTTCGGGTAAAACAGAATTGTTGACGCAGCGAATTTTAAAATTATTGGCTGTGGTTGATCAGCCCGAACAAATATTAGCGATTACTTTTACGCGTAAAGCGGCCGCTGAAATGCGTGAGCGTTTGCTTAGTGCTCTGCAGTTAGGTTTGCAGGCCGAAGAACCGTCGGTGCCTCATAAGCGTTTAACATGGCAGTTGGCTCGTGCGGTATTAAATAAAAATGACAGCGAACAATGGCATTTATTAGATAACACTGGGCGTTTGCGGTTACAGACTATTGATAGCCTTTGTCAAAGCATTGCTTCTGATTTGCCTGTAATGAGTCAGCTAGGCGCTAAATTAAAACCGGTTGATGATCCTAGTGTTCTTTACCAACAGGCAGTCGATGGTTTTTTTGCTGGTCTTGATAGTGACCCTAATGTCAGTGAAGTGCTGGGCCAGCTATTACTGCATGTCGATAATAACGTTGATAGGCTTTACAAATTATTTATTAATATGCTGCCATTACGAGATCAATGGTTAAAGCATGCAGCAGGCTTTGAAAACCAAGAAGCCACTCGCTCAGCCTTAGAGCAGACTTTAACGCGTTGGATAGAGCAAGAGCTTACTTCAGCTTCTGCGTTAATGCTTTCGTTATCCATCGAAAGTGATTTATGTGCTTGTGCTGATTTTGCGGGAAGTCAATTGCAGTCTATGCCAGCAGAAAATGCGGCCTCAGCTATTGGCGAGCTCGCAGGTATTAAGGGTTTGCCCGCGCCGAGCTTAGAGCAGCATGGGCAGTGGTCAGCTATAGTTGAACTGCTTTGTACCAAAGAAGGAAAGCCGCGCAAGCGTGTAGATAAGCGCCAGGGTTTTCCGGCCAAGACCGCAGCAAAAGATAAAGAGCAGCAAGCGGTTTTTGAACAGCGTAAAAAAGCGATGCAAAGTTTACTCGCTGAAATACAAACACAGCCAGAATTACTGACCGCTTTAGAAATAGTTTCTTCACTGCCTATTACTGGATATCAGAACGAGCATTGGGAAATTCTCGAACCGCTCACCACCTGTCTTGTTCATCTTTATGCGCATTTAGCTTTGGTATTTGGTCGCAATGGGCAGTGTGACTATAACGAAATAACCGCTTCTGCATTGCGCGCTTTAAGCAGTGCTGAACATGATAGTGATGAATCCAGTGCGGTACGCTATAAGTGGGATCAAAGTATTCGGCATATCTTAGTCGATGAGTTTCAGGATACAGCTGTTTCACAATTTGATTTGCTCAAAGCGCTAACGGCCGAATGGTATCAAGATAATTTAAATTGTACTGAGCATCCACGAACACTCTTTGTTGTGGGTGATGGTATGCAGTCTATTTATGGTTTTCGTGCTGCAAAAGTAGGCTTATTCCTTACGGCTAAAGCCTCAGGTGTTGGCGATTTGCCTCTGCATTCTGTTGAGTTAGTACAAAATTTTCGTTCAACGCCTGCGGTAGTTGAATGGAATAACCGTCACTTTATTCATGCTTTTCCTAATGCCATTGATATATCTCGCGGTGCAGTTCCTTATTCCATTGCTAAGAGTATTGGTGGAGATGAGATAGCGGCCGAAGATGATTCTGCTTGTCGGTTATTAGTGAGTTCTGATGAGCAGGGCCGTTTATCAGAAGCCCAAGCTATTGTTGATGCCATTACTCAGCAGCAAGGCATTGCTCCGCAAAATACGATTGCTATATTAATTCGTTATAGAACACATTTAGACGACATTATTCCTGCCTTAAATGAGGCCGGTATTGATTGGCATGGTGTCGATTTAGATCCGTTACAGCGCCGTGAAGTGATAATGGATTGCGTATCTCTGACCCGCGCGCTTTGTAATCCCGCTGATGATATTGCATGGCTAGCCATACTACGTGCTCCTTGGTGTGGTTTATCCTTGCTGGATTTACAGCAATTGGTCGATGATCCTGCCAATAAAGAAAAAACATCAAAGCCTTGTTTAAATGCAGTTGTTCATTATTTACTGAGTTATAAAGAAACTAATGAATTTCAGGCGGCTATAAGTGGGCTAAGTGAAGAAGGGCGTCACCGCTTAGATTTATTAGCCAAAACAATATCAACGCTTTGGTTACAACGTGGCAGAAAAACCTTAAGACAATGGGTTGAGGCCGCCTGGTTAAAACTTCAAGGTCCTTTACTGGCCTATAATAGTTTTGATGGAGATGATCGAGAATCGGTTGTCGCTTTTTTTGATTTATTTGAAAAGCTGGAGCAGGATTGCCAAAGTAATGGCAGCTGTTTTAGTGTCGACTTGCTGCAGAAGAGTTTAAAGCGTCTTTACACACGCAGTGAACTATCAGTATCAGCTGAGGAAAATGCTGTTCCGGCTGTACAGATTATGACAATTCATAAGTCTAAAGGTCTAGAGTTTGATACGGTGATTATTCCAGGGCTAGATAGAGTAGGGCCTAGTGATGATAAGCCGCTATTAAGTTGGAATGAGCATTTGTTCGATGACAGCAGTACAGGTTTAGTCCTTTGTCCGTTAGATGCTGTAGGTCTAATGTTGGGTGATAGTTATTCTGTTTCAAGCTCAGCTAAAACGGGCAGTGATTTATATCAATTTTTACGCGATGAAAATAAACGTGTTTCATTGTTTGAATCTACTCGTTTACTTTATGTGGCTGCAACAAGAGCAAAGTCAAAATTATTTTTGCTTGCTAACTTAGCGCAAAATGAAAAAGGTGAGTTAAAAGCACCCACGGCCAATGCATTACTTTCTCGGCTTTGGGGGACGCTTGCCGATAAGGCAGAGTTGGTTGCTGTTAATCTTAATC
>CAXAHI010000010.1:0-37412 GCA_963968645.1 uncultured Gammaproteobacteria bacterium | reverse complement strand
TGAGACGGGTATTAATTTATCGGCGGCGATTGCAGCGGGTAATTTTATATCTGCATGTTTGGGACGTGAGAATGGATCGAAGGTTGCTAGAGCTATGTCTTAATAAATGCTGACATCAATAGACGATGCTTCGGTTACAACGCTCTTAATGTCTTATCTCTACTTTTAGCTTATCAATTATCAACTGCAAAGATTTTTACTGGCACGCCATTTAAAGCGGCATTACCACATACAGGATCAATTAATTGATTATCGGTTAAGTCGTTACAGCTAACGCCTTCCTGCTCGCTCGCAATCGCCAAACTCACGCCTGCGCGCTTATGCCCCCAACCATGCGGCAAACTCACCACACCGGGCATTACTTCATCGCTGGCCAACACTTGTGTAACGACCTCACCAATACGCGATTGAATACGCACTTGAGATTTATCTTGCAGATGATGTGCGGCTAAATCATCGGGGTGCATCAGTAACTGCCAGCGGGGTTTACCCTTAACCAGACGATGAGAGTTGTGCATCCATGAATTGTTACTACGAATATGGCGACGGCCAATCAGTAAAAACTCATCCGCTTGTGTCACGATTTTATCGCTCGCCAGTCGCGCAATATCTTTGACTATATAGCCTGCTAGCAAGGTGATTTTGCCGTCCTTAGTACACAGTCGCTCAGGTAAACTAGGTGTTAACTTGCCAAGATCTAAACCATGAGGATGCTGTTTAATTTTATCGAGCGTCAGCGCGAGTGGATGCCCAGCAGCAGCACTATAAGGCCCATGCTGAATACCCATATCGATTAATTTATCTGGCGAAGGTAACAACTTAACCTCTATGCCTTTTCGTTCGGCTATGGCCTTCCCTAAACCATTAAATATTTCCCAGTCATGCAATGTGCCAGCAGCCGCATCAAACACCGGCTCATTAAAGCGCGTGGTGTTATGCACGGCCAAACGATGGAAGGCAATATCGTAATGGTCATGTTCTAAGGCGCTAGTTGGCGGCAAAATAATATCGGCATGCTGAGTGGTTTCATTAATATAAAAATCAATGCTCACCATATAGTCTAAGCCATTTAGGGCTTTATCAATTTGCCGACCATTAGGCGCAGAAAGCACAGGGTTACCTGCAACCGTAATCAAGGCACGAATCTGCCCCTCACCCTCGGTTAGCATTTCTTCGGCCATAACACTGGATGGCAACTCGCCCGCAAATTCTGGCAGCCCACTCACACGACTATGGAAAGCCGCAAAATGCCCTGCGCCTGATTCTCCCGGCTTTATATAACCAATGGCTGGTGACGAAGCCATCATGCCGCCACGTACATCCAGTGAACCAGTAAGGATATTGATCATATGTATAGCCCACTGACACAACGTGCCATAGACCTGCACAGAGACACCCATACGGCCATAGCAAACCGCGCCGTCTATGTTCGCCATGTCACGAGCGAGCTGACGAATTTGTTCAGCGGCAATGCCTGTTTGCTGCTCGGCTAACTCAGGGGTAAAAGACTTGCAAAGACGGCCAACATCATCAACGCCAACAAGTAAGTCAGTGAGATGACCTGTCTTAACCAAGCCCTCAGCATATAGAGTATTAAGCATCGCCATTAATAAAAATGCATCGGTACCTGGGCGAATAAATAAATGTTGATCGGCAACTTCTGCAGTTTCTGTTCGCCTAGGATCTATAACGATAAAACGGCCACCACGTTGCTGAATAGCTTTAAGGCGTTTGGGCACATTCGGCACAGTCATAATACTGCCGTTAGAGGCCAGCGGGTTGCCGCCAATAATCAACATATATTGAGTATGATCAATATCAGGGACAGGAATAAGTGACTGATGACCGAAGAGACTATAAGCCGTTAGATGATGCGGCAGTTGATCAAGACTGGTGGCAGAAAAATGGTTTTTAGTTTGTACGGCTTTACGCAATACACCGGCATGCGTCAGGCTGCCATAATTATGTACATTGGGATTACCCGCAAAAAAAGCGACGGCATTAAGCCCATGCTTATCTTGTACGCCGACTAACTTTTCGGCAACGGTCGCGAAGGCTTCTTCCCAGCTAATTTCAACCCAGTTATCGCCCTGCTTTTTAACCGGCATGCGCAAACGGTCAGGGTCAGTATAAATATCTTCCATTGCCGTGCCCTTGGGGCAAATATAACCGTGACTAAAAGGGTCGTTTTTATCTCCCTTTATGGAGAGCACCTTATCGCCTTGCGTCTTAATTTCAAGACCACATATAGCTTCACATAAATTACATGCGCGGTAATGGGTTTTGGTTTCAGCGGGCATCTTTTACTCTCCGGTATTTAGTGCAGCTTTGCATAGCAGACTAATATAGTAACCGAAGTAATAGAAGATGTGGTGCTGAAATATCTGGATGATACTTATATTAAAAGCGTTAATTAGACTAAGCGTTTAATATTGATGTAGATATAACCAGATATTACAGAAGCGTTAATTATCTAGGTGCACTTTCATACACGCTTATACCCCTTTAGATATTACTCCCCTGCTGCATATCTTCACTTCTTTGCTGCAAATCGTCTTCACTCATAATAATATCCTCGTAACTACCGCCAGCTGGAATCATTGGATACACATTTTCTTCGGCATCAACAATAACATCGAGCAAAAAAGGCTCGGCAGGATTAGCTAACATACGCGCATAGGCTGCAGCTAAATCTTCTTTTCTCTCAACACGTTCGGCAGTTACGCCATAGCCTTCTGCAATTTTTAAAAAGTTAGGATAAATATCTTTTTCACCGGCAGGCTTAACCGCCATAGGGTCTGACAAATCGGTGCAGGCGCGATGCTTGTCATAAATCATATCTTGCCACTGCCGCACCATACCCAGCCATTGATTATTAATGACCACTACTTTCACGCCAATACCATAGCGATGGCAAGTCGCTAATTCATGAATCGTCATATTCAATGAACCATCACCATCAACATCAATAACCATTCGTTCTGGACAGGCCACTTTTGCCCCAATAGCGGCAGGCAAACCGTAGCCCATAGTGCCAAATCCAGAGCTACTTAAAAAAGCACGTGGGCTGCGTGAGCGGTAATGCTGCATCGCCCACATTTGATGCTGCCCTACTCCCAAGCTGACAATGGCATTACCTTGAGTCACTTCACTTAACTGATCTATCACCCACTGCGGGCTTAGCGAATCACGTTCGGGAATCGTATAAGGAAATTGTTGTTTTAAGCGTGTCAAATACGTCAGCCAATCGGCATGCACAGCCGCGTCGCTATGCTCATAAATTTGTTGCAACGCCAACTTGATATCAGCACAAATAGGTAGCGTAACCACTTTATTTTTATTTAATTCATCACGGTCGATATCAATATGAATAATTTTTCCATGCGCAATAAAAGCTTCGAGCTTTCCAGTTACCCTATCATCAAAACGGACACCGGCAGCAATAACCAAATCGGCTTCATTAATCGCTACATTAGCGGTTTTACTGCCGTGCATACCCAAGCTAGCCAAAGCCAGCCCATGATTAGGCGGAAACACACCATGTCCCATTATCGTTGTTGTCACGGGACATTGGAGTTTTTCAGCAAGCTGCAATAACTCCTTGGCACCGTTAGCCGCGACAATACCGCCACCGGCATAAATCACTGGTTTTTTAGCCTCATTAATTAAGCGGCAAGTCTCTTCTAGCTGGCTAGAAGAAATCCCCATAATGGGTGCCTCTGGCGGCTCAATAATCGCAGGTATTCGCGGCGCTACATAATTGCCTTCTGGGTCACGCGGGTAGTGTTGTTGAATATCTTTAGGGATATCAATTAACACCGGCCCATGACGGTTACTTTGCGCCAGAAAAAAGGCCTCGCGAACAACTTCGGGAATGTTTGTCACTTTTTTAATTAAATAATTTTTTTTCGTAATGGGTTGAGTAATCGCAACAATATCGACTTCTTGAAACGCGTTTTTACCTAATAAATGCGAAGGGACATTACCGGTAATAGCAACAATGGCAGTTGAATCACTATTCGCATCGGCAATGCCCGTGACTAAATTCGTTGCACCTGGGCCAGAGGTTGCCAAACACACGCCCACTTTACCCGTTGCTCGCGCATAGCCCTGCGCAGCGTGCACCGCACCTTGTTCATGCTCGGTACGAATACATTGAATACCAAATTGAGGAAGCACATCAAAAATTTCTAAATTAGCGCCACCGGGGTAGCCAAACAAAACATCGACACCCTCGGCCTGTAAAGACTTAGCCAATAGTTGAGCGCCACGTAAAGCACCATTGCGCTGATCAGGTTTAAGGTCACTGATTAAACCGCCAGAGACTGTTCCTATACTTTGATAAGTGACACTCTCGTTATTATCAGATTTATCCATTGTACTGCGGCCTTTAAAAAATATTCTCTTGAGTAGCGTCGATAGCTGAGTCACTACTGCCATCATTTTGTCTGCCCGAACTATGACCTTAGCTATCGTCCAAGAGTTCAGAAAATACAGGACATTTTCAAATCACAGTAAGGAATGCAAAACCCATAGCCGCTAAGCCTAACAATGTTGTAGAATCGCTATTCCTAGATAGAAGTCACTGATTTATGCCTAATTTAGATCGACGTTTTAGCATTGCCCCTATGATGGATTGGTCCGACCGCCATTGCCGCTATTTTTGGCGCTTGCTCACGCAAGAATCACTCCTGTACACAGAGATGATTACCACCGGCGCGCTGATTCATGGTGATATTGAGCGGCACCTTCAATTTGACCCCAGCGAACATCCTATTGCCGTGCAACTAGGCGGCAATAACCCTGCCGATTTAGCCCATTGCGCCAAACTCTGTGAAGACCGCGGCTATGATGAAGTTAACCTCAATGTCGGCTGCCCCAGTGATAGAGTGAAGTCAGGCTTTTTTGGCGCCTGCCTTATGAATAAACCTCAAACCGTTGCCGATGGCATTAAAGCCATGCGCGATGCCGTGGATATTCCGGTCACGATTAAATGCCGCATTGGCGTGGATGATAACGATAGCTATGAAGCGCTGTGTGAGTTTGTGGATATTAATGCGCAAGCAGGCTGCGAAGTATTTATTGTTCACGCTCGCAAAGCATGGCTTTCTGGACTCAGTCCTAAACAGAACCGCGAGGTGCCACCCTTAGATTACCCACGAGTCTTTAAACTTAAACAAGATTTCCCCAAGCTAAGCATTGTTCTTAATGGCGGCTTAAAGACTATTGATGACTGCCAGCAAGTACTCAAGCAGCTTGATGGCGTGATGATTGGACGTGAGGCCTATCAAAACCCTTCTATGCTCCAGTATGTTGATAGCCAGCTATATGGAGACGCTAATACTGAATTACTTAGCGCTCAGCCCAGCACGATAAATAGCAGCCTTGCTGCGGCTCATCGCTTTGCCGAATATATGGATGGGCAGCTTACCCAGGGCGTTAGGCTTAATCATATGACTCGCCATTTGCTCGGGCTATTTAATGGCCAAACCGGTGCGCGCGCTTATAGGCGTCATATCAGTGAAAACGCCAATAAAACCGGCGCGGGCATTGATGTATTTATGGATGCATTGGCCAAGCTGGGGACTCCTAGCTAAAAGCCCTATTCAATATTACAAGAATACGCGCGCGCGTATGGTATCCAGCCTAGGGCTTTAGTATCATGCACAGCGTCTTATTTATTCCTTCACAGCCTTTGGAAACCTCAATGACAAATACACCAAGCAAACTGGATCAACTGCGTAGCATGACCGACGTTGTTGCCGATACTGGCGATATTGAAGCGATCAAAAAATACGCACCTCTTGATGCAACGACTAATCCTTCATTGCTATTAAAGGCGGCGACACTGCCCCACTACCAAACACTGCTTAATGATGCGGTAACTTGGGCTGGCGCACAAAGCACAGATTCACAGCAGCAATTGTCAGATGCTGGCGATAAATTTGCAGTGGCCATTGGCCAAGAAATCTTATCGATTATTCCGGGTCGTGTTTCGACTGAAGTGGATGCGCGTTTATCTTTTGATACTGCTGCGACCATTAAAAAAGCGCATCGTGTTATTGATTTATACGAGCAAAGCGGCATTGGCCGTGAGCGCATTCTTATTAAGATTGCCTCAACGTGGGAAGGTATTAAAGCAGCCGAGCAATTAGAAAAAGAAGGTATTAACTGCAACCTAACGCTTTTATTTGGCTTTAGTCAGGCGGCGGCTTGTGCCGATGCGGGTGTATTTCTTATCTCTCCCTTTGTTGGCCGCATTTTAGATTGGTACAAAGCGAATACCGATAAAAAAGAATACGCTGCCCATGAAGATCCGGGTGTTGTTTCTGTTACTGAAATCTTTAACTTCTATAAAGCTAACAGCTATAACACGGTTGTTATGGGTGCGAGCTTCCGCAACATCGGTGAAATTGAATCATTGGCTGGTTGTGACCGACTAACCATTAGCCCTAACCTGTTAGAAGAGTTAGCGAATGATAATGGTGTGCTGCCACAAATGCTTAAAAGCGATACCGGCAGCGTTATTGCGAAACCGACTAACAGCCAGTCTGCATTCCGCTGGGGAATGAACGAAGATGCCATGGCTACGCACAAGCTTGCCGAAGGTATTCGTAACTTTGCTGCTGACCAAGTGAAGCTAGAGCAATTATTAAAGGCCAATGGCTAATGTTTGATAAGCTCGCTCAATTATTTAGTGCCACTAAAACACCAACCGAGACAGATGAAAAAAAACTGTCTCAGTTGGCTGCTACCGCTTTATTAATTGAGCTTTGCCGTGCCGATAACAATGTTGATGAGGTGGAGATTGCTGAAGTCATCTCCATCGCCCAATCAACCTTTGGGCTAAACGAGCAAGAAGCACAGGTACTCCTTAAAGAAGCACAGCAAAAAAATAATGAGGCGACTTCGCTATTTGAATTCACCGAAATTATTAATAGCCAATTTGATAAAGCCGCTAAATACCAACTCATTAAAAATATTTGGCAAGTAGCTTATGCTGATAAAAAAATTGATCAACATGAAGATCACTTAATACGTAAAGTGGCTGAATTAATTTATGTGGGGCATGGTGATTTTATTCGCGCTAAACATGAGATGTTAGCGGAACAAGAATAATGTTCTAGATGGGATATATAGTTAACTGCTTTGTGCTAAATAAAAACTATAATGACTCACTCAAAATCGAATTGCTAAATAAACTTCTATCACTCACTGTCTTTTTCTAAAGCGTCTACCAAACTGCCAAACGATGCGCGATTATCTTCTGTCATTGCCATTAACGTTTTATGCGCGTTAATTACGGCATCTTTCATATCGGCTTCGGTACAAGCCAACAACGGTAACTCATCAAAGTCTAAAGCGTCTGTATCGAGGCTATCGCGAATATCAAAAACGGCTTCAAACCCCATGCTTCGAACAAGACGTAGAATGTTCTCATCCTGACATAAGAGAACCGCTTTATTGCCACAGTGAGAACGCGTATAGATGGCCACTTTAGCCAGCACACCCAGAGTCGTGCTATCAAGATTTTCGGTTGCTAATAAATCGACGCAGACACTTTTAATACCAGGCTGCTGAATAACCGCCTCGCAATAAGTCTCTAAGCTAACACACCAAGGCACACGCACATCACCTTCTAGCTTTAGCCAGAAGCATTGCTTATCTTGCAAGCCAACAAGCACTTTGCTATCAGACATAGCTAAAGGTTCCTACAATTCGCTGCTGAATCGCAGTGCTAGTAAGCTGGCGCATAATGGAATGAATATCGGTAGCAATTATTTTTTTATCGATCATATTATTTTTAGTCATACTCAGCATGTTCAACAACTATTTTTTATTAGCCAATAGTTAGACTTTATCGACTATCAACAACGCAATATCATCAGGGTATTGCTTATCTTCATCGACATTAAAACCGTTAAATACGGATTCAATGTTAGCTTTCATTTTAGGCGCTTCAGACAACAAGAAAGCTTCTTTCTTGGCAAGGCTCTCTTGCTCTAACACTTCCAAGATACCATCAGAAAACATCATAATTCTAAATTTATCAGGTAAGTCGACAACAATTTCTTGGTAATTAGTTTCTTCAAACAAACCCACCGGCGCGCCCTGCCCTTCAAGATAACGCGCTTCGCCATTAGCAATTAATATGGGTACGGGTAATGCGCCCGCCACCGAATAGGTTAGGCGATTATGTTGCGTATCTAGCACAGCATAAAAAATCGTCGCATGCTTGCCAATACCGGTTCCTAATAACTCATCATTGGCATGCACCAAAAACTCAGCAGGATGCAATATATCGTCATCTTTTTGCCGGTTATAGTCACTTCGCATGCGCGCTGTTAGGTTTTTCATTAGCACGGTCACAAACGCTGAGGACGCACCATGTCCAGAGACATCCGCCATAAAAAATACAACATGGTCAGGACCAACAGTCACATACTCAACAAAGTCACCACTTAAATAAACTGATGGCACAATTTGATGATGAAAAATATAGGCGCTTTTTTGCATAGGGCTAACAGGCAGCATTTTCATCTGCACTTGCAAGCCGGCTTGGTGATCTTGCTCAAGCACAGCTAAATTGGTTTTTAATTCGCTGTTAGCTTGCTCTAGTTGGTGACGATATTTGAGGTTTTCTCGGCGCAAACTAAAACGCTCAAGACTTCGCTCAATGGCATGTACCAACACTTCAAGATCTAGAATAGGTTTTATGAGGTAATCACTGGCGCCAAGACGAAGCGCCTCTACGACATCACTCATTACACCTGCGCCCGAAATAACAATAATAGGCACATGTGAATAAGCATCAGCTATCACTTTTAAGACATTGATACCGTCAAGCTTGGGCATTCTTAAATCGCAAAGAACAAGCTCAGGCTTTTCGACAGCCATGGTCGCCAGCCCCTCTTCACCATCGGCGGCTTCACAAGTCTGATAGCCACTGTCTCTAAGGTAGGAGGCAATAGAATGACGTACGTTTTCATCATCATCGATAATGAGAACTTTGACTAATGCAGTGCGGCTAGGAATTTCCAATGGCTTATATCAACTGGCATCTGGGTAGTAGTTATGAGTACGAGAATTTTATGGATTTGACCTTAAGCAATACGGTCCTTATCCAAGCTCATCAATTGCTACCATTTAACCACTTTTGCGCGCGTTAATGGAAGAATTAACACGCTAAAAACCGGTAGTTATATTTGGTATTAATGGCTAATTCATTTGGCTGCTTTTATATTCTATTAAAAATCATCACCAAAATCATCGTCAACTTGGCCATTGGCAGTAGCAACTTCACGCTGTTGAATATAGATTTCGCGAATAAAGGTATAGCGATCTCCTGAAATTAGGCGCTCTGCATCGAGTAAGTCGGCACGTTTATCCAATAGCTTCACCGCCCATATACTATTGCGAGTCCGCACATCATCAACTTGATCAAGGGGTGAAATATAAGCGTCTGGGGCAATAGCTAAGGCATCACGAAGATAGCGACCACCCATTAATGGTAGGACAATATAAGGGCCATCACCAACGCCCCAAACCGCCAACGTCTGCCCAAAATCTTCATTACGCTCTTCTATTCCCCAATCGGTGGCCACATCAAATAGGCCGCCAATACCAACTGTCGTGTTAATGGCTAAACGCCCTAAGCTCCTGCCAGACTGACGTAAATCGCCCTGCAGGCCACTATTAACTACGTTGCTAACCTCGCCTATGTTATCAAAAAAATTCGTCACACCACGATCTAAGGCGCTAGGCATTACCCATTGATAAACTTTGGCCGAGGGCTTAACCAACCAACGATCAAGCACTTCATTAAAGCCAAAAATTTTGCGGTTAATATCTTCAAACGGGTCAACGCTAGCGGCAAAATTAGGCATGGCTAACGTTAATAATAAAACACCAACAAAACGAGAGAATGTAGGCCTTAATAACATGGTGAAAATCCTTAGGAGCTTTCTTAAAACCGATGGATGGGTGAATCGGTTTTGTTGACGATGGGTTTAGTCTCATTGAGCTTATGCTAGCTTTCAACAGACACGCCGTAGATTATATCCAACTGACGCAATTGCGCCAATATTTCAGTACCGGCATTAACCACTAAACTGGGGTCTGGATGCTGTAATTCATGGGCAATTTGTAACAATAAATCGCTACCAAGCCGTTCGCTATTATTTTCACATAATTCCAAGAAGCGTGCGGTAACCGAATTTGCCTCGAGAAAAGCGACTTTATCTTTACGGTTACGATAAACCACCAAACAAACCGGTTGCTCACTCGGCTGCTCAGGCCGAAACGCTTCACCAACTTGATGCACAGGATAATCAAACACCATGGACCATGCCAACGGCGATAATACTGGAATATGATCAACTAAAGAAAGATTCGCTGAAACACCATCTGTAGGCGTATCTTGCTCTGCAACAAACAATGCTAGCTCTGCCCATTCATAGCGGGCCAGTTGTAAGGCGAACACAGGATCACAAGGCTGAGCCTCTCGCTCGTCTTCTAGATAAGCCAAAAACTCTTCACTAATTTCTAAAAAATAAGGCGTTTGCGATTGGTGGCGATGAACAAAATCACGCACCATTTGATGCCAATCGGCATCGCTATACAGTTTACGTAAAACAGGAAAGGCGCTACTAATAAAACCTTCAATATTTTTATAGAACAACTCTCGGTAAATTTTCATCCTTCGATCTTCGACATCGGTCGGCGCTGGATGCAAACTAGGCTCACGTATATGCGCCGCAAAAGCACGCTGTATATCAGACAGTGAAGTACTCATTAGCTATTGCCCTCAGTATTTATAGAGAGCGCTTCCACTTGCTGAATAGCGCGCACATGACTAACTTCTGCTACTAAGTCTGCCAGTGGAGGGAAATTAAAATCACGCTCAACCAACGTCGGCTTAACGCCAAAGGTTTTATAGGCTAAGGCTAATAAATCCCAAACGGGATCAATAACAGCTGCACCATGCGTATCAATACGAAGATCTTGAGCCTCTTCATAATGGCCGGCAATATGCATATAGCTAGCTCTATGACCGGGTAAAGCTTGTAAGAAATCAGCCGCGTTATAATTATGATTAATACTGTTAACGTAAATATTATTAACATCTAACAATAAATCGCAATCGGCCATCTCTAGCACGCCATCAATAAATTCTAGCTCGCTCATTTCTTGTGATGGCGCGGCATAATAAGACACATTTTCGAGAGCGATGCGTTGCCCTAAAATATCCTGCACCTGCTGTACACGATCGGCAACATAGCGAATAGCATCTTTCTTAAAAGGAATAGGCATTAAATCGTATAGGTGACCGGCATCACCACAGTAACTTAAATGCTCTGAATAGAGAGGACATTGGTGCTCTTGAATAAAGCCTTTAATTTTTTTAATAAGGTCGATATCTAGCGGTTCAGGACCACCGATATTTAATGACAAACCATGAAGTGTTAGAGGATAACGTTCACTGAAACCGCGTAATTGCTTAGCAAAAAGACCGCCAACACCAATCCAGTTTTCGGGGGCCACTTCCATAAAATCAACATCGCCCTGCTGAAGAGCAGAAAATGTTTCAACAAGACCGCGGCGTAAACCTAAACCTGCCTGCGATTTTTTTTGATGCCAGTCTTTGCTCATGTTTGTTATCGCACTTAAACTGCATGAATCTTAAGCCGCATAAATCTTAATTAGAAAATATTAATACTCTAATGCGGATAAATAAAAACTTAAGGCTAAAACAATAATGGCGGGAAAGAAACCTTCCCGCCATTATTTAACTCGTTATGTACAGCATAGCTATAAATAGGTCAAAACTATAAATAAGATATCACTGCAAATGAGTTATGCATTAACAACTAATATAAAACATTAGCTGCCGCATTTGCCTTCACCACATTTTCCTTCAGCGTCAGCACCTTTTTTGGCATCGTCGCCCGCAGTTCCTTCTTCGCCTTTATCTTCGCCATCTTTGCTCTCGCCGCACTTACCTTCGCCACATTTTCCTTCATGGCCATCAGCATTTACGATGTCATAACCGGTATTAAGCGGTGTAGCAGAAAAAGGATTCACATTTGCGCTAGCAATAGGTGAAATAGCCGTTGCTAAAAATGCTGCGCCAAGGGCTGCAGTTAATGGTTTCGCTTTAAATTTAGACATGTTCGCTCCTAATAAAAAAATAAATATAACCCGTTTAAATTTAGGGCCTATTAATTAATAAAAATCTAATGGCTATTAACAAATGCCAATTGCAGTCAATTACTATTAATTCCACCCAATCGCATTATCAACAACTCACAATTAGCGTATTAACAAACATCAGCAATACAGACATAATCTCAGTGTATTCGTTCAATCTCACATAAGATCATATAATCAATAGTAAGTATTGGGTAGCGACAATAGACCCGATTGTATTAAATAATCGATAAAAACGTCGTTCTTCGATTACCGGACAGAATATGACAGTTTTTTTAGCTGAGAAATTCACTCTAGGTCTCATAAAGCATCCAAAAATTCACTTTTTGAATGGATTTTACAAGTGGCGAATAGATAACGGAGAAAATTAGACTAAGGGTAAGGATTAAGGGCGCTAAGAGTTAAACCTTTAACTAGCTAAACTTTTAACCAGCCAAACCTTTAACCAACTAAGCTAAGGGCCATAGAATGGTCGTTTTTATTAGAGGGTAATTCATCATCTACTGGTGAATATTCAAACGGTAAATCAAAATTGTCTTT
Organism: uncultured Gammaproteobacteria bacterium; assembly: GCA_963968645.1. Taxonomy (GTDB): domain Bacteria; phylum Pseudomonadota; class Gammaproteobacteria; order Pseudomonadales; family UBA7434; genus UBA7434. Next base: position 24,662 of record CAXAHI010000010.1, on the reverse strand, counting down.
TTCGACAGACTGCTCTGGCTCACTACTGGCATCAACAAAGCTTGAATCGTCAAAAACAGTTTCAGCCATGAATACATTATTAACGACAGCCTGCTCATGCAGCCAATCGGTTGCATCTTTAAACACATCATTAACCGCAGCGGGATCGAGCAATAAACTTAAATGGTCATACTTGTGCTTGGTATTACCAATGGTATTGGCAACAATCATTCTCGCATCGTGACAACCTAACTCATTAATAAAGGCGCGAACATCAGCCGCTCCTGAATATAGGGAATCTGCAGCCGTGGCAAAATGCAATGTAGGCGGAATAGGATTCGCTTTTAACGCGGCTTGATAATCAAAACCATCCTCAGCATCACACCAGTTGTCATTGCTTATCCAATCGGTATAAACGCCGAACCATTGCGTGTTCTCATCGGCAGAACCTAAACGCAACTGCGCGGCAGGAAAGGCACCGTACCAATTAACTAACTTGGCGGCTAATGGGTGACAAAAAGCGTTTACAACTGCATTGGCTATGCGCTTTTTAGTTTGCAGCTTACGGCGCGTGCTAAAAAACATCATCTGTGTTGCCGTGCGCTCGTCATCATTCATACGAGCCCAAGCCGCCGACAATAATACGCCGCCAAAACCATGTGCAACCCAAATAGTCGGTGCTACAGGCGCAGCCTTTAAATAAGGAGCCGCTGAACTAATAGATTCATCAAGTGGTGAGGAGCAATGCTGCGAAGCAGCCCGAAGAAGACGTGGAATAGCATCTGTCACAATATCGTGTACGGTTAACGATGAAGGCGCGTCATCACAGCCTAAGCTGCGTCCACGACCGCCTAAATCAGCGACGAAGACTTCATAGCCCTGTTGGGCAAAATGGTATGCCAGGCCTTTACCTGAATCATGATAAAAAATTCTTCCACACTCTACTTCACCGTGCAACATAAATACGCGCTTAGGCGATTCACTGCTAAAGGAGTCTGTATCAGAAGGCATGGGCTGCAAGTGGCGCATATGCAACTGTTCGCCATTGGGCATTGAGACCCAAATAGATTCAGCTTTAATATTTATTTTTTCTTTTAAAGTTACTGCGCTGCTATCATCAACATCACTTTCGTCAACATCTCTAGCATCTACAACAGCGTAATTATCATCCGCCTCTTCAAAAGCGATTTCGCTAGTGGCAAAACCATCATCTTCAAAGGACGCTTCAGCAACAGGATCGAGCATCAATGAGTATTGCTCATTATCGTCAACGGTCTGTGTAGGTGAAGATTCATATAAAGACATAGCTAACTCAACATAGGATATTGATTATGATTTATTGTTGTCCACTCTTTCGTGACTCGCTGCAGTGATACTGGCACTGGCGTCTTTAATTGTTGAGCGAATAAGGAAACGCGCAACTCTTCAAGCAACCATCTAAAATCCATAACAGCTGGGTCTGAAAAAATAGCTTCAGGGTAATTATATAGCAGAGTTTTGAGAGGTTTTTCGAGAGATGACAACTTTTCACATAATTCTATGTCTTTTGCGGCTGATCCACTCAACCTATCAAGCCGTAGCAAAATGGCTTGCAAGTAGCGTGGCAAATGCTTAAGTCGCTGCAAACCCATTCGCTGTAAGAAACCGGTATAAATCAAACACTCAAGCTGAGAATCAATATCTGCGCATTGCTTAGCAAAATGGGTCCGGCGCTTCGCTAACTGCTCAATAATTTGCTGGTAGTATTTGAGTGATTCATAAAGCAAATCTTCTACCTGCAGAGCCCTAACTAAGAGTGTCCCCGCACCCTGCTTTACCGCATCATCAAAGGCTTCTTTGGTGGTGGGAAGCGGCCCAGCAAAATCATGCAGGCAACTCGCAGCAAAGGTCGTTTTAATTAAATCATCAACTAACACATCTCTATTGCCGCAATGCACAAACGGTAAAATCGCCAAGGCATTCTTACAAGTGCTTTTCTTTAAATAACGTACCTTATCTTTCATCGCTAACATCATTAAGCGAACAATACCTTCACGCGAGGCAGAGATAGCCTCAGCAGGCGTTGCAAGCAAGTCTAAGCTCACAGAGTCAACGCTATCGATTAATGCAGGATAGCCCCGTAAACGGACGCCATCCTGCTCGTAATCATGGCTCTCATTTAACGCGCCAAAGTCCCATTCCGTGAGTGACTCACGACGAAACGCGCCACTGGCATACTCATTAATACTGACATCCAATTGCTGACGACATTGACCAATAAGCTCTGATAAAACACGACCAGAATGCAAGATAGCGCCATTTTTATCATTAATCTCAAAGCGCATACGGCAATAGCCATCAAGCCCAGTTTCACATTGCTCACGCCACAGTACTGGATTAATCGGTAAAGAATAGTAAATAGCAATTTGCTCAGCCAAGGCCTGCGCTAAAGAGTGGTTAGCCGCCTGACTGCGCTCTATTTTAAGTTTTGGCAGTAAACTATCAACGACTGATGGCACCGGCACTAAACGTTTACGCTGCGCCTTTGGCAGCGCTTTGATCATATCGATACATTTATCACGCAACATGCCCGGCACTAGCCAATCGAAGGGATACACCGGCAGTCCGCCTAGCGCACCCAGCGGAATAATCGCGGTAACACCGTCTTGCTCGTCACCGGGTTTAAAACAATAACGCAACGAAAATGACTGCCCCGCCACTTCAATACTATCGGGAAATTGCTCAACGACATCATCACCGTCGGCCGTTAATAAAACATCACTGCGACTAAGAAAAAGTTTTTTCTGCTCTTCAGGGCTAGCATTTCTTAACCACTGCTCTAAGCCACGACGACTCAACACATTGTCGGGTAAATGCCGCTGATAAAATGCTGCTAGCGCGACTTCATCAACCAATAAATCTCGACGTCGAACCTTTTCTTCTAACAATGTGATTTCAGCAATCAAATCAATATTGTGCTGCCAAAAAAGCGCACGCTTGCGGAGTTTTTCATTGGCTTGTAAATGACCCGCAGCTAAAGCCTGCTGAATAAACACCAATCGCGCAGCCTCAGGATCAATCTGCTCAAAAGCGATTAACTGCCGACTCGCTAACACCAAACCATAGAGAGTCGTGCTACGAAATGCCATCACTTGGCCACGCTTGGCATCCCAGTGCGGCTCGTTATATTCGTGCTTAACCAAATGCGGTACGGCGGCAATAACCCACAGCGGATCTATCGCAGCAATAGAGCGCGCATAGACTTTACGGGTTTCGACAATTTCAGCAGACATCACCCACTGCGGAGCGGGCTTAAATTGCGATGATGCAGGAAACAAAAAGAATTTAAGATTTCTTGCGCCGCGGTACTCGCCTTTCTTTTCTTTTAAGCCAAGATTAGACGGTAGACCGGTTAATAATGCGCAGTGTATTTTTTCAATATCGGCGGCACTAAAAATGAACTGATGTAAATCATCAACGTTATCGCCGCTCTCATTAGTTAACCACTCACGAGTAGGCTTAACATCCGCTTTCTTAGCATTCGGATTTTGAGGCTCAGTTTTAGATGGCGGGTTATTTCGATGCTTATTTTGAAGCAACGGTTTAACCGACAGTAATAGTTGACGATGTAGGTCACGCCATTCACGCATACGTGGATAAGAGAGATAACTCTTTTTACACAATTTGCGTAAATGGTTTTCACTTAGCTCAATACGATGTTCTTCATAGTAATGCCAGAGGTTTATCCATGCTAAAAAATCCGAGCGTTTATGCCAAAACCGACGATGCGCTTGATCGGCCGCCTGCCTTTTATCGGCCGGCATTTCACGCGGATCTTGCACCGCTAAGGCGCTGACAATAATTAATACATCGTCTACATTCTGCTGCTTTATTGACGCCAGTAACATTCGCCCTAAACGCGGATCAACCGGAAGACGCGCCAAATCACGACCAATAGCGGTAAGCTTGCCTTGCTCATTCAGCGCACCTAATTCTTCTAAGGTTTTGAGGCCCGAACGAATCTGCCGACCATCGGGCTGCTCCATAAAAGGAAACTGCGCAATATCGCCTATATCCAGACCCTTCATTTGTAAAACTACGGCAGCCAAATTGGTGCGCAGTAATTCAGGCTCGGTAAACTCAGGACGTGATTTAAAATCATCTTCAGTATAGAGTCGGTAACACACCCCTGGCGCTAAACGACCACAACGCCCTGCGCGTTGATTCGCACTGGCTTGTGAAATCGCCTCTAAGGGCAATCGTTGTAACTTGCTGCGCGCGCTATAGCGACTAATACGCGCAATACCTGAGTCAATAACATAGCCAATACCCGGCACAGTTACCGAGGTTTCAGCTACATTGGTGGCCAATATTACACGTCGTCTTAACGACGTTTGGCGGTTAACCATAAAGATGCGCTGCTGCTCTTTTTGGCTTAAGCGCGCATAGAGCGGCAATATTTCAAATTGCGATTCATCGCGTTTTAAAAACTGACTTAAATCGCGAATTTCACGCTCGCCCGGTAAAAACACTAAAACATCTCGCGGGCCACCACGCTTGCCTGCGCTATCATTCTGATCGATTTGCGCTAAGGCATTTCGAACGCGTGCATTCACATCGGCGGTGCTATCTATACGATCGCTTGACGCATTGTCATTTGAGGGCGTGTGAGAAGCTTTGTTCGCCTCACCACTATCTGCTTCGGCATTAAATTCAGTGTGTTCTTCGAGGTATTCAATATCGACAGGAAAACTTCGGCCTGAAATTTCAATAACCGGCGCATCACTAAAATGCTCGGCAAAACGATCGACGTCAATGGTCGCTGAGGTCACAATTAATTTAAGGTCGGGCCGCTTGGGCAGTATAATTTTTAAATAACCCAATAAAAAATCTATATTAAGACTGCGCTCATGCGCCTCATCAATAATTAAGGTATCGTAGTCACGCAAATATCGATCATTAGCAATAGCGGCTAACAATATGCCGTCGGTCATCACCTTAATGCGCGTACTATTATCGTACTGATCATTAAAGCGAAAGTGAAAACCCACAGCCGACCCTAGCGGCACGTCAAGCTCTTCGGCAATACGTGCGGCAACGGTGCGCGCAGCTAAACGGCGCGGCTGAGTATGACCAATGCGACCTCTAATACCTCGACCTAATTCTGCACAAATTTTCGGTATTTGCGTGGTTTTACCCGAACCGGTTTCACCCGCAATAATAACCACTTGATGCTTTTGAATAGCTTCTGCAATTTCGTCGCGGCAAGCGGCGACAGGTAAAGCTTCCGGGTATTGAATATGAGGAAAGCTGTTTTTCCGCAGGGCAACGGTTTTTAATGAGGCGGTTATTTTATCCAGTAAACGCTGCGCATCTTGTGTAAAAGGCTGGCCTTTATCGGCGCGCAATACTATTTTTTGCAACAGCTGACGCAGCGCGTATTGATCGCTAATCAATACGTCGCCTAACAGTTTCTCTATGGCTTTATGGCAGGCGGGTAATTGCTCTGCCGCAGGTAAGTCTGAAATAGGTAAGTTTGTAATAAGTAATTCAGTAATGGCTGGTTTCACTTGCTCAAATCATTAATCATGCACTATTGCTGGCGTCGGCATCACGTAATTCACGGCGCAATATTTTACCAACATTCGATTTAGGTAAGTCGTCAATAAAGACAACTACACTTGGTACTTTGTAAGCTGTTAGCTGCGTGCGACTATAGGCAATAACTTCTTCGCTGGTTAATGAAGGGTCCGACTTAACCACATACACTTTCACTTTTTCGCCGGCACGTTCATCCGCAACACCAATAACCGCACATTCTAATACTTTTTCGTGGCTACTGATAACATTTTCCAATTCATTCGGGTAAACATTAAAGCCCGAAACAATAATCATATCTTTTTTACGGTCAACAAGCTGCGGAAAACCATCTTCACTAATAACAGCAATATCACCGGTAGCAAACCAGCCGTCAGCACTTAATACTTCAGCACTTTTTTCCGGCTGCTGCCAATAGCCTTGCATCACTTGCGGGCCGCGTACACAGAGCTCGCCTTTTTCACCACAAGGCAAGGCATTGCCTTCGCCATCAATAACTTTTAATTCTGTACCGGGTGCAGTAACACCAATAGAACCGAGTTTACGCCCTGCTCCACCGGTATTAATCGATACCACTGGTGATGTCTCGGTTAAACCGTAGCCTTCATTAATTTCAACACCGGTTGTGTCATGCCAGCGTTGAGCTGCATCGTGGGTTAAAGCCATACCGCCCGAAACAGTCATCGACAAATTGGAGAAATCTAAGGCTTTAAAATCATCGCGTGCGCACAAGGCAACAAATAAGGTGTTTAAACCGTAGAACACACTAAACGGCCAAGCCGACATAGTTTTAACCATAGAAGGCAAATCACGCGGATTAGGAATCAACAAGCAATGTCGCCCTTGGCTAACCAAAAAGGCACATGCTGAGCAGGCGAAAATATGATACAGGGGCAAAGGCAACACAGCGGTTGAGTTAAGCTCATCATCGGGCGCGCCAAAAGCTTTAAATAACAACTTTTGCTGCGCAACATTAGACAGTAAGCTTCTATGACTCAACATAGCGCCTTTTGATAAGCCTGTCGTGCCGCCGGTGTACTGCAGTAACGCAAGATCATCCACTGAAATATTCGGATCTTGAAACTCACCTTTTTGGCCTAGCTTTAAACAGCCACGCAGTGTTAACGCATTAGGAATAGAATACGCCGGCACGGCACGCTTAATATAACGCATAGCAAAGTTAATAAAGGTGCGAGATAAGGTACCGTGTAAATCGGCAATCTCGGTGACAATAACATGGCGAATGCCGGTTTTAGGAATAACGTCTTGTACTGAGTGCGCAACATTGGCAAGCACCACTAAGGCTTTAGCACCCGAGTCATTAAATTGATGCACTAACTCACGCTCGGTATACAGTGGGTTAGTATTGACCACCACAAGGCCTGCTTTTATTGCGCCGAAAAAAACCACCGGATACTGAATGATATTGGGTAGTTGAATAGCGAGTCGATCGCCCTTTTGTAAATCGGTGTGCTGCTGAATATAAATAGCAAAGGCATCGGATAACGCATTAAGCTGCGCAAAATTAATGGAATGACCCAAGCTGGTAAAGGCAAGATTTTCTGGCTGCTTAGCGGCGGTAGCGGTGAGTAACTGCGCCAAATGGCTGTCTGTTATTTCATCAATCGTACTGACTATATTCACGCGTTGCTGCAATGCAGTAATGGCTTCATTTATTTGCACATCAATTACCTTTAATTAACGATTACGAATAACTATCGATTTAAGTTGGCCAGCTTAAAAGCGCCTTGCTTGCTAATTTTTCTCAGCTTGCTCAGTTTGCCGGATCATTTTTTTAACCATGTTAGCCTGAACCGCAGCTGCAGGCAATTTAAAGAAAGATAACCTAGCAATTCTTTAATAAGCGAACAAATTAAACCTATAAAAAACGGTTTATCCAAATAAATTGGCTACTTTTCGTTAGCAGTTGCTGTAATACTTTCATTCTTTATTTATCATTAACTTATTGTCATTCTTTTAACGATCGAATGAATGCAATAAATGACTGACTGAACATCAACCCATCGAGGAATTTTTGTGTCCACTGCTAGCCCATCGCTTATTACTAACTATTGTTATGAAGACATTACACTAGACCAAACGGTATCGGTTTCACGCACCATTACCGCTGACGATATCACATTGTTTGCCGCCTTATCGGGTGACTTAAATCCCGTTCATCTTGATGAAGATTATGCTGCCAGCACTCCTTTTGGTAAACCTATCGCACATGGCATGCTTTGCGGCGCGCTTATATCCGCCACCGTCGCTATGAATTTTCCCGGACCAGGCAGTATTTACCGAAGCCAAACCATTAAATTTAGTAAGCCGGTTTTTATTAATGATGAGCTAACTATTCATATTAGCGTTAAAGAAAAACAAGACCGTCTTAAACTGGTGACATTAAGCTGCGTGATCAAAAATCAGCATGGCAAAACCGTTGCCAGTGGAGAATCTGGCGTTATAGCGCCCAGCGAAAAAGTATCAATAGAAGCGGCAGAACTGCCTATTATTCATTTAGGTGATAAACCCTATTCAATCGTCTAATTAGAATCAATTAAGCAGGATAGATTAGCCGCACCGCTAGAGCCTTAACAAAAATTAGAGCCTTGAAATAAATAGAGCCTTAACAATGAAAGCTATAGCGTGCGGCCAAGGTGGGTTTTTAATACCAGTGGCGTACCTTTACTAAAGTCATCTAACTGTATTAACTCATCAAACGATACCGGCTTAGAAAAATAGTAACCTTGAATATAATCACAGCCCATATCTTTTAATGCCTCCAGCTGCCCTTCTGTTTCAACACCTTCAGCGACTACTTTGTAGCCCATAGAATGAGACATATTGATAACCGCTTTAACAATGCCTTGGCTCTCAACACTTGAACCGACATTATCAATAAATGCTTTATCAATTTTTATTTTATCAATCGGCAACATCTGCACATAACGCAAACTTGAATAACCAGAACCAAAATCATCGATAGCAATAGTTACACCCATTTTTGACAACTGGTTAAGAATAGCCGCCACTCGCGTGATATTTTCTAAGAAAATATTTTCAGTAACCTCAACCACTAACATTGCGGGTTCAACGTTATATTTAATTAACGCCTTAGATATTATTTGCGGGATATCTTGAAACTGAAATTGCAACGGTGAAATATTAATAGCCACCCACTTCTTAATACCTAATTCACTTAAGCGGCTTAGTTTTACAAATGCCATCTCAATAACTTGCTCACCGATATCAAGAATTAAACCGCTATTTTCAGCGACATCAATCACTTCTTGAATACCCCACTTACCACCCATATCAGGCCAGCGGAAAAGTGCTTCGGAGCCAACATAGGACTGTGATTGGTTACACATAACTGGCTGAAAGGCGAGATCAAAAGACTGATTCTCAATAGCAGACTTTAACGCTGAGCGGATATCTTTTTCACGAAAGCGCTCACGCTCAATAGCCGCATTATAAAGCACACAGCTACTACCAATATGTTTTTTCTGCTTGCCGACCTGCACCGCCGAATATACCGACTGCATTAAATCATCCAACTCGCCGCCATCTTTAGGAAAAACGGCAAGCCCCATCGATAAACTTAAACCTAAACGCTCACCATCTTGAATCGACATGGTGGCGCATTCATCAATAAGTTTTTGGCACAACTCATGCGCCGACCAAGTGGCTATATTATTTTTGAAAATAACAATATATTCATCACCCGATAATCGCGCCACATGAGAGGTATACTCTGAATAACCTCTCAAAATGTCGGCAAAGTCTCGCAACACGCTATCACCCGCGCGGTACCCATAAGTATCATTAATTTGAGTAAAGTCATTAATGTCAATTAAGGCCACAGAAAAACCTTCGCCCGAAGAAAAACTTTCGCCGGCCAATGCAGAAAATTGAGTTTCGAAATAATTACGGTTAGGTAAACCGGTTAAAGTGTCGTGGTTAGCAATATGCCAAACTTCACGCTCTCGCTCTACCTGCTCATGCATTTCGATACAAGAACCTATAACGCAAAGCGATCGCTTAGCTCCTAAAGAACTCAGCTCACCGTTAATTAAAAACCATCGATAAGTACCGTTTCGGCTCATCACACGACAACGAAGCTTTATTGCTTTACCTTCTTTTAAAGCTAGATCTAAGCCTTCAATAAGCTCTTTACGATCATTTTCATGAATGCGCGACAAGATATCATCTGCAGGTATCTCTTTAGTTGGCTCAATACCCAATAAACTTTGGCTTTTACCTGCTATATCCATCGTCTGATTGCGAACATTGAAAAGCCAAGTCACTGCATTAGCAATATCAAGCACTAGATTTAATCGGTTAACGGTACTCTGTAACTCATCCGAAGTAATCTCTACCCGCTCAGTCGTGGCCTTTAATGCCTTGGTTCGACGCGTAACAATTACATCTAAATGCTGATTGGCATCTTGCAAGCGCCTATTAATATCAAACAACTCGGTACTTTTACTTTCTAGCAGCACTTCTGCCTGCATACGCGCATTTTTTTCGCGGCCAATTTTTTTGCGCAAATACGAGAGTTCTATCTCTACATTATTGTCACTCATGACTGCCTCACAGAAATCAGCGTATGAAACTCAGGTTCAGCATTGATATGTTTCATTGATACTGTCAGCGTTTGGCGATAGTAATCGCCACAGCCATCAATAAGCCCTTTTGCAAGATGGGCAAAAGGACGACATGAACGGTATTCCATGAGTATTTCTTTATCATTGATTTTGTCTATATCAAACGATGGTAGCTCGGCATCGGGATACAGTTTAAGCACTTCTTTATGAATAATGCTTTCAAGCGAACAGAGCAGATCTATAGCGCCATCAAACTTTAATGACATGGCTGTCATTTGCTCGGCAAGCTTTGGGAATAAATACTTACCGTAGGTTTCAAATAAATCGGCGGCAGGCGTGCCGGTTAACTTTTGCAGCTGGCCTACCAAAGAAAGAATTTCTAAGTGGTCATAAGTACCAACCGTAGTATATGCACCACCTGATGGTAAATCACAACCATCCAGTAAAGCATTAGCAACCTCAAAACCAAACGCGGTTTCAACAAGCTCAATAAATTCAGTAAAAATGATTCCTTTCATAGCATTGGACCTCTTAGAAGAAAAAAATCATTTGTCTTATTGTCTTATATCAATTCCTTGTTTTATTTCCTTATATGAACTTATTGTTTTTATGTCTTTAAAAACCTTGAAAGACCTGACAGTAACGTGAACGCAGACAAACATTAATTATTATTACATAGCTTAGATGAAACTAAGAAGAAGTGTTAGGAACTAACCCGCAATCTCAACTTCGCATTAAAAGTAACAACTAAACAGCTTAGGTGCCAGTCTTAACTGATTTTAATTTGAACTTTTTCATTTTTTACGATTTTTAATATTTGCCAAGCCATTAGTGCGCCATCTTGGTGCGATATTGGGCAGGGAAGCAAAAAAACTTCTGTAAAACCTCACTATTAAGCACTGTTATTATTAGCTTTTATTCTTTGAATAGGAAAGAAAATAAGCGCAGTCGCTGCTCTTTACTCAGGCTCTGCATCTTAGCGATATTCCGTAATGGAATATCATCCACCGCCTCATAAGCTTCAACCGCAAGCTCTACCGATTCCTCTCGCAAAAGATGAATAATGGGAAATGGTGCTGCATTGGTTAAATTTTCGAGGTCGCTGGGCTGCGTGCCGGCAAACTGATAGCGAGGATGGAAACTGGCAAGCTGATAAACCCCCTGCCATCCGCCTTCATCTAGCAGCGCATTAGCGATAGACAAAAAATCATTAAAGTCATAAAAATCCTGCAGCATATTGGGCAATACCAATAATGTCGTTTCTAGCTGTTCAACAGTCGTATTATCCAGCCGCTGACACTCCTGCTCTAAATCGACTAATGCCCGCTCGGCATCAACCGCATCACTAACAAAGGTTCTATGCCGCGCTTCACGAATCGGCTTAAGGGCAAATGGGCAAAGCTGCAAGCCAAGAACAACATCTTCAAGCCAGGCTGTTATTTTTTCTTCTACATCTATGGACATATCACCGTCTACTCATTATCGATAAACCAGCTAACCGTATTATTCATGGTTAAAGCACTGCTCGCTATTGTATGACATTAACCATCGCCACAGGTATCATACGGGCTTAACCCTCTTCAAAAGATGATGTCATTAATGAGTCTGGCCAATCACAACCAAGCCATAAGCTGCACCAGCAGCCAGCAGTTAAGCGTTGACGATAACGGCGGCCTGCGCTCCTGCCGCTTTGATGATATCTATTACTATGCTGGCCAAGGTGCCGAAGAGTGTGAGCATGTTTTTCTGAATGGCAATCAGTTAGAACAGCGCTGGCAAAAAGATACTGATAGTAGGCCTTTTGTCATTGCCGAAACCGGCTTTGGTACCGGGCTTAATTTTTTAGCCTGCTGGGATTTATGGCGTAAAGTCTATAGCGAGCCAGACAGTAATCAAGCACCCAAAACACTTTACTTCTACACTACCGAACTCTATCCATTAACGCGTGCGGCACTCGAAAAAAGCATTGCGCATTACAACCCCTACCCGCAGCTTGCCGAAGCACTATTGAATCAATATCCCGACCCTATTGGCGGCGAGTATTTACTGAGCTTTGATAGTGACACTCAGCATCCCGTTAAACTGATTATTTTACTGGGTGACGCCACCGAATGCCTGAGTCGACTTGAATACTATCCAGCAGATCATGCAATTAAAAGCGACCATTCAACTGACAGCGGTCTAATTGTCGATGCCTGGCTCTTAGATGGCTATGCGCCGACCAAAAATCCTATTATGTGGCAAGATTCGTTATTCACGTTGATAGCAAGGTATAGCGCCGATGGCACAACCGTTGCGTCTTTTTCAGTAGCGCGGCAAGTGTGTGACCAGCTCAGAGCCAACCATTTTGTGGTAAAAAAAACCAAAGGCTTCAAACATAAGCGGGATATGTTAACGGCGCATTTTGATAGCCAGCAGCTCACTGAAATAGCTAAGGTTAACGCCGCTGATAAACCAATGAGTAGCAAGAAGCGCTCGCGCAAAAACTTCAGCTTATCCCCTTGTTATTATCGACACCGTACTAATTATCAAAACCCTCAATCTGCGCCTTCATTAAACATGAAACAACGCAGCGCTATCGTCATCGGCGCTGGTATAGCTGGTTGTACCATTGCGTACAAGCTCGCTCAACGCGGCTGGCAAGTATCACTCATTGATGCCGAAACAACCGTGGCTGGAGCAGCCTCTGGCAATGCGCGCGCCGTTCTCTATGCTCGCACAGCACAGCAACGATCACACCTTGCTGACTTTCATGAAGCCGCCTTTCACTACGCCACACGCTTTTATCAAGGGCTTGGTGATAGCACGCTAGCGGAAGGCCTTAATGGCATGCTGAAGCTGGATGAGCAACTGAGTGAAGAGATGCTGGCATTGAATCCCGAAGCTTACTCCCGCCAAAATATTAGCGCTGATCAAGCCAGTCAGCTTAGTGGCATTAGCACTCATCATAACGGTATCCATTACCCTGAATCTGGCTGGATAGACCCCCTAGCCATTTGCCGTGCATTAACTGAGCATCCCAGTATTCACTTTTACGGTGAAACTAAAGTCAGCGCGCTTCAGCATCATCAATCCAGCTGGACAGCTGAGTGTCACAACAGCAAAGATAATACGATGGCGAATAGTATGACAGCCGACATCCTGGTGATTGCTACTGGTCAAATCAGTCATCAATTTGAAAAAACAGCATGGCTGCCGTTAAGATCAATGCGTGGACAAACCACGACACTACCCTTATCGCCGGCAAGCAGTACTTTAAAAATGGCGGTTTGTCAGCGCGGCTACATAACGCCCGCTCATAATGACAGCCATTCGATGGGTGCCACTTATGCCATTAAAGATGACAATCCCAAAGTGTTAGCCGCTGATCACCAAACCAATATCGATAACCTATTGGTTATGCTTAGCGATAACTCGCCTTGGCGAAAAACACTAGAAAATCAGTCCACAGATGCTTTAGAAGGCCGCGTTGGTTTTCGCTGTGTAGCACCTGACTACTTACCCATTGTTGGCCCGATACCCGTAGCAGAAGTTTTTAAGCAGCAATTTGCCTGCTTAAAAAAAGATGCCAAGCAAACCCCAAAAACAATGGCTGCGCTTGAAGAAGGCCTTTATGTCAGCACCGGCTTTGGCTCGCACGGCTATACCACTGCCCCGCTAGCCGCCGAAATATTACTGGCACAAATTGAAGGCAGCCCTATGCCCATAGGTGATAAACTGCGACAAAGTATTGCCCCCGCACGCTTTTTGGTGCGTCAATTAATTCGCGGCACATAAGTCTATGATTTTTTCGAAATCACCTAGCTATCTTTTATTCATGTTCGTCATTGTCTGCGGACAAGCCTCTTCTTATGCAGCAGACAATTATGTAGCAAGCCATTATGTACAAAACAATAACGCCTCATCAATAAACTGCAATAAAGTGAATACCGCTGCGGCTAAACCTGCACCGATCAATTGGCAGGTTAAAGTTCACAACACTTATCCCCATCGCAGTAATGCGTTTACCCAAGGGCTTATTTACCACCAAGAACAACTCTTTGAATCGACCGGTCATTATGGCCAATCGACTATTAGCCAGTTAGATCTCAACACCGGTGAGACCATTAAACAGTTAGCGCTGAATAAAAACGTCTTTGGCGAAGGCGCCACGATATGGAATCAACAATTAATTCAACTGACATGGAAATCGGGAAACGTTTACCGCTACTCATTGCCTGATTTCTCCTTGTTACAGACGCAAACTCTCTCAGGTGAAGGCTGGGGCCTAACACATAACAATCAGTTTTTAATTAACAGCAATGGCTCTGCGCAGCTTAGCTTTCGCGACCCAATCTCGTTAGCAGTAGAATCCACCCTTAATGTCACTTATCTTGGCCGCCCCTTAAAGAACCTCAATGAGCTCGAATGGGTCAATGGCTGTATATTGGCCAATATTTGGCAAAGCCAATATATCGCCATTATTGACCCCACAAATGGCCAAACCACAGGTCTTATCGACCTAAGTCGGATTATTGCGCATGAGCAAAAAACCGGCACTAGCGAAGTGGCTAATGGCATAGCCTGGCATGCTAAGAACCAGCGACTCTTAATTACAGGTAAATACTGGCAGCGTATCTATGAGATAGAGCTCATTCAAAAGCCAGCTGGCCAGTAAGCGTTAAACTCATACCAGCGCTTTGGCGAAGCTCAAAAAGCCGTTATACTGACAGATTGAACAGCTAACCCTTTACTGTTCCTATTAATAAGCTAAGCGTAAGTGCAATAATGACTTTTTCTATCAAACTACCAAGACAAGAAGAAACACTGATTTTATGAGCGAGCTTCCTCCCTGCCCTAAATGCGAATCACCTTATAGCTATGCCGATAGAGATTTATTGATCTGTCCAGAATGCGGACATGAATGGTCAATGAATAGCAGCGCTAACGACGCTGAAGATACACTGCAAATTAAAGATGCTAATGGCAATCCATTAGTCGATGGTGATTCAGTCACCGTCATCAAAGACCTCAAAGTCAAAGGCACATCTCTGGTGGTTAAAGTGGGCACTAAAGTTAAAAATATTCGCCTGGTTGATAGCGACCATGATATTGATTGCAAAATTGATGGCATTGGTCCCATGAAATTAAAATCAGAATTTGTAAAAAAAGCTTAACGCTAAAACCCTTACTTCTCATTCACGGAAATAGAATCACACGCTTATGAACGCAGACGTATCCGCTTTTAAATTAGTTAAAACCACGACCATTGAATCACTCAATATTCAGTATGAAGAATATGAGCACCTCACTACCGGTGCGCGACATATTCATTTAGCGTCGGACAATAACGAAAACGTGTTTATGGTTGCACTGCGCACCGTGCCTACCGACTCAACAGGTGTGGCGCATATTTTAGAGCACACCAGTTTATGTGGCAGCAAACGTTTTCCGGTACGCGACCCCTTCTTTATGATGATTCGCCGCTCATTGAATACGTTTATGAATGCCTTTACCAGTTCAGACTGGACAGCGTATCCATTTGCCAGCCAAAATAAGAAAGACTTTAACAACTTGTTAGAAGTTTATTTGGATGCGGTATTTTTTGCTCGACTGGACCCTCTCGATTTTTCTCAAGAAGGCCACCGCTTAGAGTTTGAAGAGCCTAACAATCCAGATAGCGACTTAGTATTTAAAGGTGTTGTCTTTAATGAAATGAAAGGCGCGATGAGCTCTATCTCTTCGCAGCTTTGGCAAGCCGTTGGCGAATCATTATTTCCCGATACCACTTATGGTGTTAATAGCGGTGGCGAACCAGAAAATATTACTGACTTAAGCTATGAGCAATTACAAGATTTTTATAAAACCCATTATCACCCTGACAATGCCACCTTTGTGACCTTTGGCGATATTAGCGCTAAAGAGCACCAGTTTAAAATTCAAGAATTCGCACTCAGACATTTTGCGCCGTTAAACAAGCGCATCGAAGTGCCTCTGCAAGATAAATTTGATAATGCCATTAGAGTCACAAAACAATTTCCAATTTCAGAAGAAGAAGCCAAAGGCGATAAAACCCATTTAGTGATGGCTTGGGTATTAGGTAATATTCGTGACCCTCTTGAGCTTATGTCTACGCATTTACTCTCTGCGGTATTATTTGAAAACAGCGCATCGCCGCTGCAGCTGGCACTAGAAACTACCGATCTAGGTACAGCCCCATCGCCATTGTGTGGCATGGATGATTCAGGCTTAGAAATGGTCTTTGTCTGCGGCGTTGAAGGCAGCAGCGAAGATAAACTGAAGCAACTAGAAGCTCTGGTTTTAAATGCCCTACAAGGCGTGGCCGACAATGGCGTTGATACAGAGCGCATGACCGCATTACTCGACCAGCTAGAATTACAACAACGTGAAGTCGGCGGTGGTGGTTATCCCTACGGCCTACAAATAATGCTCTCTTGCCTGCCTACCGCCATTCATCGTGGTGATGCTGCAGCCGCATTAAACATTGATCCTATACTGACTCAGCTACGCGAATCGATTCAAGATCCAGACTTTATTAAATCGTTAGTTAAGCGACTTTTAATAGACAATCAACATAGAGTGTCATTAGTAATGACGCCCGATACCAAGCTTAGCCAGCAACGTATTGAAGAAGAAAAGCAAAAACTAGCGGCCATTAAAGCCACGCTAACTGAAGATGAAAAACAAAACATCATTACCACGACAGCAGCACTTAAAGAGCGTCAAACCGTTGATGATGATCCTGAAATTTTACCTAAAGTGGATTTAAGTGATATTCCGCCAGTAACGGATGTTCCTGTTTTTTCAAATCAGCAAATAGCCAAACGTTCGGCCACCTTTTACCCTCAAGGCACCAATGGTCTTAGCTACCAGCAAGTCATAACACAGCTACCCGCATTGAATGAACAGCAATCTTCATTACTCGGTATTCATAACCGAGTACTCACCGACTTAGGTGTGGGCAGTAAAGATTACCTCGCCACGCAAAACTGGCAAACACAGGTATGCGGTGGTATCAGTGCGCATAGCAGTATTCGAAGTGACCTCAACAATGAACAAAACGTTAGCGGCTGTTTTACACTTTCAGCTAAAGGCTTAAATATTCATAACGATGCCATTAGTGACTTACTCTATCAAACGTATCAACACGCCCGCTTTGATGAGCCACAACGTATTCGTGAACTCATTGCACAGTCGCGAGCGCGCGCTGAACAGTCCGTCACAGGTAACGGTCATAGCTTAGCAATGGCATTAGCCTCACAAGGCTTTAGCCCCACTGCTAAGCTTAGTCATGCCAGCAGCGGCATTCTTGGCATACAGAATCTAAAAGCACTTGATGACTCACTTGAAAACCCTGCATCGTTAAATGCGCTAACGGAATCATTAAGCGGCATTCATCAAGCGATTATTAGCAACCCACAGCAGTTTTTAATTGTTGGCGAAGAGCAAGCCTCTGCCGGCATTTTGTCGCAGGTCGAAAAACTGTGGAAAGACCAAACACCGGCAACCAATAGCCAATTTTCTTTGCCTTCAATTAGAGAAAATACGCGTGAGTTATGGCTGTGTAATACGCAGGTCAACTTTTGCGCCAAAGCCTATCAAACGGTTAATGGCGGTCATCAAGATGCACCAGCACTCACCGTATTGGGCGGCGTATTACGCAATGGCTTTTTGCACACCACTATTCGTGAACAAGGCGGCGCCTATGGCGGCGGTGCCAGTCAAGATTCGAGCATTGCGGCTTTCCGCTTTTACTCTTATCGTGATCCACGCCTTGGCGAAACGCTGGATGACTTCGATAAATCTATCGCGTGGTTATTAGAAAAAGATCATGAATGGCGCGTCGTAGAGGAAGCGATTTTAGGGGTTATTAGCTCTTTGGATAAACCTTCATCACCAGCGGGCACAGCTAAGCTGCATTTTCATAACAACCTATTTGGTCGCACACCTGAATACCATAGCGCCTTTAGAGATGCGGTATTAAACGTGACTCAAGCCGATTTAAAGCGGGTAGCAGAAAAATACTTACGCCCAGAGCAAGCGAGCATTGGTGTGATTTCACATAAAGGGGAAGAAGCTAACTACAAGAAAGTGTGTGATTCTTTAAACCTGAATATTAAACAGCTTTAATTTTTATTGAGGATAATGGATAAGAACCGACATTAAAAAATCCCTAGCTGCAAAGCAGAAGCCATGGTCTGACCAAGGGTCCTGCAAGCCTCTAGGGCGTCGGCGTCGACCTTGCCTTTAACTACCAAAGGTTCGGCAACCTTTTTCATCGGATAACCTTTTAATATTCTATCAACCTCTCTGACCGCCCCACTACCATCATTTCCAGCGCTAACCAATAACGCATAAGGAGTGCATAGCTGTAAGGGTTGGGCAGCATGAAAGGTACGATCAAAAAAATCTTTTAATGCTCCCGACATATATCCGAAATTTTCTGGCGTGCCAAAGAGTATGGCATCCGCGCATTCGAGGTCTTTAATATCCGCATCAAAAGCCCGCTTAACAATTAACTCAACTTCAGGTTCTAATGCGGCACCGGCAGCAACTGCGTCGACTAACTGAGTCGTCGTTTCTGATTGGCTATGATAAATAATAAATAGCTTTTTCTTTTCCACAACGACTCTTTTAATCAAGACGAATATTAACGACCGTTTTTAGTTGGAGTCTTGCTCCGACGCTTTATCAGCTGTTTCTGCTGCTTCTGAATCGGCCTTATCTAAACCAGCCTTGTCTAAACCAATAGGCATAAAATAAATTTGGCCAGCAAGCATCAACACAAAACCAACACCAAAAGTAAGATATTGATTTAAGGAACCTTCTTCAAATTGTAAATAGCCCAATAAGAAAATAATACTTCCCAGCGCAATAGCCTTTAAATAAGAATTCCAAGTTACACGCAGTTCCGCATCACAAGCATCACAAGGCATCGCAGCAAGTGGACTTAAAAAAGCCTTCTTCCAAGTTGGCATGGCACTTTCATTACATTTAGGACAAATAGCTGACACGTTTTTATACTCTCAAAATGGAAGGTTAAAAAATCAAAGTTACCGGTAACATCATTACACTTTGCTACTGTTTAATCCAACCTAAGTACAAGGCCTAAGGTAAACCTAAGTAAGCCTAGGTTGAGATAGGTTTTGTTAAGCACCGGTTCTTTGAATCGTATTTATTAATTATATTAAAATCTGCAACACAATTATTATCTAAGTAAATATACTTAAAGACACGTTGCCGTATTCAGATCAATAACTTAGCAAAATGCAGGATACACATAAACGCCTTTATAGTTATAGCTCAGCCATTGGTATTTTGTCCAATTTTGGTGCGGTAAACGCCCCATGTCCAAAAAACACCCAAAAAAGAAAACCGCCAAAGCACTTGCTCTATCCTAAAAGCTGGATATAATTACATACTGTGCATTTAAACAGTTATTTGTTGCTACCACCCTAAAAAGCAGCAACTGAATAACTTGATCATACATTGTGAGGCGAAAGCCCAATCTATAGGTGTAAGAATGAAATTAACCGCTAGACAACAGCAAATACTCTCGCTCATTCGGTCGCATATTCAAGATACAGGATTTCCTCCTACCCGCGCCGACATTGCTAAAGAATTTGGCTTTAAATCAGCCAATGCCGCCGAAGAACATTTAAAAGCACTTGCCAGAAAAGGCGCTATTGAAATTATCCCCGGTGCCTCTCGCGGTATCCGCCTTATTGATGAAACGCCTAATGGCCTGCCCCTAATTGGCCGCGTAGCAGCCGGTAGCCCCATCTTAGCCCAAGAACATATCGATGATTATTGCGATATATCACCCAGCTTCTTTCGACCTAGAGCAGACTATTTACTGCAAGTGGTTGGTGAAAGTATGCAAGATGTTGGCATTTATGACGGCGATTGGCTTGCCGTGCACAAAACAACCGAAGTCAATAATGGCGACATTATTGTTGCCCGCGTTGACGAAGAAGTCACCGTTAAACGACTGCGTAAAACGCGTAGCAAACATCTAGTTCATCTAGAGCCAGAGAACCCAGAATTTAATGTGATTGAAGTGGATTTACGCGAGCAGTTCTTTGCTATTGAAGGATTAAGTGTCGGCGTTATTCGTCGCTAGGCAGCCGTTAAACCGCCAAGCAACGCCAATAAGAAAAGGATTTGTGTAAGATTATTATGAATTTGAATGTGAAGCTGAAGAGCTTTAGCACAAGGTAGATAAAAACCTTTACCAAAAAATATTAGTGAAGCACTCTAGGAGAGTCGACTTCCATTTCATCATCATCAATGTCAGATCTTACAAACTGCATTTCTGAAGCCGTCTCAATACCCGCATGAATCATCGCTTTAGCCACTTCTAAACGGCCATTCGGCATATAGTCTTTCGACTCATCCGAAAAGCGAATCGTCATCAACGCCTCACCATCACCGTCTGCACGTTGCAAAACGATATCACCGTTAACTAACTCTACGATTTCAAGAAAAGAAGACACTGACAACCTCACTGCTTTAAAGAGCGGCTAGTCTAACATTTATCAGAATTATTTACAGTAGCTAAACGGATTGGGAATAGATAAACGGTGTAGCCAGAGCCAACTAATCTTAAAAGCTAGCCCTTTTAGGATATCGCTAAACTCGACGCACACTAGAATTCGGCGCTAGTGCCTTGTACTTTCAAGACTAATTCAGCAATTAACTGCTGCCAGCGCTCACAGCTATCGACAGACAGCGATAAGTCGACCACCGCAATAGCGTCTTTCGCTACCGCCTGACGAACCGTGTTATGTGACCAAATTATCTGTCTCGCACTCAACAAAGAGGCGAGTAAATGAGGGTCTTCAAGTGCCTGAATAAGGCTATTCACTTCAGGAATGGGCGTTTCTTGGTAGGCTAATCTTAAACGGTTTAGCAGCTGATTGGGCTGCTGAATCAACTCACTGCGCAGCGTCCCTTTATCAAGCAACTCAATCGCTAAAAAGTAAACCGCTCTAAACAAACAATCAGCAGAGGCCTCTAAAAAGCACTGCTGCTGTTGACGAAAAAATTTTGGCTCACTAGCGGCGTTGGTCACTAATGCACGAGCACTGTCGGACTGTAACCGGGCAAAATACAGCGCTTGATTGATCTTACCTAGCGCCACTCTATCCATCATACCGCTGTCCAATCTAGAACTGCACAATCTAGAACTGCACAAGCTGAAACTGCACAAGCAATAAACAGCTCAAACCTGGCTAACAACACTATCATGTATCGCTAGCGTCGCTTTTCTTTTTAACCGCCTTTTTGACTGTGGCTTTTTTGGCCGCCGCTTTTTTAACGGTTTTCTTTTTAGCTTTCTTTTTAGCCGGTTTTTTGGCCGCTTTTTTAGGTGCAGACTTTTCAGTAATCTGCCAAGCACCATTTTCAAAATCAGCACGCCAACCAGTGGCTTTACCATCAACGTCGGTCATTAAATATTGCTGCTTGGTTTTTCGCTGATAACGAATCTGCACGCGAATACCATCCGTATCGGTTACCGGCCCTTCCATCAAAAAGTGATACTTAGGATCAATGGCAGCTTTATGCGGCAATACCTCATCGACATAAGGCGCACGCGTTTCTCGGTTTTTCGGAAACTGACTGGCAGCAAGAAAAATACCGGCAGCACCATCACGTAAAATATAAGTATCATCCACTTTATTGCAGACCAACTCAGGCATTGGCACTGGGTCCATCTTCGGCGGTGCCGCTTCGCCACTGCGTAAAAGCTTACGCGTGTTTTTACATTCTTCAGCCATACAACCAAAGTACTTACCAAAGCGGCCAGACTTTAACTGCATCTCTTCGCCACATTTATCACATTCAATTAACGGGCCTTCATAGCCTTTAATCTTAAATTGGCCGGCTTCTACTTCGTAGCCATCGCAATCGGGGTTGTTACCGCAAATATGAATTTTACGCGCTTCATCAATTAAGTAGCTGTCCATTGCGGTGTTACATTTAGCACAGCGACGCTTGTTAATCAGTAAGCGAGATTCCGCTTCATCATCGGCATCGGCACTAACAACTTCATCACCCGAAATTAGATTAACCGTTTGCTTACAACGCTCTTTCGGTGGCAAGCCGTAACCAGAACACCCTAAAAATACGCCTGTGCTCGCTGTTCTAACTTGCATAGGCCGCGCTTCACAATCAACATGCTGACATCGAACATCATCAACCGTAGTCGGATCGTTATGACGCATACCGCCATCGTCTACTTCACCTTGCGCAACGGCTAGCTTGTCACTAAAGCCTTTATAGAACTCATCAAGAACTGAATGCCAAGACTTTTTACCGTCGGCAATTTCATCGAGCTTCTCTTCCATGCCGGCAGTAAAGCCGTAATCCATTAAATCACCAAAGCTCTCGTTGAGTCGCTCAGTAACAATGTCGCCCATTTTTTCGGCATAAAAACGACGGTTTTCAACACGCACATAACCACGATCTTGAATGGTAGAAATAATTGACGCATAAGTCGATGGACGACCAATACCGCGTTTTTCTAACTCTTTAACCAGTGCAGCTTCTGAATAACGCGCCGTCGGCTTAGTAAAATGCTGACTAGGATCTAATGCTTTAAGGTTTAAGTTATCACCTTGTTTAAAGTCGGGTAGCAAGCGATCTTCTTCTTTTTTGGCTAAAGGTGTTTGCACACGGGTAAAACCATCAAAACGAATCACTCGGCCGCGAGTACGCAACTCGAAATCACCGGCTTCAACCACAATGCTTGAGCTAGTGAATTCTGCTTTTGTCATTTGGCAGGCAACAAATTGACGCCAAATTAGTTCGTACAAACGCACACCATCGGGATCAATCTTATCGAGATCACTTGGCATAACGGTTACGTTAGAAGGACGAATAGCTTCATGCGCCTCTTGCGCGCCTTCTTTGCTGCTATAGCTTATGGGTTTTTCTGGCAAATACGCTTTACCATATTTAGACTCAATATGAGAGCGACAATCCGCTATGGCATCGGCACTTAAGTTGGTCGAGTCAGTACGCATATAAGTGATGTAGCCGCCTTCGTATAAACGCTGGGCTAACATCATGGTTTTCTTAACACTAAAGCTTAGGCGTGTACTGGCGGCCTGCTGGAGCGTTGAAGTAATATAAGGGGCAGTTGGTTTAGTTGTGGTGGGTTTATCTTCACGTTTAGACACAACAAAGTTAGCGTCTTTGAGTTTGGCTAAGGCCGTATCACTCAACTCTTGACTAGTAGGACGGTATTTCTCGCCATTGGCACGCGTCACTTGCATGCGTATATCGCCAGCATTGCCGTTTAAATCGGCAAATAAATCCCAGTACTCTTCAGGAATAAAGGCACGAATTTCACGCTCTCGCTCGGCAACTAACTTAGCCGCCACCGACTGTACTCGACCAGCCGATAAACCTCTGGCTACTTTAGCCCAAAGCAGCGGTGAAACCATAAAGCCCACAACACGGTCAAGAAAGCGACGTGCTTGCTGTGCATTGACTCGGTGCATATCAAGCTCACCGGGTTTCTCAAAAGCCGCGTTAATGGCTTTTTTAGTAATCTCGTTAAACACCACGCGCTGATAGCGGGATTCATCACCGCCAATAATCTCGCGTAGATGCCAGGCAATCGCCTCTCCTTCTCTATCCAAATCCGTCGCCAGCACTATAGTGTCAGCATCTTTAGCTAATCGACGTAACTCATCGACAACCTTTTCTTTGCCCGGCAAAATTTGGTAATTCGCTTCCCAGTTTTTAGCAGGGTTAATACCCATTCTCGCCACTAACTGCTCACGCGCTTTCTTGGCCTTATGAATAATCTTTTTAGCCGGCGATAGCTTTCGCGTTTTCGCTGCTTCTGCAGCTCGCGCCTTAGGGTCGACAGGTTTGCCGCTACCGCTTACCGGTAAATCGCGGACATGACCCACACTAGACTTAACAATATAGTCTTTGCCGAGGTACTTATTTATGGTCTTAGCTTTCGCTGGAGACTCTACAATAACGAGTGACTTACCCATTCGTATAATAACTTCCTAAAAAGTGGACTATGTGTCGTTATCAAGCGCAAACGCTGCACCTGACTCCTAATACTTAATATCTAATACTTAATATCTGATACTGATGATGTGATAAGACCTTAGGCCTACCTCAACATTGCCTTCGTCGCACGTATTCTCAATGATCATAGGCGTTAAGAGCGCTTTCAATACAACAATCGCGACAGCAATGGCCATGGACATTACGACGAAGGGCGACATATATAGAGAAGGAAGAGCGGCGGGTCAAGCTATTCGTTCAATAATTTTACCTATGCCTACTACAACCGCCCTATCAAGAAACACGCCTAATCGGGCCAAGTTGTCGGTAAATGCATCGAACAGGTCGATAGAAACACCTTATTTAGCCCTAATGCGCTCATAAAAATATAATAATAAAACTGTAAGAATATAATGAGAAAATAATGAGAAGCAGAGAGGAGATTTACAGATTACGAAAAGAATC
>CAXAHI010000009.1:0-37563 GCA_963968645.1 uncultured Gammaproteobacteria bacterium | reverse complement strand
TTATCACCAACACCGTCTAAGTCAGAATCAGCTGTCTCAGTTGCATCATTTGGAAACGCATCAGCATTATCACCAACACCGTCTAAATCCGAATCCGCGGTTTCTGATGAATCAAAATCAAAAGCATCATCAACGTTATTAGCGCCATCGGCATCTGAATCAACAACATTGCTTGGCGCAGCATTAACACCTGCATCAACAGTATAATCCGCTAAAGTTGTCGCGTCCGCATCAAGCAGAGCTGCAATAGAGGTAATAGACGTATTAGCAAGACGATTAGTAATATCAGCAAAGGTAAACGCTTGTATCGCATCAATTAGCGTAGTGTCATCAAGCACTTCGTTCTGAAACAAACCAAAGAAGAACTCAAAATCTACCGGGCCACCTAGCCCCTCTAAAACCGCGGCTAAAGCTTCGTTAGCACCACGGTATTGAGCAACCTGCTGTTGCAACTCAAGAGTCGTTGTTGTCTCATCAAGTACTGGTGGCGTTGTAAAAACGTCGATATCTGCATCCATACCAAAACCCAAGTAGGCTTTAGCTAATCGCTGGCCTTCATCTAAGCCGGCAATATAACCATCATTACTTATTGAGCCGCCAGGCCCCTCAGCTAGTCCACTAGCATTCACTACAAATAGTGTTGCGGCTGTTGTTAATGGCGTTGCATAAAAACGATCGGCCGTTAACGTGGTGACTACCGTGAACAATTGTCCAATAATCGGCGGCTCACCTGTAGATAAATCGGTGGTTGCCTCATTAGCAAAAATACCCACTACGAAAGGACCGATACCTGCATCTAACGATAATTCTAAATTATCAGCTAATCCGGTAACTGGATCAGTGGTCGCTGGAGCAGCAAGTAAATTCTCAGACTCTGGCCCACCTTCCATAAACGCCTGCAAATCATAAACAAAGACATCAGCACCCGCCATTGGGCCATCAGAACCGAAAACACTAATCGTGTTGCCAGTCTCAGGCGCAGTAGAGTCAGAGTTAGAGCTAGAACCACTCCCACCACAAGCAGATAGAACGAGAACAGACAGACCAGTAGCACAGAATTTAGCCAGCGTACGTAAGCACATAAGGATACCTTTACAATTATTTTTAGCGTTTGTGAAAACGATATTAGAAAATACAAATTCAGACTTTTAATTAAACAGAAAAGTGACAATCGCAGACCGCATGCTTGTGCGGATATATTAAAGTTATATAACGAAAATCAAGATCTGTTAGAGGTAGAAAAAGTTGAACTAATTTTTTTAGTTATTTCGAAACGAATCATTGACGATAAGCGAGAAGCAGTCAACCCCGCACATCGGTTTTATCACTATTTTTAGATTATTTGATTATAAAGTGAGCAGCTTTATTCGTAAAATAAGTAATTAAAAAATATCGCGACTAGATCACAAAAAAATGTAAAAAAATTTTACTTTAATCACTAAAGAAACATGTTTTTATAGTGAGTAAAAAAGGGAGGGATCACACATCAGTTTTAAGCATAAAGTTCATGCATAAAATTTATATAAGAAGTACATGCAAAAAAAAACGGCATAGTAATAACTACTTACTAAAACCGTTACCTACTAACTACACATACCTCACCGAATTAACTACACATGTTTTATCGAATCAATTTCATATTCAACATTACCGCCTGGCGCATGAACAACCGCAACATCACCGACTTCCTTGCCAATTAACGCTCGCGCTATGGGAGAGGTTATAGAGATTTTTCCCAGTTTAACGCTTGCTTCATCTTCCCCTACAATTTGATAAGTTACTTCTGCATCGGTCTCAACATTAATAATCGTTGTCGTTGCACCAAAAATGATCTTACCGGTTTCAGCAATTGAATGAATATCAATAATTTGTGAATCAGCAAGCTTGCCTTCAATCTCTTGAACGCGCCCTTCGCAAAAACCTTGCTGCTCACGCGCCGCATGATATTCAGCATTTTCTTTTAAATCGCCGTGCTCGCGCGCTTCGGCAATCGATTTAACAATGGCCGGACGATCAACCTTTTTAAGTCGATCCAATTCAGTTTTTAAAGCGGCTGCGCCTTGAACAGTCATGGGAACACGTTTCATTGTTAAATACCTTTCATTCAGAATGGACTTAATCTAGCTAATGCAACAAGACTAATCTAAGTTTTATGCAGATCTTGCAAGCGATTCACGGAAATTTCATCAGTCACATTAAGCGCCATACACAGGGCGTTAGCACCTGCTAATGTCGTCGTATAGTAAACCTTTTTATGCAATGCCGAACTACGAATAGTCGACGAATCTGCAATAGCCTTTCGACCTTCAGTAGTATTAATAATTAAATTAATATCACCGTTTTTAATCGCATCAACAATATGCGGACGACCTTCTTGCACTTTATTGATCGATGCAGAATCAATACCGGCAGCAGCTAACGCCTTTTGAGTGCCTTTTGTTGCAGTTATATCAAACCCTAAAGCAATTAAATCATTCGCAACGGTTAATAAGCCTGGCTTATCGACATCACGCACACTTAGAAATGCGGTTCCGCCTCTGGGTAAATCTTCACCGGCGCCTAATTGCGCCTTAGCAAAAGCCTCACCAAAAGTAAGACCAGAACCCATTACCTCACCAGTCGACTTCATTTCTGGCCCAAGAATAGGATCAACACCTTGAAATTTAGCAAACGGGAATACGGCTTCTTTAACACTAGAAAAAGCCGGAATACGCTCAGTAGTGAATCCTTGATCGACTAAACTGGTACCCGCCATACAGCGCGCAGCAATTTTAGCCAAAGACACACCAATACACTTAGAAACAAACGGAACCGTTCGCGAAGCACGAGGATTCACTTCAATAACATAAATATCATCATCTTGAATCGCTAGCTGGACATTCATCAAGCCAACCACTTTTAATTCCATCGCCATGGCCTTAACCATAACGCGCATATCTTCTTGATGCTTTTCGGACAAGCTATACGGTGGCAACGCGCAGGCTGAATCACCCGAGTGAACGCCCGCTTGTTCTATATGCTGCATCACTGCACCAATAACAACAATTTCACCGTCACTCACCGCATCTAAATCAACTTCAATCGCGGCATTAAGAAAGTGATCAAGCAATACAGGGCTTTCGTTAGATACCTGCACCGCTTCTTTCATATAGCGCATTAACTCTTCTTCGCTATAAACGATTTCCATAGCACGACCGCCCAACACATACGAAGGACGAACAACTAACGGATAGCCAATCTCATTTGCCGCATCAATAGCCGCTTCACTCGATCTAACCGTTTTATTCGGCGGCTGCAACAAACCCAGCTTTTGAATCATTTTCTGAAAGCGTTCACGATCTTCTGCCATATCAATAGCATCTGGCGAAGTACCAATAATCGGCACGCCAGCGGCCTCAAGATCACGCGCTAATTTTAGCGGCGTCTGGCCACCAAACTGCACAATCACGCCTTTCGGCTTTTCAATATCAACAATTGCCAACACATCTTCTAAAGTAACCGGCTCAAAATATAAGCGGTCTGAAGTGTCGTAATCGGTAGAAACCGTTTCAGGGTTACAGTTAACCATAATGGTTTCATAACCGTCTTCACGCATCGCTAAAGCAGCATGAACACAGCAGTAATCAAATTCAATGCCCTGACCAATTCGGTTGGGACCGCCACCTAACACCATAATCTTATCGCGATTAGACGGTGCGGCTTCGCAGAATTCTTCGTAAGTCGAATACATATAAGCAGTGTCACTAGCAAACTCAGCGGCACAAGTATCAACACGTTTATAGCTTGGCTTAATGCCAAAACCTAAACGCGTAGTACGCACTTCGGTTTCAGAACATTTCAACACATCAGCTAAACGCTTATCGGCAAAGCCTTTACGCTTAAGCGCGCGCATATATCCAGCATCAACATCTGCTAAGGTTTTTTCAGCCAGTGTTAGTTCGTCTTTAATTAAATCTTCTATCTGAACTAAGAACCAAGTATCAATGGCTGATAATTCATAAACTTCCTCAACACTTAAACCAGCACGGAAAGCATCGCCAACATACCAAGCGCGATCGGGACCCGGGGTCTGTAATTGCGCCTTAATTTCTACCAAGGCATCGGCACTGTCTAAATCGGCAATAGGATCAAAACCAGAAACGCCAACCTCTAAGCCGCGCAATGCTTTTTGCATCGACTCTTGAAAAGTACGGCCAATAGCCATTACTTCGCCAACCGACTTCATCTGCGTACTTAACACAGGCGCAGCGGCAGGGAACTTTTCAAAAGTAAAACGTGGAATTTTAGTAACAACATAATCGATGGCAGGCTCAAACGACGCAGGTGTTGTGCCACCTGTAATATCGTTTTGCAGCTCATCTAAGGTGTAACCAATAGCAAGCTTGGCAGCGATTTTCGCAATCGGAAAACCTGTCGCCTTAGACGCCAAAGCCGAAGAGCGGCTAACGCGCGGATTCATTTCAATAATGACCATGCGGCCTGTCTTAGGACAAATACCAAACTGTACGTTTGAACCGCCCGTTTCCACACCTATTTCACGCAATACCGCCAACGAGGCGTTACGCATAATTTGATATTCTTTATCGGTTAACGTTTGCGCCGGTGCTACGGTAATCGAATCACCGGTATGCACGCCCATGGCGTCAAAGTTTTCGATGGCACAAACAATAATACAGTTGTCGTTTTTGTCACGCACAACTTCCATTTCATATTCTTTCCAACCAATTAGTGATTCATCAATCAATAATTCGTTAGTCGGCGACAAATCTAGGCCGCGCTTACAAATTTCTTCAAACTCTTCTGAGTTATACGCAATACCACCGCCTGATCCACCCATCGTAAATGAAGGTCGAATAATAACGGGAAAGCCTAAGGTTTTTTGAACGGCATGCGCTTCTTCAATGGTGTGCGCAATATCTGAACGTGGTGTATCTAAGCCAATCGCTTTCATGGCTTTATCAAACAGGTTGCGATCTTCGGCTTTATCGATAGCGTCTCGTGTCGCGCCTATCATTTCTACATTGTACTTTTCTAACACGCCTTCACGCGCCAAGTCGAGCGCACAGTTCAATGCTGTCTGCCCACCCATGGTCGGCAAAACGACATCAGGTCTTTCTTTTTCAATAATTTTAGCAACCGTTCGCCACTCAACCGGCTCGATATACGTGGCATCGGCCATCGACGGATCCGTCATGATGGTGGCTGGATTAGAGTTAACCAGAACAACCCGGTAACCCTCTTCTCTTAATGCCTTACACGCTTGCGCGCCAGAATAATCAAACTCACAGGCTTGACCAATCACAATAGGCCCAGCGCCTAAAATCAATATACTTTTTATGTCGGTTCTTTTTGGCATGGTTAGCGCTTGTCTACCTAGAGTCTAGAGTGAAGAGTGCTGAGCCATTAGCTCAATAAAATGATCAAATAACGGTGCGGCATCGGTCGGTCCTGGGCTCGCCTCAGGGTGTCCCTGAAAACTAAACGCTGGCTTATCCGTTCGATGAATACCCTGCAACGATTGATCAAACAATGATTTATGCGTGGCTCGCAGTGTTGCTGGCAAGCTGGCTTCATCAACAGCAAAACCGTGGTTCTGGCTGGTAATTAATACCGTGCCATCATTTAAGTTTTGGACTGGATGGTTAGCACCATGATGACCAAACTTCATTTTCACCGTTTGTGCACCACTGGCTAACGCCAATAACTGATGACCCAAGCAAATACCGAATATCGGTAAGTTGGCATCTAAAATAGTTTTAATGGCCGCAATCGCATAATCGCAGGGCTCTGGATCACCGGGGCCATTCGATAAGAAAACACCATCGGGCTTTAATGCTAAGACATCGGCAGCAGGTGTTTGCGCTGGCACAACAGTTAACTTACAGCCGCGCTCAACTAACATGCGTAAGATATTGCGCTTAGCACCAAAATCGTAAGCGACAACATGATAAGGCTGTTTAGCAATATCTGGCGTGGTGTGACCTTCGGTCAACGACCATACAGATTCATTCCACGCATAATTTTGCGTGCAACTGACTTCTTTAGCTAAATCCATACCTTTTAAGCCAGCAAACAATTTAGCTTGCTCAATGGCACGCGCTTCGTCATCGGCAGTAATGGCGACATCGGAGGTTAAAATACAACCACCTTGTGCGCCTTTCTCTCGCAACACGTGCGTTAGCTGGCGCGTATCGATATCAGCAATAGCGACAACGTTGTTTTCTTTTAAGAATGAAGCAAGATCTTGCTCAGAACGGAAGTTACTGGCCACTAATGGCAAATCACGAATCACTAAACCCGCCGACCAAACGCGATCAGACTCATTGTCTTCGCTATTGGTGCCGGTATTACCGATATGAGGGTAAGTAAGAGTGACTATTTGTCTAGCGTAAGAAGGGTCGGTGAGGATCTCTTGGTAACCAGTCATTGCTGTATTAAAAACGACCTCGCCAACCGCAACACCTGGAACGCCAATAGCTGTGCCGTGAAACACACTCCCATCTTCTAGCGCGAGTACTGCGGAACAGAACGACAAAATAATTCCCCAAAAAAAGCGATATTGGCATCGCGACATGAAATATTTTTACGGCAGCATCGAAATGGCTAACGGATGTTAAATGGCTTGCCAATCAACCAATACATCACTTTTAACCCTACCTGAGTTGGCGCGGAAGTTTAAGGAAAATGGGCTGCAGTGTCTATGACTATGTAGCTGAAATTGTCACTGCAGCGAATAAAAACCACTCTTCGCTTTAAATTCAGTCTGACACTCTTTGAATTCAGCTTGCCACGCACCCAATCTACCCAAACGATAATACTTAGCGGCAATTTTAACAATCAACAGCCGCGTTTTTAGTGGCTGTATTACTAAGAGGCGCTCGCCCCCAGTTAAAGGACTAGTGAAGCCCTAAAACATCCTGCATATCATACAAACCCGCCGGCTGCTCAGCCAACCAACCTGCTGCGCGCACAGCACCCGAGGCAAAAGACATGCGCGAGCTCGCTTTGTGC
This sequence comes from uncultured Gammaproteobacteria bacterium, assembly GCA_963968645.1. Taxonomy (GTDB): domain Bacteria; phylum Pseudomonadota; class Gammaproteobacteria; order Pseudomonadales; family UBA7434; genus UBA7434. The sequence continues at coordinate 30,552 of CAXAHI010000009.1, read as the reverse complement.
GTAATTTCAACGCGCTCACCCTCACCAGCAAATAGCACTGTATGGTCACCGACCACATCACCAGCCCGAATAGTCGCAAAACCAATGGTTTTTTGATCACGCGCGCCAGTCTGGCCTTCACGCCCATAAACCGCCACTTTATCTAAATCTCGACCGGTTGCATCAGCCACTACCTGGCCTAATTTCAAGGCAGTACCCGATGGCGCATCCACTTTATGACGATGGTGCGCTTCAATAATTTCAATATCGGCAGTATCACCCATTACTTCTGCCGCCAATCTGCTGAGCTTAAAGCAAAGATTAACACCAACACTGTAATTAGCTGCCATGACAATAGCGATAGGTGCTATTGCCGCATGCAGCGCTGCCATTTGCTGCTCATCAAAGCCAGTCGTTCCCACGACCATGCCCTTTTGATTCGCACCGCAAATTTGCGCATTAGCAATAGTCGCTGCTGGTACGGTAAAGTCGATAAGCACATCAAAATCGGCCACAACGGCAGCCAAATCAGCGCCAATAGCGACACCGGATTTGCCAATACCTGCAACTTCGCCAGCATCTACACCAATCAGCGAGCTAGACGGATGCTCAATAGCCACGGTCAATTGGGCCGAAGAGGAACTAGCCAAGGCTTCAATAAGGGTTTTACCCATTCGACCGGCTGCTCCGGTCACTGCAATTTTTATCATGCTCACTATCCAGTGGGTGAAATCGCGAAAGGCTTATCTTACCGCGATTAAGTTAAACGTAGGTTGATCACCAATAACGCTTAATCAATTTTTAATGATCAACCAAAATGACCGCTAACTTTTCATATCATCAAAAAAGGATTTAACGCCCTCAAACCAAGAGCTCTTACGCGGCGACTGCTTACTGCCAGAAGAATCCAGACTAACTTGTAGCTGACGAACTAATTCCGTTTGCTCTTTAGTCAGTTTAACAGGCGTTTCAACTACCACGCGACACATCAAATCGCCACGTGCGCCACCACGAACTGGCGTAACACCTTTGCCACGCAAGCGGAACATTTTACCAGTTTGCGTTTCAGCAGGAATTTTCAATTTAACACGACCATCTAACGTAGGCACTTCTAACTCGCCACCCAGCGCCGCATCAGGAAAGCCAATAGGCACATCGCAATACAAGTGCTTACCATCACGCTCAAATATCGCGTGATCACGCACATTCACCTGAACATACAAATCACCAGCAGGTCCGCCATCAGGGCTCGCCTCGCCTTCACCCGTCAAACGAATGCGATCACCGGTATCAACACCCGATGGCACTTTAACCGATAACGTTTTTGTTTCTTCAATTCGACCCTGACCGCGACAACTGCTGCAAGGATCCTTAATAGTACTGCCTTGGCCCTGACAACTAGGACATGTCTGCTGCACAGAGAAAAAGCCCTGTGTCATTCTTACCTGACCCTGACCAGCACACGTTGAGCACGTGACTGGTGAGCTGCCTTTCTTAGCGCCGGAACCATCACAGGGCTCACAAGCCACCAATGTTGGCACGCGAATTTTTAAGGTATCGCCATGAACAGCTTGTTCAAGACCTAAATCAAGATTGTAGCGAAGATCAGAACCACGATGCGGACCACCGCGACCACGGCCGCCGCCCCCACCGCCAAAAATATCACCAAATACGTCGCCGAAAATATCACTGAAGTTACCGGCGTCACCACCATAACCGCCACCCATTTGCGGATCGACACCCGCGTGACCATGCTGATCATAAGCAGAGCGTTTTTTCTGATCGCTTAGAATTTCATAAGCTTCACTGGCTTCTTTAAATTTGTTTTCGGCGTCAGGATCATCAGGATTACGATCCGGATGGTACTTCATCGCTATGCGACGATAAGCCTTTTTAATATCTTTAGAATCGGTCTGTTTTCCCACACCGAGAATTTCATAGTAATCGCGTTTAGACATAGCGTTTTTTTACCAAAGCGGTTGCTGCCAATGCTTAAATCGCAAACTGGCACTTAATATTTACTTAATCATTAATGAAATCGTTACACACAATATCAATGCACTGAATACAAGTCGGGGCTAACGCCCTAAAGCGTTAACCCCTTTGCTGTATTACAGCATTACATCAACTTTTAACGGCCGCTTAGCGACCCAGCATGATGATTACTTACTGTCTTCTTTCACTTCTTCGAACTCAGCATCAACGACATCATCGCCGCCAGCAGACTCATCATTACCCGCTTCAGGCTGAGGCGCTTCACCACCCTGCTCTGCTTGCTCTGCATACATTTTTTGAGCAAGTGATGATGACGCTTCAGTCAACTTCGTTGAAGCCGCTTCAATAGCGTCTTTGTCTTCGCCTTTTAAGGCTTCTTCAACTTCAGCGATCGCTGATTCAATAGCTGCTTTCTCTTCGTCGGTCGCTTTATCGGCGCCTTCTTCAAGTGCTTTGCGTGAAGCATTAACCATACCTTCAGCCATGTTACGGGCTGACGTTAATTCTTCAAACACGCGATCAGCTTCAGCATTCGCTTCAGCATCTTTAACCATGCCTTCGATTTCTTCATCAGATAAACCCGAAGAAGCTTTAATGATAATCGACTGTTCTTTACCCGTCGCCTTATCTTTAGCCGATACATTTAAGATACCGTTGGCATCAATATCAAAGGTTACTTCAACTTGTGGAACACCACGTGATGCTGGTGGAATGTCCGCTAAATCAAATCGACCTAATGATTTATTACCTGAAGCTTGCTTACGCTCGCCCTGAACAACATGAATCGTTACAGCAGTTTGATTGTCTTCAGCGGTTGAGAATATTTGCGATTTCTTCGTTGGAATCGTAGTATTTTTCTCGATAAGCGCCGTAGAAACACCGCCCATTGTTTCGATACCTAAAGATAAAGGCGTAACGTCTAATAACAAGACATCTTTAACGTCACCCGCTAATACCGCACCTTGAATCGCCGCACCCATTGCTACCGCTTCATCAGGGTTAACGTCTTTCTTAGGCTCTTGACCAAAAAACGCAGTCACTTTTTCTTGCACTAAAGGCATACGTGTTTGACCACCAACCAATAAAACTTCATCGATATCCGAAGCGCTCATGTCAGCATCTTTTAATGCAATTTTTAATGGCGTTAATGATCGCTCAACTAAATCGCCAACTAACGATTCAAGTTTGGCGCGAGTCATTTTAACAACCAAATGCTTAGGGCCAGAAGCATCAGCAGTAATGTAAGGAAGATTCACTTCCGTTTGCTGTGAACTAGACAATTCGATTTTCGCTTTCTCGCCCGCTTCTTTTAAGCGCTGCATAGCTAGCGGATCGCCTTTAAGGCTCATGCCGCTGTCTTTTTCAAATTGGTCAGCAAGATATTCGATTAATGCCATATCGAAATCTTCACCACCTAAAAAGGTGTCGCCATTCGTAGAAAGCACTTCAAACTGCATTTCACCATCAACATCTGCAATTTCGATTATTGAGATATCAAAGGTACCACCACCTAAGTCATAAACCGCAATCGTACGATCGCCGCCACGCTTGTCCATACCGTAGGCTAATGCCGCTGCGGTTGGCTCATTGATAATACGCTTAACTTCAAGGCCCGCAATTTTACCGGCATCTTTCGTTGCTTGACGCTGCGAATCATTAAAGTAAGCAGGAACAGTAATTACCGCTTCGGTAACCGCTTCGCCCAAGAAATCTTCGGCGGTTTTTTTCATTTTCATTAATACTTGTGCTGATACTTGTGGTGGCGCCATTTTCTCGCCGCCAGCTTCAACCCAGGCATCGCCGTTATCGGCTTTAACAATAGTGTAAGGCACCATTGAAATATCTTTTTGTACAACCTTGTCGTCAAACTTACGACCAATCAAGCGCTTAACCGCAAAGACTGTGTTGGTTGGATTCGTCACGGCTTGACGCTTTGCAGACTGCCCGACTAACACTTCGCCATCTGCTGTGTAACCAACAACTGAAGGCGTAGTACGATCGCCCTCTGAATTTTCAATAACGCGTGAAGTACCGCCATCTAATACCGACACACATGAATTTGTGGTGCCAAGGTCTATCCCAATAATTCTACCCATCTCGTTCTCCAAATATTCGTATTCAATCTGTTTAAATAACTGTACGTTGCTGTCTATCTCTTCAACGTATCTCGTAAGCGTATCGCTTTAACGGCGCTTCTATTTTTGTAGCTCCAATGTTTATCTATATGGAGACATTACCGCGTATTTCAAGGCTGCCTATTCACTTAACTGGCAGCACTATTTACTAAACTCAACGGTATTTACTCAGGCTTAGCAATAACCACCATAGCGGCGCGCAATAAACGGCCGTTAAGTGTGTAACCCTTTTGCAGCACATCAATAACACTGTTTGGCTCTGCTGTGGCGCTAGGCACCATAGTCATCGCTTCATGAAACTGAGGATCAAAGGGCTCGCCAAATGGCTCTACCACTGCAACTGAAAAGCGCGTCAATACGTCAAGGGCCGTTTTACGGGTTAGCTCAACACCTTCTAAAAGCGCCTTAACACCATCATCGCCAGCCGATTCTTCAGGCACCGCACCAATAGCACGATCCAAATTATCGAGCACTGGCAACAAGCCATTAATGATTTTCTCTAAGCCAAATTTGTGTGCGCTCTCGACATCACGCTCGGCGCGACGACGAAGATTCTGCATTTCTGCTTGCACACGTAATTGATCATCTTTCGCATCGGCTAGCTGCTCAGTTAAAGCGGCTACTTGTGACGCTAGCGAATCGGCTTCACTCGCTTGGCTATCATCTGCCGGCTCGGCAGCTGTATCACCCGCTTCAGCGTTAGCTATGGCATCTGCAACAATGTCATCAATCGTGTCTTTTATCTGGCTGTCTGCATTGCCTGCATTGTTATCTATCTGAGCTTCACCCTCTGGCGAAGCATCTTTTGAGTTTTGACTCTCGTCCACGTCTAGCTCCTAATTAATTAAAACCTACTTAAAACGACTTGCGTGCTCAGGAATTGGGGACGATCAAAAAGATTTCAACCCATAAGATGAAATTTATTGCTGAATAACGCCCTCTAATAGGTCAAAAAAGAAACAAAGCAGCAGCCTTTTATAAGCCCGCCCAACAATTACCCCTCAAGACTAGCAATCACTCTTTTTTTCACCCTGCGTATCATTTACCTGCAAGGGCATTTATTGATCATAAAATCAAAGAAGATAATCAAACTGCTTGAGTGCGAGCCGGCAAGACTTGCTATAGACTACGGGCAATTAAACCACCCCAGCCAACAGACTCTTAAGAGTCGTTAGCGTTTTTGGAGACACCCTATGCTTGCCCACCTGTGTATTCGCAATTTCACAACCGTGGCAACCTGTGATTTAGAGCTAGCCCCAGGACTTAGCGTTATTACCGGTGAAACGGGCGCCGGTAAATCGGTGATGCTCGACGCGCTCGGCATGGCTCTGGGTGATCGCAGCAACACCAATATATTACGTGACGAAAAACGCAATGCCGAAGTTAGCGCCAGCTTCCAGATAAAAGAAAAATCACAACTGCATCAATGGCTTATAGAGCATGACCTGCTCACAAATGATGACGAAGCTGAAGCTATTTTGCGTCGTATTATTACGCCGTCAGGTCGTAGCCGCGCCTACATTAACGGTATAACCGTGACCATTGCCGACCTAAAAATGGTTGGCGAGCAGCTTGTCGACTTACACAATCAGCATGAGCATCAATCATTACTTAATAAGCGCACCCACCAACAATTACTCGATAATTTTGGCGGCAGCAACAAGCAACGTATTAGCGTTGAAGCCCTAGCCAAACAATGGCAGGCGCTAGAAAGACAAATTAAACAACTCAGCGAGCAGAATGCCGCCAAAGATTCACGCCTGCAGCTATTGAGCTATCAAGTGCAAGAGCTCGATAAACTGGCGCTGGAAAATAACGAAAGCAACGCCTTAGCGGCCGAGCAGAAGAAATTGGCTAACGCAGAAAGCTTACTTCAAGGTATTAACGAAGCATCGCAGTATTGCGACAATGACGATTCAACCGGTGCTATTACCCAGTTACGTCATGCCGCTCAACTGCTCCAGAAACAAATAGGCGATTTACCTGAAATTAAAAGCAGTTTAGAACTGTTAGAAAGCGGCTGTATTCAAATAGAAGAAGCGCATAACGAACTACTCGTCATTACTGACAACCTCAATATTGATCCGCAGCGCCTGCAAATAGTCGAAGATCGACTCGATACCATTTACACCGTTGCCCGCAAACATCAAATTAATGTAGAACAATTATTTGAGCTGCATCAACAGCTTGCTCAAGAATTGGCAGACTTAGAAGGTGGCGACGCCAGAATTGAAGCGCTCGTTCAACAACAGCAAGATCTCCAGGCACAGTTTATTGTCAGTGCTAAAAAACTCTCTAAGCTCCGTCGTAGTGCCGCTAAAAAATTAACTAAAGCCGTTAATGCCAAACTGAACGAACTGCAAATGGCACATTGTCAATTTGAAATCGACATTGAAGCACTCACCGACAGCAGCCCTGCCACTAGCGGCTTAGAAGTGATTGAATTTATTATTTCCACCGTACCCGGCAAGCCTGCACAAGCCTTGGCAAAAATCGCCTCTGGTGGTGAATTATCACGCATCAGCCTAGCCATAGCCGTGGTTACAGCACAAACATCTAATATTCCGACACTGGTATTTGATGAAGTGGATGTTGGTATTGGCGGTGGAGTAGCCGAAGTGGTCGGGAATTTACTGCGCGAGTTAGGGCAATCGGGACAAGTGTTCTGCGTCACGCATCTAGCCCAAGTGGCCGCCAAAGGAAACACCCATTTACTGGCGAGCAAATCTATATCCAAAACCGCAGCCACCACACAAGTATTATCGTTAGATACTAAAGCGCGCACCGCAGAACTGGCAAGAATGATGGGAGGCATTGATATTACTGACTCATCAATTGCCCATGCAGCAGAGATGCTGCAGAGCGCTTAAGAGATTAAATGGTAGCGATTAGACAAGATAAAACGGCAGCTATTATTTGCTGCCAGAAGGTTTAACGTACAAGACCAGGCTGTGATCAATAATATCATAGCCATGCTTAGCGGCTATTTTATGTTGCAGCGCTTCAATTTCTTCATCACAAAACTCAACAATGGTACCCGTTTCCATACATACCATATGGTCGTGATGCTCACCGTTAGCGATTTCAAATACCGAATGACCGCCTTCAAAGTTATGCCTAACCACCAAACCCGCTGTTTCAAACTGCGTTAACACACGGTAAACCGTTGCTAAGCCTACATCTTCACCAGCCTCAAGCAATGCACGATAAACATCTTCGGCGCTCATATGATGAGACTTACCGGAAGCATTTTCTAGCAGCTGAAGGACCTTAATGCGCGGCAATGTCACCTTTAAACCGGCTTTGCGAAGTTCTTGATTTTCGGTGCTCATACCTAGCCTCGGTAATACTTTTTATAACTATGACTATTATGGCACTTAGCAAGCGTGCCGTTTTGCAGTATTATCGCATCGATTGCTTAGCAAAAGGAACCATCAAACGCTAAAGCCTCTAACACTTGGTCTCTTTTTATTAACCCAAGCTATATATTGACCCAACCCATTTATGAGCCAAACTATGTTGCAAACGTTATTCGCCTCTAAACATAATTCAAGCCAATCGAGCCAAAGTCGCCTCGGATTAAAAATTGCCCTTATTGCATTGTGCTTAACCATTACTGCTTGCGGCAATAGCCGTATGCTGCGCCCACATAAAATTGCGATTCAGCAAGGTAATATGATTACGCAAGAAATGGTCAATAGACTGAAGCCAGGCATGACAAAAAGACAAGTTGAGTTTGTACTGGGCACACCATTAATCGTTGACACACTCAATACCGATCAGTGGAATTATATTTATACCCTTGGAGTAGCCAGCGGTAGAGTAGTGCAAAAGAACCTTCATATACTATTTATTGATGGCCAGTTAAGCGAGCTAACCGGCGATTACAAACCTAACGAAGAGTAAACCTAGCGAAGAATAAACAGCCAACTACTTGCTTACCGCCTGCGCTTTATCGGCGCGGGCTTTACGCGAGGCTTTAGGATCGGCAATTAACGGACGATAAATTTCAACTCTGTCGCCCGCATGCATCACATAATCATGCGGTTTAACCGCCTTACCAAAAACGCCCATCTTCATTGTCGATAAATCGATTTCTGCAAACTGCGCATCAATACCAGACAACTCAGCTGCCTGAAAGGCAGTACACCCTTGCTGTACTTGCAGGGCAATTATTTGCTGTCGGTCGGGCAATGCAAAAGCCACTTCAACGTCTATAGTTGCAGCTTCTGCAGCTGAGATACTCGGTGTGTTTTCAACATCTGACATAACATTAAACCTATTGCTTATTTTTACTAGCGCCCTGCACCGTAGAGTTTTTCTGCCCGCTTACAAAAAGCATCGACCAGTGAATGACTCACCGACTCCAATACACCGCTGGCGAGCCGAGAGGTCACGGCATTTTTCATTTCAAATTCTATATAAAGCGATACCTTGCAAGCGCCCTCTCGAAGCGCCGTAAACTGCCAGCGACCCGTAAAGTTAGTAAACGGGCCATCTTGTAACTGCAATTGAATATGCGTTGGCCGCGTTAAGGCATTAAGGGTCGTAAACGACAATGCGACACCGGCTTTTTCTAAGGCAATCGTAGCCAGCATATGCGTTTCAGAATGCTCAATAACCTCAGTGGCAACGCAGTGATCAACAAACTTCGGGTAAGCGGCCACATCATTAACAAGGTCGTACATACACTCGGCAGAATGAAACAACAAAGCGCTGCGCTGTATTACTGTACTCGCCTTACCCAAGCTGTAACCCCAATCAAGTTATCAATCGCATTTAGAGCGCGCATATTACGCAACAAAGACCAAGTTTGTCATCTATCGCGGCTAGTGATTACAAACAATCCGTCAAATAAAACCACAAAGCGCTTTAAGAGACTGAATCCTAAGCCATGAAGCGCTATACTAGAGCGCTATGGCAAAAAAACCTAAAACAAGCAGTAATATCATTGCGCAGAACAAACGCGCGCGACATGACTATTCGCTGTCAGACAAATACGAAGCCGGCTTGGTGTTAACTGGCTGGGAAGTCAAAAGCCTGCGCGCTGGTAAAGGACAGCTGGTCGATAGCTACGTATTTTTAAGAGACGGCGAAGCATGGCTGTTAGGCGCCCATATTGAACCGCTGCAAACGGCCAGTACCCATGTGATTGCCGAACCTATGCGCTACCGCAAACTATTATTAAACGAGCGTGAGCTAGGTAAGTTATTTGCCGCCACCCAACAAGAAGGCTACACCTGTGTTGCCCTTTCTTTGTATTGGAAAAAGCATTTAATTAAATGTGAAATTGCCTTGGGTAAGGGCAAAAAAGACCATGACAAACGTCACAGTGAAAAAGACCGTGACTGGGATAGGCAAAAGCAGCGTATTGCTAGGCAGCATAACTAAGCCAATTTATAGGCCGATTCACAGACCGGTTCACAGACCGACTCATAGACCATGCCCATCACCTCTGTGTAACCTCTCCGGCACAGACCTCAACCGCTCCTCCAGCCAGCAATCTAACGGCTGAATGGAGTGTTATCGCTAAAAACTCAATAAGATAACAATTAAGATAGCAATTAAAGAGACTAAACGACTCTTAGCCAGAGCCTCGGCGCAGCCTTAAAAGGCATTGGCTGGCAAAGATACCCAAAACAGCGATTGAAAAACCCCTCTCCTATTGGCATTATGAATATTGTTAAGAAGACTGATATCAATCAGGATACTCAACTATAAACAGCTAATACCACAACCATGCTCACTGTTGTATGAGCATGAGTGAATTAACTATTTCATCTCATCATTATTGATTGATTTTAAAGGAGTCGACTCATCCATGAGCACTTTAGTGAATAAACCAGCACCAGGATTCACATCAGCCGCAGTTATGGCCGATGGCAGCATCAAAGATGAATTATCTTTGAGTGATTACCTTGGCCAATACGTTGTTATCTTTTTCTACCCATTAGATTTCACCTTTGTCTGCCCTTCAGAAATTATTGCGCATGATAAACGCGTAAAAGCATTTGAAGAAAAAGGCGTACAGCTTTTAGGTGTTTCTATTGATTCACAATTCACACATTTAGCATGGCGCAACACGCCTGTTGCAAAAGGCGGCATTGGCGAAATCAACTTTCCGTTAGTAGCAGACGTTAACCACAGCATTGTTCAAAGCTACGGCGTTGAACATGATGATGGCGTAGCATTACGTGCATCATTCTGCATCGATAAAGAAGGCGTTGTTCAGCATGCGGTAGTCAACAACTTACCGTTAGGCCGTAACGTTGATGAAATGCTTCGTGTTGTTGATGCTTTACAGTTCTCTGAAGAGAACGGTGAAGTATGTCCAGCAGGCTGGCAGAAAGGTGATGCCGGTATGCAAGCAACGACTGAAGGTGTTGCTGATTACTTATCATCACATGCTGAAGGATTATAACTAACACTGTTAGTCAGTAATTAGCATGCGTTAAATCGTTGGTTGAACTTCAATATCGTCAACCAGCGATTTAACCTTTTATAGATCGACAAGCTCCACCTCCTAAGCCCTCCTCGCAAGTCTTCTTATTTATACCCACCGATATTGTTAGTTTCGTCTTTTAGTTAATTGCCTCTCTTTAATTTAGCCGGCTCATTAATATATTTACAATAGATTTCAGTTCTTGAGAAAGTATTACGGCGTCGATTCGAAGTTTTCATGCTAAAATAGATTTTGTCGGTTCAAAAGCATGTCATTGATAATTCAATTACTGCTATTGATACTTACAAGATATTGAAATAACTAGGTTTTGTAGCGTTACCTGCCTTTTCAATATCATATGGGGACGATCTGGATTCGACGCCGGTGACGAAACCAAAGGTGCATGTCGAGAGGGTAGTGACTCTCGTTAAACAATCGCTGTAACTTTATAGTTGCCAACGACGAAAACTACGCTCTAGCAGCCTAAACCCTGTTAGCAGTTGCCACCGGATGCTTGTAAACGGGAAGCGACTGTCATATAGAACAAGCTAGTTCGGGGGTATGTTTAGGGCCACCGGGCAAAACTTAAACTAAACTCGTCTCTTATCGCCCTGCCCGCTGGGCCGCGAGGGATTAAATCAATAGGCGGATCTAAGCATGTAGAGCCGATGGCAGAGTGCTGACGGACGCGGGTTCAATTCCCGCCGTCTCCACCAATTAAAAAAGGCCAACTTGATAAGGGTTGGCCTTTTTTTATGTGTGGTTGTTTATGAAGTGGCGAGCATAACAATGATGAACAACTTACGGGGAAGTATAAGCCGATCAAAAGATCCCTATTGATCCCGTTTTTTATAATAAAAAATAAATAAAATCATATGCTTTAAGACTAAACAATTCTCCTCACGTCGCCATCAATAAATGACGCGAAAAATTAGACCTAATAATTATTCGATCTGTAGAACACGACAACAAGATTAACCGATAGTATTTTTAATCGCTTCGAAAACGCGATGAGAAGAACCATCATCGAAATGTTTATGCATACTTTGCCTCAGCGCTTCCCGAGAGGAGGAGAAGTCATTTGCATAACCATCATGTGCCAAAGCGTCTAGCAGCTGATCTATGGTGGATACAACTGGGCCAGGCGTAATTTCTTTATAGGACTCATAAAGTGTCATTCCATCGGCAAGATAACAATCCATATCATAAGCAAAAAAAACAATCGGCCTATCAAGTAAAAGATAATCAAGATATACCGAAGAGTAGTCTGTAATAAGCAGGTCAGTTATTCGCAAAAGTGGATCAATATCAATATCACTTGGAACTAGCTCAATATTTTTCGCATCCCCAAAACCTTTCTGTAATGAAGAGTCAAAACTGGGGTGCCATCGCACCCACAAATACATGTTCTTTTCACCCAGTAAATTATCTAGCTGGACCCAGTCAATAGGCACGACCGTGCTCGCAGAAATGTTGTGGCGATAGGTTGGCAAATAAGCCAACAGCTTACTTCCTGATTCACGCTTTGCCGAGAGGCGCTCATAGTAGGATAAATCCCATGCCTGAGACTCATAATTTTTCGCGATCAATACATCATTGCGAGGATTACCTGTTTCACAAATCAGCTCCCGCGAAATACCTAATGCACTAAACCAACGCTCACTGCTTCCCTGAGACAAACTCGGAACAAAATCGATATGCTCGTAGGTTGATGGCATTCCTACTCTCATTAAGAGTCTCAACCATCCTTCGCTTCTATGATTATAAAAAAATCGATTCGCGGGGTCGCAAACATCTTGGCCAAAACGCTTAAACGGCACACCATGTTGTAGGTTTGCGAGAAATGCGCCACGACTCGTCCAATAATTAATATCTCGCGAACTCACAATAACAACAAATACACCTGCTTTTATTTGCCTCCAAAGTCCGCGAGGTGATCCAGCAAGTTCGGCGCGAAGTCCCTGCTCTCGCAATGAAACAAGAATGCTCTTGTTACGCGTAATCCAAACAGCGTTCACCGATGGCTCATGCTCACTAACATAGAGGTATAGCCATTTCGAGTTACCCTCAAAAGTATCTCCATTGCGCGCACCAAAAACCCAAAGCGATCGATCTCGCGGCATACGGCCTGCCACAAAAAAGAGAGGGTAAAAAACCAAACGATAGAAACGCCGAATCACACGCCAAATCGACCAAAATAATTCGGTCAGGATTTTGTTCATTTAACTCCTCTTATTAAAAATAACTTCAAAAAATATTACTTCACGCCAAATCCACAAAAATACCGATATATTCAAAAATCAACTATGCACGTAAATATAAGGTTACACAGAATTTTATTATTGACCTCGCAATTCATTTTGATGATTTAAAAACCATGCATAGGTCAATTCCAAACCTTGTTTAAGAGGAATGCTATACTCCCAACCTAACGATTTTGAGAGCCCCACATCTAGCAACTTTTGGGGGGCACCATCAGGCTTGGAATCATCAAATCGAATGACTCCCTCGAATCCAACAACACTCGCCACTAATTCTGCCAACTCTCCGATTGAACAATCGACTCCTGTACCAATATTAATATGGCTCGACATAGGCTGAGTGTGCAGCTTGATTACATTAGAATCCAAATCCATCACATGAATGCTTGCTTCGGCTAAATCATCTACATATAAAAATTCTCGCCTAGGCTCACCAGATCCCCACACTACCATCGTATCGTCCCCATTCATCTTCGCCTCATGAAAACGTCTCATTAGCGCAGGTACTACATGACCGTTTTCAATATCGAAATTATCATTGGGGCCATATAAATTGGTAGGCATAACAGTGCGGTAATCGCAGCCATACTGGTGGTTATAACTTTCGCATAATTTAATGCCTGCAATTTTAGCAATGGCATAAGGCTCGTTTATAGGTTCTAGAGGCGAAGCTAACAACATTGACTCAAGTATTGGTTGCACAGAATACTTTGGATAAATGCAAGAAGAGCCCATAAAAAGTAATTTCTTTATTCCTGCCAAATGAGATGCATGAATAAGGTTACAGGCCAGCATTAAGTTTTCATAAATAAACTCTGCTGGATAAGAACTGTTAGCATAAATGCCGCCCACCTTAGCTGCAGCTATGTAAACTTCCTGTATATTTTCATTCTTAAAAAATCTGTGCACAGCTTGCGTATCTAGTAAATCCAACTCCTCTCGCGACCGCAAAACCAATTCAATACCAGGACGCCCCGCAAGCGATCTTGTAATAGCCGTACCAACCATTCCGTTGTGACCAGCAATATATACCCGCTTAATTTTGCTCATAGTCAACCGCCTTTATTAGCTGAAAGGTCATAGCCATATCACCAGCAATCTCTACTTTCAATTCGAGCCCAACATATATCTCACTGGCTAACATATATATAAATTACCACACAGGTGCTTATACTACAGTCGATATAACAAAATATTCAGGCGTACCTTTCTGGAGCAGCATCAACTATGCGCGCACAAAATATTTTGCGTGACCTCAATCGTTCAAGGCATCTAAATCAATTAGATAGTAAGATTCTTTAAAACTATAAGGAATAACGAGTGGCTTTCCATGGCTCTAACGTTTTACTTTATCGAGACGATTCAGAGTTAAACACTATGCCATAGTCAGTATGCATATTGAATGCCTTTATTATCAGTAAGTATCTGCTGCTCACTCCAGTTACCATTGTTAAGAACATAAACATATGCTGATCCTGAGCTTGGGCCATTATGACTATCATTGTTCCATCCCAACCGTCCCACCAAATAAAAACTCACCTTTCGGTGCGCTTTAAATCCCATAACGAAAAAAGCCGCCAAATGCATAACATTTGGCGGCTTTATTTTGATCTGTGCTAAAGCTTAGATAGGAACAACTTTGTTTGCACAAGGACCTTTTTGGCCTTGACCAACTTCAAACTCAACTGCCTGGCCATCATTCAATGTAGCGTAACCGCCACCAGCTTGAATTTCTGAATGGTGAACAAATAAATCTTTGCTTCCATCTTCAGGTGTAATAAAACCAAAGCCTTTATCGGCGTTAAACCACTTAACTGTTCCTTTGCTCATCTTCTTTACTCATTTTGTTGGTGAAATATAAAAACATATATCCGAGTTCACCAAGTCGGATATAAAACGAAGCCGTAATTTTAAACGATAAAGTCATCCAATAACTAGCTTTATGACCGATAAAGAAAGTGAAAAAGGCTCAATAGGAATAAATAGTGCTAAAAAATGAACAAAATCAGCCCTATTTAAGATAGTCGCTGAACAAAGTACCTCGATAGATTAAAAAGCAGCGAGATAAGTTATTCATTCTCCCACCCTTAGGCTGATCAAAAAATACTCTATAAGGTGATTTTGAGCCTACTTGATTAGCCAGCCAGGAGTCAGCAGCTTCTTATTTAATCCTGCTTCACCACCACAGTACCCGCTAATTTGTCATGCCACCCCTGCTTACGCTTATCAAAGCCTACCCATATAAAGCCAAGCATAAGAGGAAGCGCCGAAACATAGTAAGCAAAGTAACGCCCTATAAGCTGACCATTACTTGGCTTACCGCCGGTTTCAGCATCGACAATACTGATGTCTAACAAAATTTTTCCTGGCGTCGCCGACTTAACAATCCAAAACACAATAACGACAATAGCAGGTAAAACATAATTAAAGAGTAAATCCCAAGCTCCTAAAAAAACGGCTTCACTCGCCCAGTAGCCTTTACCGTAAATCATGCTCAGCACAGGAACAATAATCACCATCATTAAAATAGTATCGATTAAGGAGGCTCCCACTCTTAACCAAAATCCTGCATATTCTAGGTCGCTCTCTGTATATTCCATGTCATTCATTGTTAATCCTTAATAAATAAATCGTTCACTATTGGCCATTTTATTCATGGTTTTTTTGGACCCGGAAAAAACCGATTCGTTGCTGTTTGATACGCCTTATATTCTGGTCTTTTTTGCACGGAGTAATATTCCGCTGGCACTGCACCCGTGTAATAAACCAAAGTGGTATACATCATTCTTGATGCGAACAGTAAACCGCAGCCAAGCAGCAACCATATAATGAATGACTCATTATTATAAAGTGCTAACCACGAAGGAATTGATGCAATGATTAAACCGTTCCATACCATCCACTCGGCAAAGTAATTAGGATGCCGGCTATACTGCCATAAACCGATATTACAAACTTGCTTACGCTTACCTTGCGCCTTCATAGCCTTTAAAAATGCGAGTTTTTGATTATCTGCAATAGACTCAAGTACGAAAGCACCCAGCCAAATCGACAGACCTAAAACCTCTAATACTGTTATTGGCCCACCTGGGTTCGTCGCAATAACAAATGCTGGCATCGCTAAGAAAGAGGCGTTGGCTAAACCTTGCAGCACCACTTCAACTTGCATAATTAATTTTACGTTGGTCTTACCTGCCGTTATCCAACGATGCTTTTGATATTCATAACGCGGCAGCTCGCGTTTTAACATGCCCGCCTTCCACATTTTTAATGCGCCAATGCCCATTCGGGCGCCCGCAAAAATGTAAGCCACACTCACTACAATAACGCGAACACTATCACCCTCACTATCACTATCACCCTCACTTAACAATAAAGTGACAACACCAATTAATACTAAACCCCAAGGCCAACCAATATCGACATAGGACATACGGTTGGTTAACCATGTTGGAATGCATACTACTAAAACAAACAACAGTAATTGAAGTAAGCCATTGGTTAAGCCAATAAGCGCCAAGCTATTTGACGCTAACAACAATGCCCAACCTAAAACAAAAATAAGCAGTGGCGAAAAATATTTCATGCATATTACCTTTTTAGAATTTATTATCGGTTTTACTTAACGCATCGATATAACGAAAAATGGTTTTAACTCTATTGTACTCAATACTATTTATTATGAGTTTAAGATTAAGAAAACTTACTTATTATCAAAAAATATCTATTAGATGATTTACTCATTAATTTTTGGCTTATTATCGCTAACAAGCCCTGATATCGGCACATACAGCGGTTTTAAGTAGTCAACAATCTCAATTTACACAGATCATCAATTAAAAACGACTTAACTTAGTTCCATCTGCCATTCCCGCCTATCTTGATGAAGGGACCACTTGCCGTTTTTATAGGCCATTTAACGACAAATACGTAGCTTCCACTACTCTCTAACTAGCGAAAGAACAGGGGTAAACGTACAATACGCCGCCTGTTTGGAAGGGTTAGGCATGAAGCCAGTATAAAAACCACTAAAGCTATAATAACTGCCTCGGCTAATAGAGTGCATCTACCAGCGATATAAGCGCTTGCTACTGCGCCGCTCACTACATTGGATTAGATTTAACATGACTCAGAAACGTATACATATAGGCAAACAACTTCGACACAGTACTATTAATGAGGTCGCTGGCCAATACGTCGATCTAGACGGCGAAGTTTTTTACCAAATTGCTAACTACGACCAAATGAAAGATTTTTTTATCAGTGTGGTCAGTGATTCTAACCACTGGTTATTTATCTCTACTCGCGGCGGCTTATCGGCTGGCCGAATTAATCCAGACAACGCACTATTCCCTTATTACTCTGATGACAAAATCAGCGATGGCTCACCTTATACCGGCAGCAGAACCATTGCCCTAGTCACCCGCGAAGGAAAAACCTCACTTTGGGAACCCTTTTCTGAGCAATGCACTGGCATTTATAATATTACCCGCAACCTATACAAAAATGTGATTGGTGATAAATTAATTTTTGAAGAAATCAACCATGATCTCGAAGTAACTTTCCGCTATGCATGGCGCACATCAGATAAGTTTGGTTTTGTTAAAACGTCAACGCTCGTTAACAACAGCGCTAACGCCACTTATGTTGAAATTGTTGACGGCATCGAAAACCTTTTACCTTACGGTGTTGAACCCGATGTTCAAAATTCTTTAAGCTGCTTAGTCGATGCTTATAAGAAAAATGAATTACAAGCCGACAGCGGTGTTGGTCTTTACAGCATGAGCTCTATTTTAGTTGATCGTGCTGAGCCCAGTGAGGCATTGTCAGCAACCACAGTTTGGTCAGTAGGATTACCTAACGCTAAACGTTTAGTCTCATCTATTCAGCTTAATAACTTCCGTCATGGTTGGGAAATCGAGCAAGAAACTGATGTGCGTGCGCGTCGCGGCGCTTACTTTATTAATGATGGCATTAACCTTGCGCCGCATGGTGAAGAAACCTGGAGCATCGTTGCTGATATCAATCAAGGCCCAGCAGATGTTAAAAACTTAATCGCTTACTTAGCGGCTGATAATAATATCGCTGAAGAAATTGAGACAGACATCGCTTTAGGATCAAAAAATCTTTCACGTATCGTTGGTATCTCTGACGGCTTACAAGTGACAGAAGACAAGCTCAGCGCTAACCACCACTTCTCTAACGTTTTATTTAATGTAATGCGTGGTGGTTTGTTTGTTGATAACTATGAAGTCACAAAAGATGATCTGATTAGCTTTGTTAAAGGCTTTAACCGTAAGGTGTTTGCCGAGTTCGAAACATTCTTCAATAATCTTGATGACAAATTTCACTACAGCGATTTAATTCAAGCGGCCGAAGCACAAAACGATGCTGGCTTACAACGCCTATGCTACGAATATTTACCGCTGTCGTTTAGCCGTCGTCATGGTGACCCTTCTCGTCCATGGAACAAGTTTTCAATTAACGTTAAAAAAGATGATGGCTCTCAGCTACTTAACTTTGAAGGCAACTGGCGTGACATCTTCCAAAACTGGGAAGCACTTAGCTTTTCGATACCTAACTATATCGAAAGCATGATTTGTAAGTTTGTAAACGCCAGCACAGCCGACGGTTACAACCCTTACCGAATTACTAAATCGGGTATCGATTGGGAGAAATCAGATCCTAGCGATCCATGGGCAAACATCGGTTACTGGGGTGACCACCAAGTTATTTATTTGCAAAAGTTTTTAGAATTCTCAAATGATTACCACCCAGGCACCTTACAAAAATTCTTAACCCAAGATTTATTTTGTTATGCCAACCTGCCTTATCGTATTAAAGGTTATGAAGATCAATTAAAAGATCCGCATAACACTATCGACTATAACGACGATACAGAAATATTAATTGACCAGCGTGTCGAAGAAGTGGGCGCCGATGGACGTTTAATCTGGAATAACGATGGCGAAGTTTATAACGTTAACTTAACCGAGAAGTTATTAGCGACCGTATTAGCTAAACTTTCAAACCTTATTCCTGAAGGCGGCATCTGGATGAACACCCAGCGCCCCGAGTGGAATGATGCCAACAATGCATTGGTAGGCTTTGGTGTGTCGATGGTGACACTGTATTACACCCGTCGCCTACAACAGTATTTGTTAGAGTTGTTTTCTTCAGTGGATTTTGAAGAAGTCGCGGTTTCAAAAGAAATTGCTGAGTTATTGCATGCTATTCATAGCACGTTTGAAAATCATAAACATTTACTTGCGGGCAAATTCAGTGATGCTGACCGTAAACAAGTACTTGATAGCTTAGGTGCCGCAGCGAGTAGTTACCGTGCCGACCTTTATGAAAAATCATTCAGTGGTAACCGAGTAGCGGTTAAAGCATCAGACTTAGTTGCCTTTTGCCAAACCTCTTTAGAATATATTGACCACACTATTCGCGCCAATCGACGCGAAGATGGTTTGTATCATGCCTACAACTTAATGACGGCTAGCGATGATGGCATTGAGATTTCGCATTTATATGAAATGCTTGAAGGTCAGGTGGCCGTATTAAGTTCTGGCTACCTAAGCCCTGAAGAATCTTTAAATGTTTTAGAAGCATTAAGAAAGTCATCTATTTATACCGCTCGCCAACATACTTACTTACTTTATCCTGATCGTGAGTTAACGCGATTCGTTGATAAAAATATTATTCCAAGTGAGCAAGTTGAACGTTCAGAACTACTTAAAGCGTTAGTAACAGCTGGTGACACTTCGTTAATTGAAGTTGATACTCAAGGCGGTTATCACTTTAACGGTACGTTTAATAATGTCGATAGCGCGAAGAGTGCAATGCAAGCCCTTAAAGCGAATGGCTATGACGCCTTGGTTGAGCAAGATCAAGCATTGGTTGCCGAAATTTTTGAAGGTATCTTTAATCATCGTCAATTCACAGGTCGCTCTGGCGGCATGTACGCCTATGAAGGCTTAGGCTCAATCTACTGGCACATGGTATCTAAACTGTTACTAGCCGCGTTAGAGAGCTTCCGTAAAGGCGCAGAAGTAGGCGCTGATGCAACAGTTATGCAAAAACTGGCTGATTGCTATTTTGATATTCGTGCCGGTATCGGCTTTAACAAAACGCCAGCTAACTATGGTGCCTTCCCTACCGACCCTTACTCACATACACCGGGTTTTGCTGGCGCTAAACAGCCAGGTATGACCGGCCAAGTGAAAGAAGAAGTCATTACCCGCTTAATGGAGTTAGGGGTTGTAGTCACTAACGGAAAGATTACCTTTAACCCATTTATTCTTCGCAAAGCTGAGTTTTTATCTAACGATGATACTTTGGTTTACTTTGATATAAAGGGTGACCAGAAAAAGGTGGCGTTATCTAAAGGACAACTCGGCTTTACTTATTGTCAGGTTCCCGTTGTTTATGGCTTAGCTGACGGTTCGGAAGCATCGATTGTAGTGACTCACGCTGATGGTACTAAGCAGACTATTGCAGGAGATACTGTTGATGCAGAAACGTCGTTACTGATCTTTGATAAGAAAGGCACAGTGACGCAAATTGATGTATTGCTTACTCCGGCATTAAACTAGAGCCGGAACAGCAATCGTTGCAGAGATAACATCAGCAAGCAATAATAAAACGCAGTAACAAAAAAGCCGGTCATAAGACCGGCTTTTTTATGCGCCTATTTAAGTCATAGGCTTAAGTTAAGTCATCGTCTTAAGCACTTTTACGAGCATCCAATTGCTCACGAATTTCATAAGCGCGCGCTTCGTCTAAATCGTAATTACGCATAACAAAGATAGCCACCAAAGTGCCAACGCAAGGAATAACGATATAAGCTAAGCGTAATAACTCAAGCGTCTCTTCACTTTGCACCGCGACTGTTTGATCGAATCCGATAACGCTAAGAATAAGGCCTGCAGCACCACCGGCAAAGGCAGCGCCCAGCTTAACCATCCACCAGTAAATAGCGCCAAACGTACCCTCTCTGCGCTCACCGGTTTCTAATTCATCTAGGTCACAAATATCTGCTGTCATTGACATCATAATAGTGAACAAACCACCAATACCAAAAGCGAATAGCGGTAATGGAATAAATATCATCCAAGGTTTTTCTGGCGAGAAACACCACCAAAACAAAATGTAACCGAGTAAAGAAATAGATTGTGATAATAAAAAGGTAAAGCGCTTACCGTAATTTTGTGCCATCCAATTAACAATAGGAATAACCAAAAAGCAGGTACATAAAGCGCCCACTGAACCAAATAATGTTGGCCATACACCCGCTTGCGCAGTATCACCACCATTCATGTAATAAACGATAATAAACCATGAAAAAGCCGCAACGGTTTGGAAAGCATTAAAAATCAAAAACGTTGCTATGCAGATTTTTTGAAACGGTTTATTGCTTAGCGTAATAAGAATACCGCGACCAAAATCGCGAATGGTATCCATAAGGGTTGCATCATCGTCTTGCTTATCGGCCTCTACACCTGCGGTAGAATCACAGAAAATAGCTGGTACCAAAGCGAGTATCATACAAACACCGCCAACCCAAAGCGACAAATATCGTGCACCTTCAGTCGCCGTCTCAAACCAAGTGGGATCATATAAAACAATCCATAACCAAGGCGCAAGCACCCAAGCCCATTGGCCTATCCACTGGGCCACAGCCATTAATCGCGTTCGCTCATGAAAGTCTGAGCTCATTTCATAACCCATGGCCACATAAGGTACACTGAAAATCGTCATGCCAATCCAAAACACACAAGACCAAGCAAGAAAATAATAAAAGTTATACATCTCAGTATTGTCAGCCGACAACTGCCACATCATGATAAATGATAGGCCCGAAATAATTGCGCCTATAAATACATAAGGTCTACGCTTACCCCATCGAGAAACGGTGTGGTCAGAGATATAGCCCATTAACGGATCCGTTACGGCATCAATTAATTTAGGGATAAAAAAGATTAATGACCACAGGATGGGGCTCATGCCTAAGCTCTGCACCAAGATAACCATAAATATACCAAGCGCGGCAGGAAACAATTGGTTGGCGAGCATACCAATACCAAAAACAATTTTTTGGCTCATGGGGATTTTTTCGTTTTGCTGTATGTGTTGCTGGGTGGCGGTATTCATATTATTGTTAGCCCTAATTGCTTTTTATTGCGAAAAATTTATTAGTTTGCTTCTTACTTTTATTTACACCTACTTACCTTACCAAAATCAAGTTTGGCGCGTTAAGCAGAAATTGCAAAATATCTTTTTAATCTATCGAGCATCGCACCCATAAAGCTCACATCCGCAGCTGATTTCACTAAAATAGGTACGTTAGCTGTCGCCGCATTATTATGGCTGTCTTCTACATAAACAAACAAGCGATATTCACCGGCACTCGGCGCAGCGAACTCAATGTTAGCGGTACTATTTTCAGATGAGTCACTCCAGATAACCTCTGGGCTGGGCTCAAAATCACCACCATCACTTTCTACCGATTTATCGACTTCGGCCATTATTTCCCAACGATACGTTAACGCCTGATTGCTCGGATTTTCAATAATGACTTTTGCCTGACAAACACGCCCTTCTATTAAGTGAACGCTGTCTTGCGCGCGTAATCCATTAATGGTTAATCCAGATAGGCTGGGAACGCGATGCTTAGGCCACTCACCTGTCCACAGATACTGCATAACTTGAGCAGACTCAGTGTTCTTAGCATTTTCTAAAATCACGCCATACCATGTCGGTGTGCGCTCTTGCTTTTGGCCCCATAAAAAAACAAATGAACCAATGCATTGTTTAGTATCAGCGGCAATATAATCAAGGTAACGGTTTTTATAATCGCTGGCTTTATCGGTGCTATTAGCCTCAAGCGGCCTGCCCCAATCAGTACAGGGAGCTTCCCAGTGGCCCGTTGCGCCCCATTCAGATACGGTATAAGCGCCTTGATAGCCGCTTTCTGACAAAAACCGAGGCAACTGGTCTATCTCTCCATATAACTGAAAAGATAGCAGGTCGACATCAGGGCAGCGCCCTACAACACGCTCAATTACTTCAGGTTCAGCGCCAGCCAGCATCGTTGACGTTGGATGGTTAGGATCAATATCGTGAATCATGATCGCGATATCATTAACTGCATCCCAAACACGTGGATTTTTATGGCGTAAATTGAGCTCGTTACCAATACCCCACATCAATAATGCCGGATGATCTTTAAGCGCTAAAATATCTTGCTTAATAATCGCTTTTTGCTCGGCAACAGCTACGTCGTCATCATAATCAAAGCCATGGCGTTCTCGGGCAACGTCTATACCCATACACACCATTAAACCGTATTTACGTGCCTCATCGAGTATCTGCAGGCCAGTATTTTCACCATTATCAACACGCCATGTTCTAAACGCATTACCCCCGTGCTCAGCCAGGCTTTGAATACTGCCCCACTCTAAGCCAGCGCCGTTAATATAGAACGGCTTACCATCAACGCTTAGTTGATATTTTGTCTCATGCTTAAGTAACTCGACCTTAACAGGGCCCATCAAACGACTCCTTTAAGGCGCGTATAGAACTGAATTTATTAGGGATAAAAAAGCAGGATACCACGCTATTCAGACCCTAGCAGTAGGACGAAAGACTTTAGCACGGACGAAGTCGATAAGTGGGTAGTATTCAGTGATAGAATGGCTCCCAACCCCTATTAACAAGGGCCCGCTCACTTTATATTACTCTTTTTACCAGCATAGGCTTATAAGACTCCAATGACACATTATAAAAATATTTTTCTAACGATTTCGATGGTGTTGTTACTTGCCATTGCTCCTTTCAGTGCGGCGACAACCTCATCTATATCGCCAACTAGCCCAACGGCCGCTGAAATTTTGGGAAATCCCAAATATCCTGCTTTCTCTTATGGTGGTTACCGTGAAAAAACACGTGATATCGTACCGACCAAAGATGAAATAAAAGACGATATAAAGATCTTATCGGCATTGGGTATTAAAGTATTACGTACGTACAACACGTCACAATACCCACAGGCATCTCGTCTATTAGCTGCTATTCGCGAGCTAAAAAATGAAGATGAGAACTTTGAAATGTATGTAATGCTAGGAGCTTGGATAGAATGTCACCGAGCATGGTCGGATCATGCCAAGCATACTAAAGGTAATATCAAGAACAATAAAACAGAAATCGCTACAGCTGTAGCGTTAGCTAATGAGTATCCGGACATCGTTAAAGTGATTGCCGTTGGTAATGAAGCAATGGTGCAGTGGGCCGTCAATTATTTTGTTTATCCTAAAATCATCTTAAAGTGGGTTGATCACCTTCAAAACCTCAAAGCAAAAGGCAAACTTTCTTCTGACATATGGATAACAAGCTCAGATAACTTTGAATCTTGGGGCGGTGGTGATACACATTATCAAACCAAAGAATTAGCGGCGTTAATCAAAGCTGTCGACTATGTTTCATTACACACTTACCCTTTTCATGATTCTCACTACAATCCAGAGTTTTGGGGTGTACTGCCAGAAGAAGAGAGTTTGAGCCAAACTGAGCAAATAGAAGCGACTATGTTACGCGCGAAAAAACGCGCCATGTCTCAGTATCAAGGCGCTGCCGATTATATTGCCAGCATAGACCCTGACAAAACTATTCATATTGGTGAAACAGGCTGGGCTTCTATTGCAGGATCATCTTATGGTGCAACAGGTTCTCATGCTGCCGATGAATTAAAAGAAAAATTGTATTACCAACATATGCGTGACTGGGGACATGAAACCGGTATGTCTATGTTTTATTTTGAAGCCTTTGATGAGCAGTGGAAAGACACAGGTGATGCTACTGGATCTGAAAACCATTTTGGTTTAATTACACTGAACAACGAAGTTAAGTACACACTTTGGGATGAATTCGACAAAGGAACTTTTGATGGGTTAACACGTAATGGCAAACCGCTTACAAAAAGTTTTGGTGGTGAAGAGGCTGCATTAATGCAAGCCGTTCTACAACCTCCTTATAAAAGTAAGATGCCAAAACGCAGCATTACTAACGTTAACACTAAGGCCGTTGCTGGCGAGCCAGTAACAGCCGATTATTATGTTGTTACCCATGATAGGTTAGTACCTAGCAAAACTAACAACATGACTTACCCAAGTAACACATTAAAAATCAATCCTTGGGAAGGCACTTGTAACATTATCATGACATCGGATGATGTTATTGAAATTACAACAGGGACTGGCGACTGGTGGGGTAGCGCACTCGAAATTCAAGGCGATGCCGGAGAAAATTTATCACTATTTGAATCCGGTTATCTTTATTTTGAATTACGTGGCGATCCTAAGCTAACATTTAATATTGGCTATCAGACCGGTAATTATCTAGCGGGCACACAGGTCAATAACTTTATATCTTTTGGCCCTAAAGCAAACAACCCACTTAAAGAAGAATGGAAAACCTATAAAGTAGGCATTTCTAGAATTGATAGAGGTGCAGATTTAACAGACGTGACGGGCATTCTTTTCTTGCATGGAATTTCTCCAAAAGAGAAAACCAATGTTTATTTGAAGAATATTTTCTACTCTAAAAAATAACGTCTCGATTGCTCACCAATCGAAAACATTAAAGACACAAAAAAGGCCTCTAACATTTAAATGTTAGAGGCCTTTTTTTATACCGAATAAAAATTATTGCATTGACTCAAATATCAGAATGTCCAAGAAGCACCAAAACTAAATCCAGAGACCTCGACATCAGAACCATTAACATAATCTCTATACTCAACATTTATTTTAGCGTCTTCAGCAAGGTCAAAATCAGCACCTATGCCATACGAGACATCTCCATTTGAATTGCTAGCATTGCCTGCTGCAGCCTCAAGATCTGAGCGCGTCCACCGAGTAATACCTGTAAAGCCCGTTACAAAATAAGGAGTCACGCTTTTATCCGATGCAATACTCAATCGTAAATGAGCACCTAATGCCTCATCAAGCTTTAGCGCTGTAGTCATTGCCACAGGCGGCTTCGTAATCTCTTCCGACAGAGACTCTGTAGCATAGGTATCAGATTCGTTTAATTCGGAATAAAAAAAACCGTTTCGTGCTTCTACTGCTTCGTAACCGTCAACATTTTTCCCTTCACCAAAAACGCCTGTAGATATAAAAGCTGCAAAAACCACCAACAATAACCCTTTTTTACCGGCACCCTTTTTATTCATTAAAATAATTCCTTATTAATTGTAAAACCTGACGAAATTTTACATTGGGAATTTTTTTAAACCATAGCACTTGGGGACAATCTACTTAGCATTTAAGGCCAATATCGTTAGTCCTTAGAAAAACTTCTTTAAATTTAGGCATATACACCAACTCCTAACTTTACCTGTTTTTTAATTTTTTCGACTATATCTCGCTCTTGCTCCAAATAAACACCATCCGCAAACGCGATTGAAGAAGCAATAAAGGGCATTAAAGACGCGAGAAGCGAACATTCACTTAATTTATGTAACCTTGACGTCAAATCAAATGTATTCGCATCAATTAACTCTAAGCAGTGATCAAATTCTTTATCGGCACTATCGATATCAACATCGGAGTTAGGCAGGCCAGCTAAGTGACCACAAATAATTTGATAGACATCTTTTTCATTGCGGCTAACATTTAAATCGATAGCGGCTACCGATGCCGCAACGCCTGCAACGACATTGGTTAAATCACCCGGGCTAAGATTACGAATTTCTTTAGCGAGCCGACGATGATTCATTTGAATTAAACGCCCCGCAATTTGATCGGGAGATTTTGTACGATTAATATGAAACCACATGGGCACTAGCCAACCGATAACCGCGCCAATAGCGGTTCCTTTCGCAACAAGCCAACCGAACGATAAACTTGAAAGATACTTAGGGTCTTTGGTTGCATAACCTTCAAACGGACCAATACCTGCCATCCAGCCATAAGTAATCACTGAAGCTGCGGCCAGTGCGGCAATCGAAATGCTCACATCTAGCACTCGCTGGTACCTACACAATCTATCGGTTGCGCCAAGTCGCTGATGCTTATCGAGTATCCATGATACGGCAATGGCTAACGCTAATGACTGCAGGGCAAAAGGAAAACTCCATTGAATACTTTCCTTCACATTCAATAAATTATCATTACTTAATTGGCCATCCAACATATTAAAAATATAACGATAGCTAATGGTTACCGCGAACCACCCTAACACCGTAATCACACCCACCACAGCATAAGCAGACCAAGCTCGCTGCTTGGTTAACTCGTTATAACCCATACTGACGCGACGCTTTAAATCAAAGGCAATAATCAGTGATGAACCATAGGTAAACAGCATTAAAAAAGTCATAAAGCCCACGCTGCCAAAGTGGCGAGCACCAATTGGCTTCATAAACTGTTCAATAATCGATAATGATAAAAAAGTAATGAAAATGGCAAACAACCCTGAAAGCATTTGCTGAGGTGATAAGCGATCAAACCCTTGCGTGCCGCCTTCAAATCCTAATTGCATGACTCGCGCACTACGCCCACTCTCAGAAAGCTCGGCCATACAAATAGCCTGACCAATCATCACCGAAGTATCTAAAAATAATTGGGCAATCGATTTATCGAGAAAACGCTCGATTTTATTAAGTATCTTAGCGTCTAACTGCTCGGCTTTTAGCTGTGCGAACTCTTCATTAATTTCATCACGCTGTTTAAACAAATCATTAAGCGCTATGCGTTTAGTCACCATAAAGCGACGCATTCGGCCAGAATCATCCTGCTTCCATCCTTCTAAACCACTTAATAAAGCATTGACTCGCGCCCAGCGAAAATCGAGCGAGGGGCTTGCACTTGTCATCAATGGCGTAAAGTCGATATTTAACCCTTTACAGTTTTTACGTAACTGCTTATTTTGTATGGGTGAAAAATTAAACCGCGCACGCCGCATGGAAGCTGCCATTTTATAAACATGATTTGGAATATTGCCTCTATCCCAAAACGTATTGAGTAGCGCCTGATCATATCGTGACAGCCAAGGTAACGAAGGCAGTAAGGTTGTTAAAAATAAAGCCGACACCATAGGCGCGCTTAGCTTATCAATGACAGTTGGTACATTAGCGCCAACCTGTCCTAATGAAAGCGCATACAACCAGCCAATAGTTTCTGGCGAACTATCAAGCACAGCACCAAAAAACACATAGAGTGCAAGCACCGCTAATAGATAAAAGAAAAAATAGAGACTGAAATTTTGAAAAGTAGTTGAAGCGCGATTACTGGCGGGGGTGTTGTAACGTCGATAAGCATTAACGGCAACAAACAAACCGCCAACACTCCATTCGATAAGACTAATGCTCTCCATTGTGCTCTCCTTCACCAGGCGACCTTGCCTTTGTTCTGCACTGAATATATATAACGCGTGTTTTCTATCAACTTTTTCTGCAGTACTCTTAATAAAAACCACCAACAATAGAAAATTGCTGACAGTAGAAATATTGAGTTGATAATTATTGCGTTAAGCCGACGCGTTTTATACGCCAGCCTCTATTCTTTAGCAAGCGAGATGAAGGCTCGCCTTAATACAATATCTTATTTAATAATCTTTTTTTATTCTTTAAAGTTACCAAAAAATACAAACTTTGTGAGCACTTCAAATCGGCAGTGAAATTATTTTCCACTGCACGAAATGAATCAGCATTAAAATTTATCGGTAATAGCACCTTCTGATGCAGAGCTAACATTGGCCGCATACTTCGCTAAAACACCACGCTTGTATTTTGGTTTAGGCGCTTTCCACTTAGCTTTACGTGCGGCTAATTCCTTCGCAGTAACATCAACGACTAATGATCTTGTGCGGGCATCAATCGTAATACGGTCACCGTTTTTCACTAAACCGATAGGGCCGCCGACATATGCCTCTGGCGTAATATGGCCGACAACAAATCCATGCGTACCACCAGAGAAACGACCATCGGTAATCAATGCCACATCATCACCTAAACCCTGCCCCATAATTGCGCCAGTATGCGATAACATCTCTTGCATACCAGGACCACCACGCGGTCCCTCATTGCGAATAACAACCACATCGCCTTTTTTAATCTTGCGATCCATAATGGCTTTCAATGCAGCATCCGACGAATTATAAACGCGCGCCTTACCTTCAAAGCGCAAACCTTCATGACCAGAAATTTTAGCCACTGCGCCATCAGGGGCTAAGTTACCTTTTAGCATAACAAGATGGCTATCAGATTTAATCGGATTATCTAAAGCACGAATAATATCTTGCGACTTAGGATAAGCCTTAACCTTGGCTAAATTCTGCTTTAACGTTTTACCGGTTACCGTCAAGCAATCGCCATGTAACAAACCTGCGTCTAACAACATTTTCATGAGTGGCTGAATACCGCCCACTTCAATTAAATCGGCCATGCTATAGCGACCACTCGGCTTAAGGTCTGCCAGCATAGGAACACGTTTACCGACACGGGTAAAATCAGCCAGCGTTAATTTAATATCGACACAATGCGCCATAGCTATTAAATGCAGGACTAAATTGGTTGAGCCACCTAATGCAATCGCAACCGTCATGGCATTTTCAAACGCCTTTTTAGTCATAATCATTTTTGGCGTAATGCCTTTTTTAACCAAATTCATGACCGCAGCACCCGCCGCCTCACAATCCTTGAGTTTATGGTCCGAAATAGCCGCCTGAGCAGAGCTGTTAGACAAACTCATGCCCATAGCCTCAATTGCCGAGGCCATAGTATTAGCGGTATACATGCCACCACAGGAGCCAGGGCCAGGAATAGCTTTTTTCTCAATCGCAGTCAGTTCTTTAAGTGGAATAAGGTTATTCGCCTCAGCGCCAATGGCCTCAAAAACTGAGACAACATCGAGCTGTTTGCCCTTATGCTTACCTGGCAAAATCGTTCCACCGTAGACAAACACGGCTGGACGATCCAAACGAGCGATTGCCATTAAGCAACCCGGCATATTCTTATCACAGCCACCCACAGCGACAATGCCATCAAAGCCCTGACAAGCCATAACCGTCTCGATAGAGTCGGCAATGACTTCACGTGATACCAGTGAGTACTTCATATTCTCGGTACCCATAGAGATACCGTCAGAAATAGTGATGGTGTTAAAGATGACACCTTTACCGCCAGAGCCATCGACACCTTTACAGGCTTCATCGGCGAGCTTATTGATATGCATATTACAAGGCGTGACCATGCTCCAAGTTGAAGCGATACCTATTTGAGGTTTTTTAAAATCCGCATCCGTAAAGCCGACAGGTCTAAGCATTGCGCGACTAGCTGCTCGATCGTTTCCATCAACAATGACTGAAGAGTAGGCGCGTGGATTTTTGGATTTTGTCATAACGAGGAACCTGGTATTTTATTAATTAGGGATAAAGTAGCTGATCAGCTGCTTAGTATAACCGTAACTGGGTTTTGAACAAATATCTTAGGTGAAATCTTGTTATTGCCGAAGAGGGAGGGTTGTTTATTTGAGGTTTGATTTGCGTTTTTTTGATAGTTTTATGATCATGAGCGTCGGGGGGGGCTCTATCTGATAGTATTCTTACATTCTGGATTTTCACTTTTCTTTTTATAGTTTTAAGTTCAAGGTCGTCGGGGGTGGCCCGACAGCCAGTCACTTTTTGCTTCAGCCAAAAAAGTAACCAAAAAGGCCGTAAACTGACGGCGCAGTTTAATCAC
>CAXAHI010000008.1:0-38437 GCA_963968645.1 uncultured Gammaproteobacteria bacterium | reverse complement strand
TGGCTTAACTATGGCTTAACTATGGCTTAAAATAGGCATATTCAACAATTAGAGTAAACTCTCGGACTATCGCATGGATGCGCTTCAAGTCACTTTTTCAAATACCCTTTTAGGTAGGCTTTATTTGCTGCTGCTTTATGCAATGGCTGCATGCGCTGTGATATATCGATTAGCGAATGTCGGCCTTGTATTGCTACTCCTACTTTTGCTATTACTACTTTTTTACCATGAATGGCGGCGACTCTTCAGTCCTAGATCAAACCTTAAAGGACCTCATGCTAGAGGGCTTCGCTATCAGCCGCAGTCGTCAGGGCAGACCTGGAGTTTATTAGTCGGCAGTGATTGGCAGCCGGTGAGTGAGCTTAAAATGTATTATCGAGTGCCGTGGTTAATCGCAGTAAGAACCGTCGACTATCCGTATTATCGGCCCCGTATTGTGATTATCTGGCGAGACAGTATTACAGCTCAAGAATGGCGTTTGTTGCGTATCTATTTATCGCTTTGATAATCCGTTATTCCGCCGATGCGCAAAAGTTGGGTGGAAACAGCACGGTATCATGAGCGAAGCGGTTTTCTGATTTAAAGTCTAAGGTGTAATGTAGCCCGCGACTTTCTTTTCGTCGTAATGCTGATTCAATAATTAATTCTGCCACTAGGGTGAGGTTGCGCAACTCTATTAAGTCGTTAGTGACTTTGTAGTTACCATAGTATTCGGTGATTTCTTTACGTAAAAGTTGCGCGCGATGCTGGGCTCTTTCGAGTCGTTTTGAGGTTCTAACAATACCGACGTAATCCCACATAAAACGTCGTAACTCATCCCAGTTATGAGAGATAACTACGTCTTCATCAGAATCGGTTACCTGTGTTTCATCCCATATTTCAGGGGCTTTTTGCCATTCTGTGGTATCAATAGTAGAGAGAATAGATTCGGCAGCGGCTTGCGCATAAACGATACACTCAAGTAATGAGTTGCTTGCCATACGGTTTGCGCCATGTAAGCCGGTAAAGCTGGTTTCGCCTACTGCGAAGAGATTTTTTACATCGGTTGCACTGCGTTTATCAACCATGATGCCGCCACAGGTATAGTGAGCAGCAGGCACGACAGGAATGGGCTCTTTGCAGATATCGATACCTAAATCTAAGCATCGCTCATAGATATTCGGAAAGTGTGATTTGATGAATTCGGGCTCTCGATGGCTAATATCAAGATAAACACAGTCACTACCCAAGCGCTTCATTTCATGATCGATAGCGCGCGCGACAATATCGCGAGGGGCTAACTCGCCTCGCTCATCAAAGTGATGCATAAATTGCTCACCATTGGGAAGGCGAAGCTTGCCGCCTTCACCGCGAACGGCTTCAGTAATTAAAAACGATTTCGCTTGTGGGTGGTATAAGCAGGTAGGGTGAAATTGATTAAATTCCATATTAGCTACACGGCAACCTGCGCGCCATGCCATGGCAATACCATCGCCACTGGCGCCATCAGGGTTACTGGTATACAAATACGCTTTGCTTGCTCCGCCAGTGGCAATAACGACATAGCGAGCATGAAAGGTTTCTACTTTATTGTTTTTGCTATCGAGTATATAGACCCCTCGACAGGTCGGCGAAGCGCTGTCGCGTTCAATGGTAATATCAATAGCAACATGGTGTTCAAACGTTTTAATTGAGGGGTGCTCGTAGAGTCGCTCAACTAAGGTTTCTGAAACGGCTTTACCAGTAGCATCGGCGGCATGAATAATGCGTCGGCTACTATGGCCTCCTTCGCGAGCCAGGTGGTAATCGTTAGTGCTTTCATCATAAAGATCGCCTTTTTTTGCGTTTGGCTTTTTTTCGCGGGTAAAGGCTACCCCTTGTTCTATTAGCCACTCAATGGCTTTTTTGCTGCGTTCGACAGTAAATCTAACGGCATCTTCGTGGCAGAGGCCTGCGCCGGCAACTAAGGTGTCAGCACAATGTGCATCGATGCTGTCGGTGGCATCTAACACCGCGGCAATGCCGCCTTGGGCGTAGTAAGTTGAGCCTTCACTGAGTTGTGATTTTGATATGACAGCAACATTGGCTTTTTCGGCCAAAGCAAGTGCAAGTGTTAGGCCGGCAGCGCCGCTACCTATAACAACAACGTCATACTGGTGGATAGTATTCATACGGTTTCTCTGAAAATAGTAATGAAGCTTGGCTCGAGTAAATTAAGGAGGCTGATTGAAGATAAAAATAAAGCGTTTTTTTATCACTTAGTCTGAACTTCCTTCTATGGTAGCGGTCTGAAAGACTTCGCTCAACCGCTTATAAACAAACAGATTATCGTTTTTGGTTGGTTTTTTGTCCTACTTTGGTGCAAAAATCAAAAAATAGTTTGTTCACTCTAGTGGTAACGGTTGGAGTCGTCAAAATTTAGGTCTAAAATAATAAAGAGAAGAGGTTAGTCTTAAAAATGGTTGTTTTTGGGTATTTTGTTATTAATGCAATGACGTTAACCAAGAATCGTAAGGCACGCATGTCTGCGCTACCCCATAATCTTCTATTAAATTTTATCGTATTCAGCGTTATTGCTGAATCCTCTTATTTGAGCTGTAGGGATGACATTAACTAAATGAGTGATGTGGATGCGCAGTTAGTTGCGCGGGTTCAACAAGGTGATAAGCGGGCTTTTGATCTGCTGGTACTTAAATATCAGCATAAGATTCATAGCTTAATATCTCGCTATGTGCGCGATCATGCCGAAGTGCAAGATGTCGCTCAAGAGGCGTTTATTAAAGCTTTTCGTGCCATTAATAATTTTCGTTCTGAGAGCGCTTTTTATACGTGGATGTACCGCATTGCCATCAATACAGCTAAAAATCATTTAGTGTCTCGTTCGCGCCGTCCACCAAGTACCGACGTTGATGTCGATGAGTCCGATGATTACTCGGGTTCTAATGTGCTGCAAGACATGCAAACCCCTGAAAGTATTTTACATGGTGATGAAGTTGCAGGTGTTGTTAAGCAGGCTTTAGATAGCCTACCCGAAGATTTACGCACTGCGGTAACTTTGCGAGAATTTGATGGTCTCAGCTATGAGGATATTGCTGATGTCATGTCTTGCCCTGTAGGAACGGTACGTTCGCGTATATTTAGAGCAAGAGAAGCGATCGATAAGCAAGTGCGACCAACGCTTCATCGTCTTTAGATTAAATTGATAGTTTAAATTTGTAGCAAAAATCTTTTATTGATGAAAGATTGAAAGATTAAAAAGTTTAGAAAAAAACAGATATATATTCTTTTTATTTATAGCAATTCAACATAAAACAGTGGTTAAGGTCTATGAAAGATCAATTGTCAGAAACAATATCAGCCGTAATGGATAGTCAAGCCGATGACTTAGAGGTGCGACGTTTATTAAAAGCGTTGGATAACGCTTCTGAAGATGAGGCCGCCGCTATTCTGGCCCAATGGGAAAGTTTTCATACCGTTGGTTCTGTGCTTCGTAATGAATCAGTAAGTAATAATGAAGTTCCAAGCATGCGCGCTTCAGCCAGTTTTGCTGCCAGTGTTTCAGCGGCTATCGAAGATCAATCACCGATGGATAAAGTCGCTAAGCGTCCCTCCAAAAGTGAACCTATATGGCAGCGCTTTGCAGTAGCTGCAACTGTTACGCTTGCCGTATTGGTAGGCGTTCAAGAATATGAATCAATGCAAGCAGGGCAAGAGAGTGGTGCAAGTTATACCGCAGATAATGCTGCAGCTGTTCCTACTGTAAACAACACAGATCATAGCCTCGTTGATTTAACTGCTGTTCAGTTAGCATCATCAGACGTAGCGTTAGAGTCACCGATGTCAGAAGCAGAAAAGCTTGAGGCCGCTGAGGCGCAGGAGCGCTTAAATGAGTATTTACTTGAGCATACTAACCATGCAGCAAAGCAAAGCGGTCAAGGTATGATTCCATTTGCTCGCTTAGCTAATTTTGAAGATGAGTAGAGGTCATTTATTTTTTAAGGATGTTTTTAAATGGTTATTTTTTCAATGTTTATGAACGTAATATTGTTAAAAAAAAGTTAGTTAGCGCTTTTCTTCTAATAAATAATAGCTTACTTACAAACGGATAATGCAGTGCCAAAATCTAAATTAATATTTCAATACCTTTCCAGTTTATTGGCGAGCTCGCTTTTAGCTATCTCCTTTTTTATCGTTGTGCCGGTAAATAGTGAGGAGGTCGTTACCGATGCCGTTATAAAAAACGCAGAGCCGAATGCTAATGCGTTATTAGCAAAAATGGCAGAGAGTACAAAGTCATTAACCTATCAAGGTACCTTGGTTTATACGCAGGGTAGTCGAATGGAAACCTTAGAAATTTTCCATACCTTTATTGATGATCAGCAATCTGAGCGTTTGGTACATTTAACCGGTGCACCACGCGAAATTATTCGTCGAGGCGATAAAGTCATTTGTGTTCACCCCAAAAACGGCGTTATTGAATTAAATAATGCTGTTCCTGCCGGGCCATTTGCGCGCAATTATCAAGCGCGTTTAGATTCAGTTAATAAGCCTTATACCGTTAAATTCTCTGGCCATACGCGTGTTGCTGGCCGTGAAGTGACAGTGCTCGCTGTGCAGCCAAAAGATGCTTACCGCTACGGTTTTAAATTAGCGCTCGATAATCAAACCGGTTTATTGCTGCAGTCGTTAATGGTCGATGCTAACAATAAAGTGTTGGAGCGTTTTGAATATACAGAAATTAAAATAGGCGGAGATATTTCTGCCGAGCAACTGGCACCTCATTTTGATAGTGCTAGCGAACGTTTATCTTTAATTGATATGAAAACTTTTCAGTCTCGCTCGCTGGTAGCTCCCGGCGAAATTGATAAGTTGGAGTCTCAGGCGACTGAAGAGCAGAATTGGCAAGTTAAATGGTTACCGGCTGGATTTACTTTATCAACAGCAAATTTTGAGCAAAGAGCTGATGCTAAACGTAGCGAGCGCAATAGCAAAATGTACTCAGACGGTTTAAGTGCGTTCAGTGTTTTTATAACCCCTGATGTTGATATGAGCAAGGCTTTGTCTGTGCAAAGTGGAGCAACGTTGGCTTATAGTTTAGTGAAGCGAGATACTGAGGGTTTGTATTCGATAACAGTGGTGGGTGAAATTCCTCCTAGTGCGGCAAAAGATATTGCGACATCTGTGAGTAGGGTGGCTGCTCATTAGGAACCCATTTGGAAGCTTTTGATTGATGATGTAAGCTATTAGATAAGCCATGAAATAATCGATTATCTCAATGAGCCTTTTAGCCTAATATTTTAACGATAGCTTTTTTATAATAATACTTTCATTTTTGATCTAATAAACATCGTCCATCTTTAATACCTGCGCTTAAAACGTTGTACAATCCGTTTATGTCAGACCAATCCAATGATAAATCACCCTTTGAATCACCTTTGCATAGGCATGAGGGAAAGATTAGTGCGTCTACCGATAGCGTCATAGGCATGACAGTCGAAAAAGCCCGCGTTATTTCTGTTGAGCCTTCGGCTAATGGCGGTAATGGTGCGCTCTGGGTTGAGACCTTTCAGCAATCGACCTGTGGCAGTTGTGAGGTAAAAGGCGCTTGTGGCCAAGGTGTGTTGGGCCGCTGGTTAAGCCGAGGTACACATTGTATTCGAGTGCTTTGCGATAAAGGCCAAGCTGATTTTTTTACTGTAGGTCAATGGGTTGAGATCGGCGTGCCCGATGGTGTAGTGCTAAAAGCCTCACTTATGGCCTATCTACTGCCCCTGCTGAGTATGATCACCGTCGCTATTGTGTTTGATAGCGTGTTTCAGAATGGCAATGGTGGAGATTTTTACCCATTAATGGGTGGTGTGGTTGGTTTTGTTGCTGGTCTAGTGCTGGTGCGTTTATATGAACGTAATCACCTTGATTCTCGCCAAAATCAGCCCCAATTACTCGGTTTATGCAGTAATGATTAAGTCTTTTGACTACTTGATCATCTCGCCCCAGTAATAAATTGTCAGACCTTCCCCGTCGATTCACTATCCATCAAATAAGTCTTCAATTTAAGCGGCAGATTCGCTTAGATTAGCCCCTTAGTATACAATCGCGGCTCTTTTTTAGGCGCAGCTTAAAAAGGCGTTTTTGTAATAATAATCATCAAGTTATTGGCCAAAGTGATCAATAAATTAGGTTTAATTTAGACGCCATTACAACATCAGCTATACCTAATGTGTAGATTTTATAGAGAGCTAAATGAAGCAAGCAATTGACCGTATTCGAAATTTTTCAATTATCGCCCATATTGACCATGGTAAATCGACACTGGCTGATCGATTTATCCAGACCTGTGGTGGGCTAGAAGCACGAGAAATGGCCGCGCAAGTGCTTGATTCAATGGATATTGAGCGTGAACGCGGCATTACCATTAAAGCGCAGAGTGTTACTCTTAATTATCTCGCCGATGATGGCCAAACCTACCAACTGAATTTTATCGATACTCCAGGCCACGTCGACTTCTCTTATGAGGTTTCACGTTCACTTGCAGCCTGTGAAGGTGCATTGCTAATTGTTGATGCTGCGCAAGGTGTTGAGGCGCAGTCGGTAGCGAATTGCTATACCGCTATCGATCAAGGTCTCGAAGTGGTTCCAATTCTTAATAAAATGGATTTGCCACAAGTTGAGCCCGATCGTGTGGCTCAAGAAATAGAAGACATTATTGGCATTGATGCTACTGATGCCTGTCGTGTGAGTGCTAAGTCGGGCGAGGGTATCCGTGAAGCCTTAGAGCGTATTGTAAAAACCATTCCTGCGCCGGAGGGGGATGCCGATGCGCCTCTACAAGCACTAATTATTGATTCTTGGTTTGATAACTACCTTGGTGTTGTCTCGTTAGTGAGAGTATTACAGGGAACGCTTAAAGTTAGAGATAAAATTGTCGCTATGTCTAATGCGCGTGCGCATATTGTTGATCAAGTGGGTGTCTTTACACCGAAACGATTAAACACTAAAGATTTATCGGCGGGTGAAGTTGGCTTTGTTGTAGCCGGTATTAAAGATATTCATGGTGCGCCAGTGGGTGATACTTTTACGCATGCGAAAAACGAGAATATCAAAGCCTTGCCGGGCTTCAAAAAAGTACAGCCTAAAGTTTATGCCGGTTTGTTTACAGTTAGCTCCGATGATTACGAAGCCTTTCGAGAAGCGCTAGCTAAGCTAACATTAAATGATGCGTCCTTATTTTATGAACCTGAAGTTTCTGATGCATTAGGTTTTGGTTTCCGTTGCGGCTTTCTTGGCATGCTGCATATGGAAATAATTCAAGAGCGCTTAGAGCGAGAATATAATCTTGATCTAATTACCACAGCGCCAACAGTGGTCTATCAAATACTCACTAATAAAGGTGAGACACTTGCCGTCGATAACCCATCTAAGTTGCCTGATCTTGGCACCATTGAAGAAATGCGTGAGCCGATTGTGCGTGCCAATATACTGGTGCCGCAAGAGCATTTGGGCAACGTTATTACGCTATGCATTGAAAAACGTGGCGTACAAAAAGATATGCAGTTTTTAGGTAAGCAGGTATCACTCGTTTATGAAATTCCGATGAATGAAGTAGTGTTAGACTTCTTTGATCGCTTAAAATCATGCAGTAAAGGCTATGCATCGTTGGATTATCAGTTTGAACGCTTTCAGGCCGCTAAGTTAGTTAGATTAGACGTACTCATTAATAGTGAGCGAGTTGATGCATTGGCGATTATTGTACATCGTGATTTAGCTGAATCTCGGGGCCGCTCACTCGTCGAAGCAATGAAAGGGTTAATACCACGACAGATGTTTGATGTGGCAATACAGGCGGCGATTGGTGGTCATGTTATTGCGCGACAAACCGTAAAGGCGTTACGTAAAAATGTTACGGCTAAGTGCTATGGTGGCGATATTAGTCGTAAAAAGAAATTATTAGAAAAACAGAAAGCCGGTAAAAAACGTATGAAGCAAGTGGGTAATGTCGAAATCCCCCAGTCAGCATTTTTGGCTGTGCTTAAGGTTGATAGTTAGTAGTTTGCTTATTATCTTTATATAGATTTAGATTTTTTTAAGTATGATTATTATTTTTATGCAAGTGAGTAATGGAGTTAGTAAATTATGGATCTTAATTTCCCTTTAATATTAATGTCTTTGGTTGCTGCGGGTGGCCTAATTTGGTTGCTTGATATTGTTTGGCTCAGTAAAAAGCGCGGCCCCAATGACACTGAATCGGCTTTGGTTGAAAATGCGAAGTCATTAACGCCTGTGCTGGCCTTTGTATTTATTATCCGCTCTTTTCTTTATGAGCCCTTTCAAATTCCATCGGGTTCAATGGAGAGAACATTGCTAGTTGGTGACTTTATTCTCGTGAATAAATTTACCTATGGTGTTCGCCTGCCGGTTTGGCGCGATAAAGTTTTCGATATTAATGATCCACAGCGTGGTGATGTGATGGTGTTTTTCCCGCCACATAAAGACCAGTATTATATTAAGCGAGTGGTTGGTTTGCCGGGTGATTTAGTCGAATACACCAATAAGGTGTTGACGATTAATGGCGAAGTGCAGACGCAAACGCCATTGAATGGCAAAAAGCGTGCACTCTACCAACAGTTTACAGAGACCTTGGGCGATGTTGATCACCAGATTCAAACCAATGCCTCAGCACAACGCAATGATGATATTCGTGTTCGAGTGCCTGAAGGTCACTATTTTATGATGGGCGATAACCGCGATAACAGTCAGGATAGTCGCTATTGGGGGGCGGTTTCTGAAGAGCGTATAGTCGGTAAAGCCGTTGCAATATGGATGCATAAAGATCCAGGCTGGCATTTACCCACGTTTTCACGCGCAGGATCCTTCAAGTAGGCGTTTTTTGAGCTAAACTATAGCCTATTAATTAGACTGTAACTGGTGAGAGATATGAGCGATCTAGACTTACGTCAGCACACTGAGCAAAGCCAAAGCCTTTTGTCAGCGCGTTTTTACCGTCAAGCAGGCATGTCTTCTATAGGCTTAGTCTCAAGTATTGCGCTGGGGCTATTATTATTAACATGCACACTGAAGATGGTGCCAGCCTATATTCAGAATTGGAACGTACAGTCAGTACTTGATGGTGTGTTGACTGAGCACTTAGAGCGAGCGTCGCCGTTAACGAAGGCTGAAATTCGTTCTCGCATTAATAAGCGCTTAAATATTAATCAAATAACGGCATTAACTTCAAAGCAAATAGATATTGAGAAAACAGCCGAATCTTATACGATTATTGCTGATTATGAAGTACGAGAGTCGTTATTCTCTAATATAGATGTAGTAATGAAGTTCGATAATAGCGTGTCATTACCGTTTAATCGTGAGCAATAAATAAGGCATAGCAGGTCAAGTTGCTGGTTGATCAATAGTGTTATGGGTGATCAATACCAATCCTAATGAATTTTATTCATTAGGATTTATTCGTATTAATTTGATCAATAGAAAAAATAATTAACGTGCATTCAATCTAATTCAATAAAATTTAAAAGGTATTACTATTAACAATCAATATTTAACAATTAAGGCAAGGATGGCTTAAATGGCTCAGATAAAAGCGACTTTATTAAAAAACATTCAAACACGAATAGGTTATGAATTTAAAGATACAGCGGTACTAGAGCTGGCTTTAACACATAAAAGTGCTGGCACACCTAACAATGAACGTTTGGAGTTTTTAGGCGATTCATTACTTAATGTAGTAGCAGCAGAAGCGTTATTCTCACGCTTTGATGATGTGCCAGAAGGTGTAATGACAACCGCTCGCTCACAGTTAGTAAAAGGAAAGACACTTGCTGAAATTGGATTGTCTTTGGAGTTAGATCAATTAATGATTCTTGGACTTGGAGAGCGAAAAAGTGTCTCTCCAGTTAAGCACTCTATTGTTGGTGATGCTGTTGAGGCAGTGATTGGTGCCATTTATGTTGATAGTGACTTTGTGACTTGTCAGAAAATAGTCCTTAATTTATTAAAGCCTTATCTTGACAAGGTATCTGTAGTTCCCGAATTTAAAGATGCAAAAACATTGTTACAAGAATTAATGCAGGCTGAGCGTTTAGCGCTTCCGCATTACGAGTTAGTTGAAGTCGAAGGACCAGGGCATCAACAAAAATTCACTGTTAAGTGCAGTGTAAAATTAAAAGATGCCAGTGCTACCGGTGAAGGTTTAAGTCGCCGTACTGCTGAGCAAAGTGCAGCTATTAAAGTGCTCAAGCAATTTAATTATGCTGAGTCTGATACTATTTCTGAGGATAACCGTGTTGAACAAGTTAAAGGATCATAATGAGTATTAAGGATCCACAATATTGTGGTTATGTGGCCTTAGTTGGCCGACCTAATGTTGGTAAATCAACATTATTAAATAATTTGCTGGGTCAAAAAATCAGTATTACATCGCGTAAGCCACAAACAACGCGTCATCGAATTACGGGTATTGATACCCGTGACCAATACCAAAATATTTTTGTTGATACACCCGGTATTCACCAAACACAAACCAATGCAATGAACCGTTATATGAACCGCGCGGCCGCGAGTACGATTGCCGATGTTGATGTAAGCGTATTTATTGTTGATCGCTTAGTTTGGAATGAAGAAGACGAGCTCGTGGTTAAGAGTTTGGCCAATGCAAGAGCCCCCATTATTTTGGCGATTAACAAAGTTGATCGTATCGTCGAAAAAAATCGCTTGTTGCCTCATATTCAAACGCTGGCAACCAAGTTTAGTTGGGCAGATATACTGCCTATATCGGCTAAGAACGGCTATAACGTCGATGCATTACGCGCAGCGATTAACAAACGTTTGCCTGAAAAACCGCATCTTTATGATGCCGATCAGATAACTGATCGCAGTGAACGCTTTATGGCGGCTGAGTTGATTCGTGAAAAACTGATGCGCCAATGCGGGGATGAGCTGCCTTATCAAGTAGCCGTTGAAATTGAAGAGTACAAGCTAGTTAATAATATCGTTCATATTCATGCATTAATTTGGGTTGAGCGTGACGGGCAGAAAAGAATCATTATTGGTAAGTCGGGCGAGCAAATAAAAAGTATTGGCACCGATGCACGCAAAGATATTGAAATCATGACCGACCAAAAAGTCATGCTAAAGTTATGGGTCAAAGTGAAAAGCAGTTGGTCTGATGACGAGCGCATGCTAAAAAGTTTAGGCTTTGAGGAATAGCTTCATGTTTTCCGATGACTACTGTTGTTAACTGTTACTGTTCTTAATTTTTCATGTTGCCATATAAGCGCTTATGAATAATTCGCTTAATCATTGTTTTTTACTGCATCAACGCCCTTATAGGGAAACCAGCGTTATCGTTGATTTACTGACGGAGTCGGAAGGCCGAGTCAGTGTTGTCTGTAGAGGTGTGCGAGGCTCCGGCAATAAAGCCGCCTCATTACGCAGCACCTTACAACCCTTTGCTGCGCTCTCAGTAGCGTGGTCTGGCAAGTCCAGTCTTAAATCTTTACGCAGCGCAGAGGTCACTTGTTTAGCGCCGCGCTTCTTGCAACACCAACTCTATGCGGCTTTGTATCTTAATGAGCTACTCATACGCTTGTTTCAGCAGGGTGAGGCGCAAGTTAATTTATTCTCAGAATATCGTCACGCCATTACTGAGCTTTCAAACGTCGATTTAACTGAGGCTGGCAGTACCGAAGTACCGCTAAGGCGCTTTGAGTTTAGACTGTTAGCAACCTTAGGGTTTGAGATTGATTTTTATTTTGATACGGTGACAGGTCAGCCTATTGATCCCAAAGGCCTTTACCATTTTCACAGTGAGTTTGGTTTTAGCCAGCAATCTTTTATTGAAGCTATTCCAGATACCATGGCTGAATTAAAGAAAGAGCAGCAAGTGAGTAGCCAATTAAAAGAGTTAGTGCTGGGTGAGCATTTGCTGGCTTTACAGCAGCAAGATTATAGCCGTGTAGAGGTGCGTCGTAGCGCTAAATTGATTATGCGAGCAGCATTAGCGCCGCATTTAGGCGGTCGCGCCTTAAAAAGTCGAGAGCTGTATTCTAGAAAGTAATAAAAAAACTGAATAAAATAGTTAGACATTCGGCGTTTTGAAAACGTTGTCCATATCAGTGTTTTTATGCCAATCCAACACTAATATTATCTGGTGATATGCCGCTTCAAGTGCTTCATTAAGCGCTTTTTCATTGCTATCTAATTGCTCGGCTGAGCTTGAGTTGCTCAGACTGCAGGATGATGCTTTAAGAAACGTCTCACATTGGTTCAATTGTTTTTTTAATGCGCTAGTGCCTGTCATCGCTGCCGCACCATTAAGTTTATGAATATAGTCAATAATGGTTTCTGTAGGCTCAGACATTATTCTCTGTTTATCTTTCACCGCTTGGTTCAGCTCATTTAAAAATAGATTAAAAATACGCAGAGCGATTTTGGGATTGCCAGCCGTTTTATCAATAGCATGCTGTATGTCAAATATTAACTCTGACGGTCTTTCATTCGAGTCATTCTTATGAGGGGGCGATTCAAAAATAACGTCTTTCAACATTATAATTTTCTGCTCCGTAATGGGCTTGTAAGTGACCTTATCAAAACCTGCATCTTTCAGTAAACGAAACTCTTCATCACTTGTATGAGCCGTACACGCAATAATAGGCGTCGATTGATAGCGATCGATCTGGCGTATAGTTTTGACTAATGTAATGCCGTCCATAGGTTGCATGCGAATATCAATAAACAACCAGTCATAGTCATTTTTTTCTAATAATAATAGAGCATCTTCCCCATTGCTTGCTGAATGAACATCGCATTGAAAATGACTGAGCATTAAACTCAATAATTCAATATTAGATAGGTTGTCATCAACCACTAAAGTTTTTAACTGGGATGGCTCACTATTTACAGCGATATGATTGCTTATTTCGGTAGTGCTTTGATCCGCTTCCTGCGT
The DNA here is from genome assembly GCA_963968645.1 of uncultured Gammaproteobacteria bacterium. Lineage (GTDB taxonomy): Bacteria > Pseudomonadota > Gammaproteobacteria > Pseudomonadales > UBA7434 > UBA7434. The sequence goes on along the minus strand of CAXAHI010000008.1, from coordinate 25,494 downwards.
ACTTGAGTTAAGCAGCGATTGGATGGCAAAGGGGCCGTTAATAATATGGATGTTTTCGTTATCGAGTATCGCTTTATTATGAATTGTGAGTCCAATAGGTGCAGTAATATAGAGAGGTTTATTTAGGTCGATTAAATATTCAATCGATTCTATTTCACCGCTATTGATTTGGTCGATGCTTTTTTTACAAACATTAAAAACAATAAGATCGATGTGCGCATCCGGTTTAAAATGGTTGCTATTATAATCATCATGATGACTACGTGTAATTTTTGTAGACACTTTGTTAAGGCGTTGCTCAAGCGTATCCAGTGCAGAAGGGTAGTCACCGCTTAGGATGACATGCTGCATAGACACAGGCTTAACATCAGCATCAGTGTTAATCACTTCATAATGCTTAATCGGTAGCTTAATATCAAATCGGCTACCGCTACCTAGCTCACTCTCAATTCCAATAATAGCGCCCATACGTTGAAGTATCGTTGAGACGATAGATAACCCAAGACCGAGCCCTAGGCCAGGATTATGATCAGTTTTAGCTATATTGTTGGTTGAGCTGGTACTCGTTGCGCTCACAAAAGAAGAGAAAATGTTTTTTTGCTGGTCTTTGGCTATCCCGATGCCCGTATCTTCAATGCTAAGTAGCAAGGTCTTTTTGTGCTCTTGATTTTTTTTATCGCTGTTACTCTGAGTGACTTCAGTCTCAAAGTGGGCGCTTATTTTTACATGGCCACTATTCGTATAGCGAATAGCATTAATCGCTAAATTCGAAATTAACTGGCGTAAGCGTAGTGGGTCGGTGTTTATCTCATAACCGTATATGTCATCAAAATCGGCGATAAATACTAAGTCTTTACTTTGTGCTTCATAGGCCATGGTGTTTGTAATAGACATTAATAAGGCGTGTATATCCGTTGCTTGATAATTCAATGTCAGCATACGATTACTGCGAATAGAAAAATCTAATAAATCATTCACTAGTGCAGAAAGATGTAAGGCGTTATCGTTTATTCGTTTTAAGAAGTTATCTTGTTGTTCAGCGTTGATTTTTTTGTCGAGTAATATTTTAGAAAACCCAACAATACTGTTAAGTGGCGTTAATAACTCATGGCTAGTGTTAGCGATAATAGTTGATTTGACTCGGCTCGCTTCTAAGGCGCTTTTTTTAGCTAAAAAGAGTTCGGCTTTTTCGCTTTCATTATTAGCTAGGGCTTGCTCTTGCTGTTCATTAATAATATCTGGATTTATTCTGGTGCTTAATGTTTTTTTCTCTTTTTTTACGGTGATTTGAAAAGAAAGTGCTGAGTAAAATGTAGAGTAAAGTGAAATAAGTATGGCGATTAATGCAGTGCTATAAGCGAGTAAGTAGTTGAAGCGGTATTGTTTTTCTGCAATAACTGTTAGTTCACCTAATGCCTTTTCGCCATTTAAAGCGTAAATGGTACTGCTAGATGCTATCGATTGATGACTGTTGTTTTTTTCGATAGCAGTTTTTGCTCGATTAAATTGCCATTGTTGATCTTGCCAGTTAATAGTGACGGCATCGAAGACTCTATTGTCACTCTCGGCATAGGTGGCGGTAGCGCTTAATAAAAGATTTATTTTTTTCTGTGTAAGCGGTGAGATTAATTGCAGTTGTGTGGCAAGGCTATTACTGATGCGGTCAAGCTGAATAAGTTGTTTTTGTGGCGATAGATATAGCGCTTCAAAAAAAACCAAAAATAGACTAATAACAAAAATCAGCGTTTGTAACGCTAAAAAGATACGTGCAGAGAAAGGCAGTCCGTTTAATCTTATATCCATAATAAAGGCCAATGGTTGCAGCGGTTTTTGTATTTTCGTTTATCGCTATTCTACATAGCTATTCTGCGTTAAATTAAGTGGTTAATGTCATGCTTACTGGCTATATATTCGCCGCTTAAAAGTGCTCATGTAAGCGGTTATGCGTATGCTGTCAAAGCTAGTGTAGCACCGATCAAATAGGCCTTAAATGACCCTTTAATTGGCTCCTTAAATAGTCGGGTTTGCAGAACTATTTAGCGATTTATTTTGCTATTATAGCCAACTTTATTGAGAGCGATATGCCGTTCTTTGATCAACTTCTATCGATGCCGGAAAGTGACGCGTGAATTATCCTACTATTGAACAGTTTGTTGGCAATACGCCTCTTGTGAGATTACAGCGCCTGTATTCAGGGTCTAATGATATTTTGCTCAAATTAGAGGGCAATAATCCTGCGGGCTCGGTCAAAGATAGACCCGCACTTAATATGATCAATCAAGCTGAATTACGCGGTGATATTAAGCCCGGTGATACGCTAATAGAGGCAACCAGCGGCAATACAGGTATTGCCCTTGCCATGGCGGCAGCTATTAAAGGCTACCGTATGGTGCTCATTATGCCTAACCATATGAGTCGTGAGCGTAAATTAGCCATGGCGGCTTATGGTGCCGAATTAATTGAGGTTGATGCTGAGTCAGGAATGGAAGGTGCACGTGATTTAGCTGAGCTAATGGCTTCGCGCGGCGAGGGCACAGTTTTAGATCAGTTTGCTAACATTGATAACCCCGATGCTCACTATCACTCCACCGGCCCTGAAATTTGGCAGCAAACGGGCGGAAAAATAACCCACTTTGTTAGCTCAATGGGAACAACCGGCACCATTATGGGTGTTTCACGATTTTTGAAAGAAAAAAACCCTGATATTCAGATTGTCGGCCTACAACCTATGGATGGCGCAAGCATTCCCGGTATTCGTCGTTGGCCTAAAGCCTATTTGCCGAGTATTTATCAGGATGACTGTGTTGACCAAATTATCGACATAGATCAGCAAGCAGCAGAAATTACCATGCGAGCGCTCGCGACTGAAGAAGGTATTTTTTGTGGCGTGTCGTCGGGCGGTGGTATTCATGCCGCTTTAGAACTTGCTAAAACAGTAAAGAATGCAGTGATTGTAGCGATTATTTGTGATCGTGGTGATCGCTATTTGTCGACCGGTGTTTTTGATAATGAAAAATGAATATAGCTAGTCAATCTTCATTTGATGCTAAATCGATATTGATTTTATTAAAGTAAATTCAACAAGGATGTCAAATTAGGCGCTTATGGTTCAAGTACGAAAAACTTATCCTAAACGTGAAAACGGTACCTTAGATGTCGACACTTGGTTGGCATCGTTACCGGGTTTCACCGACCCCGATACGACAGCGCGAATGCAAATTGCCTGTCAGTTATCCTCTGCGGCACAATCGAGCATTATCAAAAAAAATCAGCGCCCTCATGGTTTAATTGGGTGTTTTGATGCCGGTCTCGAAATGGCCGGTATTCTTGGCGGTCTTCATATGGATGAAGAAGTGCTTATTGCTGCTGTTATTTACCGTGCCGTGCGTGAAGAGCGTGTTGCAATTAATAAAGTTGAAAGCAGTCTTGGTAGCGAAGTCGCTAGTTTGGTTCAAGGCGTATTGCGTATGGCGGCTATTTCTAGCCTGCGTACAGAAACAGAACCGGTATTAGGTCAAGGGAATGCACAGGTAGAAAATATTCGAAAAATGCTTGTCGCCATGGTCGACGATGTTCGTGTTGGCCTCATTAAATTGGCTGAGCGCACACAGGCTATTCGAGCAGTAAAGAATCATTCTGATCCAGAAAAACAAAAGCGCGTTGCCCGCGAAGTTTTCGAAATTTATGCTCCATTAGCGCATCGTCTTGGTATTGGCCAAATTAAATGGGAGCTTGAAGATGTCTCTTTTCGTTACCTTGAACCCGAAGCCTATGCGTCCATAGCGAAAATGTTAGACGGTAAACGTCTTGATCGTGATCGTTATATCGGCGAAGTTGTTGATGTTGTTGAGAGTCAGCTAAAAGAGGCCGGAATTGATGCGGTAGTCAGTGGGCGTGCCAAACATATATACAGTATATGGCGAAAAATGCAGCGTAAAAATCTTGCCTTTGATCAGGTTTATGATATTCGTGCACTGCGTATTATGGTGCCGCAATTAAAAGATTGTTATGCCAGCCTAGGTATTATTCATACTTTGTGGCGAAATATTACGCGTGAGTTTGATGATTATATTGCCAACCCTAAAGACAATGGTTATCGCTCGTTGCATACCGCTGTCATTGGTCCTAATGCCAAAGTCTTAGAAGTTCAAATACGTACTAACGATATGCATGAGGCGTCAGAGTTAGGCGTTTGTGCACATTGGCTTTATAAGGGCACAGATACTAACGGCAACAATAAAAGCTACGAACAAAAAATAGAGTGGCTCAGGCAGGTGCTTGAGTGGCATGAAGATACCGGTGGCGATAGCGATGTCAGTGAATTAGCCAGTGAGCTAACCAATGATTTCGGTAAAGATCGCATTTATGTATTTACGCCCGAAGGCCATGTTGTCGATGTGCCCTACGGCTCAACACCTGTCGATTTTGCTTATCATATACATACTGAAGTAGGGCATCGCTGTCGAGGTGCAAAAGTCGATGGGCGCATTGTGCCTTTAAGTACCGTATTACGTAATGGCCAAAAAGTAGAGATTATTACAGGGCCAGAATCCACCCCTAATCGCGATTGGCTAAGAGCGAGTTTGGGTTACTTGAATTCATCGCGCGCTCGTTCAAAAGCGCGTGCATGGTTTAAAAAGCAAGCGCGTGAACAAAACGTAGATGCAGGACGAATATTACTTGAGCGAGAAATTAAGCGGCTTGCCTTAACCAGTGTCGATTACAAAATACTGACCAAAAAACTACAGTACCTAAGGGTCGATGATTTATACGGCGCATTGGGCGCTGGTGATGTCTCTACCAGTCAAATTATGCGTATTGCTGAAAATTTATTTGGCAAGCCAACGCCGCCGGCGCTATTAGTTGCTAAACCATCGACGAAAGTTGATAAGCGTCAATCACAAAGTGATGTCACAGTATTAGGCGTGGGTAATTTACTGACTCAAATTGCGCAATGCTGTAAACCTGTGCCTGGTGATGATATTGCAGGTTATGTCACCGTTAGTCGTGGCGTAACTGTCCATCGTAAAGACTGTAGCCACTTTTTACAGGTCGATAGCCAGCAGTTAGAGCGTGTTATTGAGGTGAGTTGGGGTGCAGAAAAAAGCGGCTTATATTCGGTGGATATTGGCATTGAAGCTTATGATCGTACCGGCTTACTGAGTGATGTTTCTGGATTACTCGCAGCCATGCGGGTTAACGTTATTAGCGTTAATACGATTACGGATAAAGATAAACATACGGCTGACATGAGGTTAACGTTAGAGATACATAATATTGAAGAGTTAGTGCGTATTTTAGCGAGATTAAACAATATGCCTAACATCATTAACACAGAGCGCTTAAGCTAATGTCACAGTATTCCGTCGATGATCTGCTGTATTTAATGTCTCGGCTACGAGATCCTCAAACAGGTTGTCCCTGGGATTTAAAGCAAACGCCGCAAAAAATTATTAACTACTCCATTGAAGAAGTTTATGAATTAGCTGATGCCATAGAAAGCGCCGACATCGATGATATTAAAGGCGAGTTAGGTGACGTTTTATTTCAAGTCATTTTTCTTGCGCGTTTAGCCGATGAAGAAAAACAGTTTACATTTAATGATGTAGTCCATACTTTGTGTTCAAAGCTTGTCACGCGACACCCGCATGTTTTTACTAATGGAACGCTTTATCCCATTAGCGGTAACGGCGAAAAAAATGAGGCATCAACAGCCTCTTCTATAGATGAAGATCAAGTGGCTAAAAACTGGGAGCGTATTAAAGCCGGCGAACGAGCAAAAAAGAATCGTGGCGGCCTATTTGATGATGTGCCGTTAGCGTTACCTGCATTATCACGTGCGGTGAAATTACAAAAGCGCGCAACGACTATTGGCTTTGATTGGCCGAATGCAAAAGGTGCATTAGCCAAATTAAAAGAAGAAGTGCTTGAGCTTGAAGAGTTAATTGAACAGGCCGAGCAGCAGCAAGATTTACCCGCTAATTTTCCACAACGCGTAGAAGATGAAATGGGTGATGTTTTTTTTAGTGCTATTAATGTTGCCAGAAAGATGAGCGTTAACAGCGAGCAATCGTTACGTCACGCCAATAAGAAGTTTGTTACTCGTGTTGACGCTGTCATAGAAAAATTGCAGCAGCAAGCGCCTGAGAGCGTTGACGGTGATGAATTGAGTAATACGAGCGCTGTTAATGGCAAAGTAGACAGTGAAATGCTCAATGACCTATGGAATGCGGTTAAACGAGAAGAAAAACCCTCTTAACAGTGGCGCTATGCTCAAAAGTCCCTTGTTAATGGCAGATTGACTGTGTATCTTTGCCCCCCTTTGCTATTTGGGCCTTTTTGACGCTTCGTTTATCATTCATTTAAGGCATAAAATCTAGACTTTTAAAGTGCTGCCACTACTCAAATACGTTTAAAACCTATTTATTTTAAACGTCTCGGTGAGCATCCACACTCAAAACAGCTATACGTTTGTTTTAACGTATATATCAGGTAAGAGGTAATTTTAATGCGAATTATTTTGTTAGGTCCTCCAGGTGCAGGCAAGGGTACGCAAGCACAGTTTATTATGGATGCATTCAAGATCCCGCAAATTTCCACTGGCGACATGTTACGTACGGCCATAAAAGAAGGTACCGAGCTAGGCATGCAAGTTAAAGATGTTATGGCATCTGGCGGCCTAGTTTCAGATGACATTATTATTGCCTTAGTAAAAGAGCGCATTAAACAAGCCGATTGTCAGAAAGGCTTCTTGTTTGATGGTTTTCCTCGTACGGTTCCTCAAGCGCAAGCTATGCTTGATGCCGGCGTTCATGTCGATAATGTTCTAGAAATTTGTGTCGAAGATGAAGCCATTATTCAGCGACTCAGTGGTCGACGTGTGCATGAAGGTTCAGGTCGTGTGTACCATATTCAATACAACCCACCTAAAGTGGCCGGTAAAGATGATGAAACCGGTGACGAGCTTATTCAGCGTGAAGATGATCTTGAAGTCACTATTCGCAAGCGTTTAGGTATTTATCATGACCAAACAGAAGTGCTAGTTGGTTTTTATAAAAATATGGGTGAAGCTGAAGCACTTAAAGCGCATGCACCGGTATATCATCGTGTTAATGGTATCGGCGATGTTGAAGAAATACGAACCAAAGTGTTATCAATGTTAAAGTAAAAGCACATTTCGATATTTAAAAGGCTCCTTTTGGAGCCTTTTTTATTGCCTAACGTTTTTAATTTTGCTTTTTAACGCGTTTTGCTTGTTTTGGTATGTTTAAAACGTGGTCGAAAAAGTGTTTTAGAAAAAAACGGCGGTGTTAAGTGGTTTTTGTATCGGTTATTAAAAATAATAAGCGTTTTATTTGGATGAATTAGACTATTTATCGAAAAAAAACATGAATATCGTCAGTCTGCTAAACTTTTCATTCAGTAAACCGATTTTTTCTAAGTAATCATCACTAAAAAAACAACGCTAAGGTGTTTTTTATTTATAAATCGTATTGAATTAACGAACGTATTAAAAAAACATTCGTATCTAACACTGTTGTTGTTGGTCGATTATTAATTAAATAAACAACAAAATAAAAAATAAAAATTGTTGAATTTATTTTTTAAAAGGAACAAAAAAATTGAAAAAAACGTCGATTAATAACGAAAGCGGCTATTTTGTTCAAAAAAGGCAAGAATAATTTAATTTTTCACAAAAAAAGTCTTGCAAGAACGTGAATTTAGTTTACTTTTTAACTAAGATCATTAAGTCAATTGTTAATTGTGACTTTGTTAGTTAGATGGTTTGATTTTGACGTGGTTATTTCGGCTTACATTATCGAGAGCAATTACTTTGATATCGAACTTCGTCATTGATCGATCATCATTGATTAACGTGTACCAGACAATCAACTTATTAAGGTGAGGATACTCAGCATGGCATTAGCAAAAAAGAAAAAGGCCGCTGTAAAGCGCAAGCCAGCAAAAAAAGCCGCTACTAAGAAGAAAGCAGTAGCTAAAAAGAAAGTCGTAGCTAAAAAGAAAGTAGTTGCGAAGAAGAAAAAAGTAGTTGCTAAGAAGAAAGTAGTTAAAAAAGCAGCAGCTAAGAAGAAAGTAGTAGCTAAAAAGAAAGTTGCTAAGAAAAAGGTAGTCAAAAAAGCAGCAGCTAAGAAAAAAGTAGTAGCTAAAAAGAAAGTTGCTAAGAAAAAGGTAGTTAAAAAGGCCGTAGCTAAGAAAAAAGTAGCTAAAAAGGTTGTTAAGAAGAAAGCAGTTAAAAAAGTAGCTAAGAAGAAAGTAGCTAAGAAAGTCGTTAAAAAAGCTGCTAAGAAGGTCGTTAAGAAGGCAGTAGCTAAAAAAACAGCGAAAAAAGTAGTTAAGAAAAAGGCCGCACCTAAGAAGGCAGTCAAGAAAGTCGCTAAGAAAAAAGTAGCTGCTAAAAAGGTTATTAAGAAGAAAGCAGCACCTAAAAAGGCCGCTAAAAAAGTTGTTAAGAAGAAAGCAGCACCTAAAAAGGCCGCTAAAAAAGTAGTTAAGAAGAAAGCCGCTAAGAAGAAGTAAAATTGTTCTTAGTTAAGAAAAACCCCTCTACATGAGGGGTTTTTTTATGTCCGTCTATTTATTAACAGTAAAGCAGAGCTTGGAATGGCTATTGTTTGAGCTGAATAAGCATCGAGTAACAAAAAAGAGTGATAACGTTGCTTTGGTTAACAGCAGGAGATGATATTCAGCGTTTATTGTTCCGTTTTTTGTTCAATTAAAGCCATATCCATCACACTATTAATATCCGCAAAGCCACTGGTATGGCTGTTAACCTGAATGGGTTGAGTGTTTATTCGATTCAACCAATTTTTTATTGAATGTGTTTTTGTTTTTCGCTCTGCAGAGCTGTTTTCTACATCCGATGCTGCCAGTAATTGCTGTAATGCATCGACTGCTGCCGATCGTTTAATTAGTAGGGCAAGATGATGATGTCCATTCTCATCGACTGGATAACTACCATCAGCATTTGACTCATTCATTGCATTGGACAGTTGCTGAACTATATCGCGGGGAATCATCGGCATATCACATGAGCAGATAAAAATAGTGTCGCTGTCACAGTATTCTAAGTAACTAGCAATGCCTGCCAGCGGGCCTTGTAGTGGGCTTTCACTATTATCCTTAAAACAAATAGGCATTGTTGTTGAATAAGGTTGAATGGTCAATGTTTGATAATAATCTTCATGAATCGATTGATACTGGTCGAAATTGCGATTGCAGCTAATGGAAATACTCATGACTTGTGGCGCAATACGTTCAAAAATATGCGCAATCATTGGCTTGTTTAAAAAATGAATTAAGCCTTTATCGTTATAATCAAAGCGCTGACTCTGTCCGCCAGCCAAAATTAGCGCATTGATTGTTTGGGTCTCAGGTTTAATGGGCGTTTTACTCATAGATGGCTTTACTGCTGGTATCACATTCGTTAAAAAATTAGCTGCGGGCTAAGTTAGGCTTAATTGGCTAAACTAGACTTAACTAAGTGTATTCTAATCTTCCTGTTACTCGCTGTCATTGAACATATAGTCCTGATGCTGTGCGCAGAAGGGACTATAGTGTAATATCGATTTTTTTACGTTGCGATTGAATACTCAGCATTCATGGTGTTTGTCAGTCGTCATAAATTTACAGGTTAGTACTTACCTTTGAATATTCTTGCTCTAGAAACCAGTTCACAGCATTGCAGTGTGGCGCTTCAATATGATGTGGGTACTCAGCCGACTGAAAAACCAATCAAAATAGCCACTCGACTCGATTCTACTGCGTTATCACATTCGCGAAGCTTACTCGCTTTAATTGATGAGGTTTTGAAAGAGGCGAATCTAGATTTAAGTGAACTTGATGCGATTACCGTAGCGAGAGGGCCGGGCTCGTTTACGGGATTACGAATTGGTATTGCCGTCGCCCAAGGTTTAGCCTTTGGTCATCAATTGCCAGTATTGCCGGTTTCATCCCTTGAGGCCGTCGCTTATAACGCTTTTCTTTATTGGCGTAAGCAATCCGTTTCTATTCAAGCGGTATTGGCAACCATGGATGCGCGAATGGGTGAGCTCTATTGCGGTTGGTATGATTTGCGTCGTGACTTACCAGAATTAATCGGTAATGAGCATGTCATTAAGCCAGCGTTATTATCAAAAACAGGTTGGCCTTGTTTACAAGCAACGGATGCGTATCAAGCACATCTTGTTGTTGATGAAATTGATTTATCACTATCGTTAACAACAGCAATTGCGGGTCAAGGATTACATTACCATACAGAGTTTCCATCATCGCTGAGTCAACTGCCATTTAAGTTAGACGTTCTGCCCGATGCGGCCGCTTTATTACCGCTTGCAACGCGAGATTTTAAACTAGGCTTAGGTATTGAGCCTGAAGCGCTTACACCTATATATTTGCGCGACAATGTTACCTATTAACTGTCACTTATTAAATATCACGTATAAACCGTCACGTATTAACCGTTACCGCATAAAGGGTTTTAGTTTTTAGTTATGGATACATTTCAAACCATCATTCTTGCTTTAATTCAGGGTATTACTGAGTTTTTACCTATATCAAGTTCTGCGCATCTTATTTTGCCTGCGCAACTATTTGCTTGGCCAGATCAAGGTATTGCATTTGATGTAGCAGTGCATGTCGGTTCATTGTTGGCTGTGGTCATTTATTTCCGTCAAGATGTTATCAATATGACACGCGCATGGTTATTGAGTGTGTCATCAAACCGTGGCCAGCCGCTATCGACTGACGCAAAGTTAGCATGGATGGTTATAGCCGCAACATTGCCAGCGATTATTGTGGCCTTGCTAGCAAAAGATTTTATTGAAGTGCATTTAAGATCGACTACTGTTATTGCGGTGGCGACATTGTTTTTTGGTGTGCTACTCGGTTTCGCTGATTTTAAAAGTCGTCGGCAGCGTGTGGCGCTTGAAATAACATGGCGTATTGCATTATTGATTGGCTTTGCTCAAGTCTTAGCGTTAATTCCCGGCACTTCGCGTTCGGGAGTCACCATTACTGCTGCTGTATTGTTGGGTCTATCAAAAACCGATGGTGCGCGCTTTTCATTCCTACTATCCATTCCCATTATTGCGGCCGCAGGCGGCTATGCCATTCTTGATATGTTGAGTGATCCTCCGATTTTTTCTTGGTTGCAATTAGCACTTGGTGTGGTTGTTTCGGCCATTAGCGCTTATTTGTGTATTAAGCTATTTTTACAGTTACTTGAGCGAATCGGCTTTATGCCCTTTGTCTGGTACCGCTTAGTGTTAGGGGTTGTATTGCTGGCGATGATTTAGCCGGTGCTTTGAATACTTAAAATCTTTGACATTCTGGGGTTTCGCGACAGGCTAAGCCGCTTTATAATCCATCACGATGTTAAGTCGCGAAAACGGGTATAAAGTTGGTTAACATGTCAGTCAGTCGATTAGTGCAAAAAATAGGTTAGTATTTTGTCGATTAGTCATTTGGGTAATAGCTTTAATAGCTTGCCGCTTCCCAGTGGTGAATCGCGCCTACGCACTCAATCATCACAGCTTTCTCCGCAAGTTAATGAGCAGCAGACCCAGCAGCAAAATAGTCGGCGTCCACAGGCCGATATTGTTCAAACCAATGAGGGTACTCAGCGCCTCAATGCTCAAACAACGATAAGTGAATCAATATTTAGGCCTATCCCTTCTTTTGACGAGCTACCTACGAGCCTACGCAACGCTTTGCAAACCTATTTAACTACTGAGCAATCAATCGAACCGGTCTCTAACAGTGGCTCAGAGCTTCTCGTGGGTATCGATACCTATGTTTAGCAAAGGCTCAGGCTGGATTTAAGAAAAAACTCAGGCGAGACTAAGTTAAGTCGTTATATTTTTTTCATATCGAATACGTTTATTTGCTTTTTTCTTTATAACTGTTTTAAAACTGATCAATCACGGTAATATATTTATGTCTAAAGCCCCATCTAGTCCTCAATCTGCTAATCAAGATGCACTGCAAATGGAATTTAATCAGGGCTTGTGTTCGTTTATTAATAATTCGCCTACACCGTTTCATGCCACGGCTGAGTTAGCTCAGCAATTAGAAGCGGCGAATTTTATTGCTTTGGATGAAAGCGAAGAGTGGTCATTAGAAGCGGGTAAAAACTATTATGTCACGCGTAATCAATCATCATTGATTGCCTGGACGCAGGGCGTAGCGCCATTAAAAGAGCAGGGTATGCATATGTTAGGCGCGCATACCGATAGCCCTTGTTTAAAAGTAAAGCCGCAAGCCGATATCTACGACCACAATAGTTGGCGTTTAGGTGTTGAGGTTTACGGCGGCGCGCTACTTAACCCTTGGTTTGACCGTGATTTATCTTTAGCCGGTCGTGTGCATTATAAAAACAGTGCAGGGCAGGTAGTTTTTGCCATAATCGATTTTAAATGTCCTATTGCAACCATTCCAAGTCTTGCGATTCATTTAGATCGTGAAGCGAATAAAAATCGCAGTATTAACCCACAAACCGACTTACCTGTGTTGTTAGCCTGTGGTGATAAAGATCAGCATAAAGCTTTAAATGATTTATTAATGGATCAATTGAATCATTGCGATCCTAAGCCTGTCAGTATTCTTGATCATGAGTTATTTTTTTACGATACACAGCCAGCGAATATTGTAGGTATTAACGGTGATTTTATTGCCGCTTCACGATTAGATAATTTGTTATCGTGCTATGTGGGTTTAACCTCATTAATCGAGAGTGCAGAGCAAGCAAAGCCGTCATGGTCGCTTTTGGTATGCAGTGATCACGAAGAAGTGGGCAGTTGTTCAGCCGTTGGCGCAGCAGGTCCATTTTTACAGCAGACATTACAGCGTTTATTGCCGGGCACTGAAGACTTTGTTAGGGCCATGAGTCGTTCGGTCTTAATTTCTACCGATAACGCGCATGCTTTACATCCAAGTCATGCTAATAAAATGGATCCTAATCACAGTCCCAAAATAAATGGCGGCCCAGTCATTAAGGTGAATGCTAATCAGCGCTATGCCTCTAACAGCGAAACGCAGGCCATGTTTAGATCTATCTGTGATGATGTGCAAGTGCCGGTACAAACTTTTGTAGTTCGCAGTGATATGAGTTGTGGTAGCACGATTGGTCCCATTACAGCGGCAGAGTTAGGCGTTAAAACATTAGACGTTGGTATGCCAACTTATGGCATGCATTCTATAAGAGAGTTGTCGGGCAGTCGTGATCCATTGTGGCTTAAAACAGCCTTGGTGCGATTTTTATCACGAGCCAGTCAATAACGTTTATTGCTACGCAACGAGAACACCGTGAAAATTTTATTGCTGTCTGCTTATGATGCCTTGAGTCATCGCTATTGGCGTGAAGGTTTAGTTGAGCAGTTTCCAGATATTGAATGGACAGTGCTCACACTACCAGCGCGTTATTTTCGATATCGTGTACGGAGCAATCCCTTAAGTTGGCTTGCCGACAAACAACAAACCCTTCAAGCGAATTATGATGTGGTGATTGCAACATCGATGGTTGATGTTGCCACGCTACGAGGTTTAGTGCCTTCATTGGCCGCAACGCCGCTATGGTTGTATTGCCATGAAAATCAATTTGCTTACCCAGCGGGTGCAGAAAAAAACAATCCTGTTGCGCATGATCTCGAAGCCAAAATGGTTTTTATTTATAACTGTTTAGCAGCCGATAAAATCAGTTTTAATTCACATTGGAATCGCGATTCAGCACTGGCAGGAATGGCTGAATTACTCAATCGCTTTCCTGAAAAAACCAATCCATCGTTACTAGAAGCTATTGCCAGCAAATCGGATGTGCTTCCCGTGCCTTTAAATACGCACACGGACATAAACTCAACTGAACCACTGATCTCTATAGCATCCCCATTACGCTTATTATGGAATCATCGCTGGGAATACGATAAAGGCCCCGATAGATTATTGGCGTTAGTGAATGCCTTAGAGACTTCAGGTTTAATCTGTGAATTAAATATTGTTGGTCAGCAATTTAGACAAACACCTAAAGCATTTTCGCATATTGAAAAAGTGTTAGAAGAGTCATCGACATTACAGAAGGGCCGTTGGGGTTATATCGAGTCAGCCAGTGATTATCAGCAATTACTTCAGCAATGTGATGTTGTTGTATCAACGGCGTTACATGATTATCAGGGCATTGCTATTTTGGAAGCGGTACAATCGGGTTGTGTGCCATTGCTGCCGAATCAGATTGTTTATCCAGAAATTTTTTCTGATGAGTATTTATATACGGTTTCATCGCATCAAGGGCTTATTGATGAGTCATTAACTGCCTATAATATCCACCAGCAGCTTGAGCGTTGGCAGCAGCAAGGATTGGCTGAAGTGCCCAGTATCACTCGCTTTGAATGGCATAAGCAGCGAGATTTTTATCAAAAAGGCATACAGTCGCTTTATAAACGCTAATAAACGTATTTTCCTTTTTTGTTGATCCAAAAAGCTATATTTTGCGCTTATTAAACCCTCGCTTAGCCCTGTTGGTAAGCCATAGTGCTCAGCGAGACATTGATTATAACTATTAGAAATGAACTTATTAATGAAAAACTTCCTATCTGCATCACAACAATGTCGCTTACTCTTTATTGATCGCTTTATGAGTGTATTCAAAAAAATGATTAACAAAGCTGTCATTACCGCTGTAATGATCACTTCTCTATTAATGACCCTAAATGCCTGCTCTTCTGACCCAAGCAGTTCTGATACAGACAGCGCAAATGAACAAGCTAGCGGCGCTGTATATCACTCTGGCGATGCGGAGATAGATCAAAAAGTAGAAGCGCTGCTTAGCCAAATGACATTGGCAGAGAAAGTCGGCCAGCTTAACCAATACAATGGAAGCTGGGATGTTACAGGTCCGGTTAAATCTGGTGATGAATATAACGAGCAACGATTATTAGATTTACGCTCAGGTGGCGTTGGTTCAATGTTAAACGTGGTATCGGTTGCTGCTACATCAGAAGCGCAGCGTATTGCCGTTGAAGAAACCCGCTTAGGTATTCCGTTATTGTTCGCCTACGATGTTATTCATGGTTTTCAAACTATGTTTCCAGTACCGCTGGGCGAAGCCGCGAGCTGGGATTTAGCCTTAATGGAAAAAAGTGCGCATATAGCTGCGGTTGAAGCCTCAGCTGCTGGCTTGCATTGGACCTTTGCCCCCATGATTGATATCGGTCGTGATGCCCGCTTTGGTCGTGTTATGGAAGGTGCCGGAGAAGATCCTTATTTTGGTTCTAAAGTAGCTGTTGCACGAATTAAAGGTTTTCAAGGTGATGATTTAAGCCAGCCCGATACTATTGCAGCCTGTGCTAAACATTTTGCGGGTTATGCTTTTGCCGAAGCAGGGCGCGACTACAACACCGTCGATATTAGTAACACCACTTTACATAACGTTATTTTACCACCGTTTAAAGCCGCAGCAGAAGCTGGCGTAGCGACGTTTATGAACTCTTTTAGTGAGTTAGACGGCGTGCCGGCAACGGCCAGCGGTTATTTACAAAATACTTTATTAAAAGGGCAGTGGGATTACCGCGGTTTAGTCGTTTCAGATTGGGATTCAATTGGCGAAATGCAAGATCATGGTTTCAGTGCCGATTTATCTAACGCTGCCTCTCAGGCGATTAATGCCGGTAATGATATCGATATGGAAGCCACGGCTTACATTCGACATTTAGCTGAATTAGTTGAAAGCGGTGCGGTTGCAGAGAGCGTTGTCGATAATGCCGTACGCAGAGTCTTAGTATTAAAGTATCGCCTAGGATTGTTTGAAGATCCTTACCGCTATGCCTCTGTTGCTAGAGAGCAAAGTGAAATTGGTAAAGCTGAGCATTTAGATGTGGCACGTGATGCTGCTCGTAAATCGATAGTGTTGTTGAAAAATGATAATGCTATTTTACCGCTATCAACATCAGGTCAGCGCATTGCAGTTATTGGTCCTTTGGCTAATGATAAAGATAGCCCGTTAGGTAATTGGCGCGCTAGAGCCATTCCAAATTCCGCTATCTCTTTGTTAGAAGGTATTACCGCCGCCGTATCAGATAGCGCTTTAATCAGCTATGCACAGGGTGCTGAGTTAGCCACATCGGGTCGCGCTTTTCACAGTGAAATAACCATTAATACAGATGATACTTCTGGTTTTGCAGAAGCCATTGCGATTGCTCGTGAGGCTGATGTTGTGGTTATGGCCATTGGCGAAGATGCGTATCAAAGTGGTGAAGCGCGCAGTCAGGTGAGTGTTAAGCTTTCTGGCGTTCAGCAGGCATTATTTGATGCGGTGAGTGAAGTCAATGATCAAGTGGTCGTTGTTTTAATGAATGGTAGACCGCTAGCCATTACCGAGTTAGATAATAAAGCGGCAGCTATTGTTGAGGCTTGGCATGCAGGCTCGCAGGCCGGTCACGGCATCGCCGATGTATTATTTGGCGCTTACAACCCGTCGGGTAAGTTACCTATGAGCTTCCCGCGTCATACGGGGCAATTACCTTTGTATTACAGCCAAAAAAATACCGGTCGTCCTGGGCCTGGTGCCAACGATGTATTTTGGACGCATTACACCGACTCACCTAACACACCACTTTATCCTTTTGGTTTTGGCTTAAGTTATACCGAGTTTGATTATTCAGAAATTACCTTAAGTGCTAACAGTATCGCTGTTGATGAATCGTTAGAAGTGTCTGTGACATTAACCAATAGCGGTGAGCGTGACGGTGTAGAGATTGCACAGCTTTATATTCGTGACCTTATCGGCAGTATTACAAGGCCGGTTAAAGAGCTTAAAGGATTTGAGCGTATCGCATTAAAAGCCGGTGAATCTAAGAAAGTCACTTTTACCCTAGGTCCAAAAACCTTAGGTTTTTATAATACCAATGGTGAGTATTTAGTCGAAGCAGGCGATTTTAAAGTCTTTGTTGGCGGCGACTCTGATGCGCCTGTAACAGCAGCTTTTCGTGCTACAGCGGATTAATGATTTGATGCTAGGCTCTTAATGGCTAGGTTCTTAATAAACAGGCGCTTAAAAATAAAGCGCCTGTTTATTAAAGTGTTTTTATTGAAAGTATTTTTAATGAAAGTATTTTTTGAATAATAACCTTTTGATTAAAAGGCTATTAATTAAGAGTTAAAGCGTCTCTTCGTTACGCGTCTCTTTCAGCAATCAGTTTAGCGCGTACATTCATTAGCACCTTTCCATAAGTGTTAGTGCCTCGACGATCACGTCCACAGCCCCAAAAATAATCGTACTGACTGTTTTCCATAATTTTATTGGGCGCAGAAGCTATTAATTCATCGGCAACATTTTCATGGCTGCGGCATTTAATATAAACACCGCGCGTCATAATCACTTCTTTAATCGCAGACCAATCCGATCGGATACGTTTAAAGCGACTGCGGCCAAGTTTACGTGCAGTCTTTGGATGCGGCGCTAGGCGAATTTTTTCTTGATAGCTCTCATTCTCAAATTTCATGGCTTGAAAATAGTGCTCCACCGAAGGCCATACACGCTCTTCTAGCTCAAAGCTATGCTCTGAGAAAGTACCGAGATTTTCATCAACGTTATTGCGTGCAAGAAAGAGGGTATCTTCATCAAGATCGGGAAATATGCCCATTGCCATAATCGAATGCTTTTTATCAGTGATTTCTAAGCTAAGTGCTTAGATTAAACTATTGAGTTAAGGTTTTTAGCTAAAGATTAATGACCGCTTAATGAAAGATTTTAGCAATTTTGCCCCAAAATGATGTATTTGCTGGCGCTATAGCTTCAGCTTTTTGGCGCCAAGGACGGCCATTACAAAAAGGACGATTTTTACAGCTTTCTAAGCAGCCACGGCATGGCATGGGTTCAACATTTAAAGGGCGGGTATTCTTATTGGCCAAAATCATTACTCCAAGAAAGGTTGTGCATTGGGCTAAACCAGTGGTTAGTATAAAATAATATTACCCTACATGATACGTAGCAGACGTCCTGCTGGCTTAATCTACAAGACATCATTAGAGGGCTTAGTTATACTTTAGACCTCTTTTTTATTATTCACCCTAATCATCCATGGAAAACTCATATGTCGGTATTTGAAGGCAGCTGTCTTTGCAAGGGCGTTAGCTATTCGATTAAGGGTGAGGCATTGGCCTTTTATCATTGCCACTGCCAGCGCTGCCGCAAAGCCAATGGCACCGGCCATGCCAGTAATATTCGCATTGATGCCCAAAGTATTGAATGGCAGGGTGATGAAAGCCTTATTAACCGTTATAAAGTGCCCGATGCCGATCGCTTTAGAAATGATTTTTGTAGCGCCTGTGGCTCGCCCATGCCGCGCTATTTTAAAGAGGTAGGCTTTGTTGTGCTGCCTGCTGGCACCTTGGACCATGAGCCACCTTTGCAGCCTCAAGCGCGTATCTTTAATGCATCGCGTGCTGAGTGGAGCTGTTCTGAAGGCAAGTCAGAAGGCAAGTCAGAAGCCATACCTTGCTTTGATACGTATCCAGAATAGTGTTTTCGGTATACGTTTTTAATAATAATTATTGATAACCCCTAACTACTTAAATTATGAATCTACTGTCTAACACTGTTTATGATGTTGCTATTATTGGTGCCGGTATTGCTGGCAGTTACTGCGCCAATGTTTTGCAAAAAGCCGGTTACCGAGTCTGCCTAATAGAAAAAGGGCGAGGCACTGGCGGTCGAGCCTCGAGTCGCCGATTACCTCTGCAAGAAGAGAGTGTTCAACAAAGCTGTGATTTAGGTGCGCCATTTTTTCACGCCAAGGCTGGGCAGTTAGTTAATGATATTCAACAGTGGCTAACAGACGACGTTATTGCTGCTTGGCCAGCGGCGAATCTTGCTCATAAAGGTTTGGCTTATACCGGTATCCCGTCAATGAGCGCGTTAACACGCTACCTAGCTCAGCATTGTGATTTGTATACCCAGCAGCGAATTAGCCATATTGATCGTACTGATAATATTTGGTCTTTAAGAAATGACAGTTATAAGACCTTAATTAAAGCAACGCGTGTAGTCATCACCGCTCCTGCGGCACAGGCGGCACATCTATTAACAAGCCCTGATGCGCCAACCGCTTGGTTACAACAAGCACATATCGCTAGTCGTCAATGCTTGCCTCAGTGGGCAGCGGTTGTGACTGAAGATGCTGAAGAGTCTAATAGCATGCTGTCGAACATGCCTGATATGTTAGAGGTAGATCATCCTGTTTTGGCAAAAATCATACATGACACCGCTAAGCCTGGGCGTTCAAATAAGTCTGCTGGTTCAAACAAGCCATCACGTTGGGTACTTCAGGCTAACCTCGAGTGGAGTGAATTGCATAAGGACAGCAATGCCGATGAAATAGGCATACTCATGTTAGCAGCGTTTAAGCAGCTGCTCTTAGAGCGGGCGGGGGCCAGTCATGAACTAGTCCAGTCTGAATTAACAATAGCAACGCCCCATCTCTGGCGTTTAGGACGGCATCAGTCTTCTTGTGATACGTCGGGTGAAGCTGAAGAGCAGCAAGCGGAGATGCTTTGGGAGCCAAGCAGTGGTTTAGCTGTTAGTGCCGACTGGTTAGGGTCTGGCACTGTTGTTGCTGCGATGCTTAGTGCTCAGCAATTATCTCGGGCCATAATGCTAGAAGATGCTGACTCACAATAGCTTCTAATTAGTGGAAGCTATTTTCAGACATCATTAATGCTTAATCCCATTACCACTGAATCGTTTGATTATCCCAATCAAGATAAGCTAACTCGCCATCGACGGGAGTGGTATTCATAATGCCAATAAGCCGTTCTGCGACAAAATCCGGTGTAAATAATTTATTTGAAGGTACGTTTTTCTGAAACGGCTTTGAGAGGGGCGTGTCCGTAGTGCCGGGATGAAAGGCAATCAGTTTTACATTAGAAGCTCTGCGAGCATATTCAATAGCCGCTGTTTTAAGCAGCATATTTAACGCCGATTTTGAAGCGCGATACGCATACCAGCCACCTAAATTATTATCACCAATGCTACCAACACGTGCACTGAGCACACTAATATGACAAGGCTGTTTGCCAGCCAGTAATGGCCTTAAGGCTTTTATCCAAAGCATAGGCACAACGGTATTTGCATGAAAAACCTCATGCAAGGTATCGCTATTAATTTCTTCTAAGCGTTTTTCTGGGCCAAAAGCTTGGCCATAAAAATCACTCTCAGGGCTGCCATGAAGAATGCCATGACAAATAAATACGCGTTTAAAAATAACAGCACTGTTTTTACTGTCATCTCGTAATGTTTGGATGGTGTCTTTGATGTTATCTTCGTTATAGTCGATGACTATCCATTTAAGCTTTGCTTGGTCTGCTAATGCCTCAGGGCAGGGTTTGCGGCTAATAGCAACTAATTGCTCAACAGTGTCATCGCTAAGCAAGCGCAGCAATAACGCATTAGCTATACCGCCACTGGCGCCAATGACGATATCGGCCATGATAGGTGTAGGAATGGTTTCAGGTGTTTGCTCGAGTGTATTCATAAATGCCGCGTAAGTTTATGTAGGCTAATAGGTGTCTGTAGACTAATAATTGAACCTTAATGAAAGCGTTTGTAGATGCATTTCAGAAGTTCGTCAGTAATAATGTTTATTGTCATTGAACAAAGTACTACCGATACGCGCTGTTTGGCAAGCTGGATCAGTGTTTCGCTCTATTTAGTCTGTTTAAGCCAATCCAATTATCAGTAAGAAGCGTAACTACCCTATATAATACGAGATTAGAATAAGAAGCTTCACCGTATAAAATTGAAGCATCACGGTCTAAAATTGAACTAGCACGGTTTAAAAGAAAGAAATAAGGTTTAAGAAAAGCGGTTAATCATAAACACTTAATCAGTCGCATAAAAAACGAGAACAAAATAATGCTAAAAAATCTATTAAATTGGAAATCAGTTGCGCTGCTAAGCTGTTATTTACTACTCACTTTCGGTATTAAAGCTTATGCCGAGTGCCCTGATTATATGAAACACAATATGCGACAGCTGCACTCAGAGAATAATGTTGATCTCTGTAAGCTCGTTGAGCAAAAGCCAGTGTTAGTCGTGAACACCGCAAGCCATTGTGGTTTCACACCTCAATTTAAAGGCTTAGAAGCTTTGCATAAAGAATACGCCGATCAAGGTTTAGTCGTTGTGGGATTTGCCAGCGATGATTTTTTTCAAGAAGATAACGATGAATC
Organism: uncultured Gammaproteobacteria bacterium; assembly: GCA_963968645.1. Classification (GTDB taxonomy): domain Bacteria; phylum Pseudomonadota; class Gammaproteobacteria; order Pseudomonadales; family UBA7434; genus UBA7434. The sequence goes on along the minus strand of CAXAHI010000008.1, from coordinate 4,257 downwards.
AAAAGCGGCTGATATTTGTTATCAAAATTATGGCGTAACGTTCACTATGCTTGCACCTACCCATGTTAGAGGCAAGAAAGCGAATCCGGTTTTTCAAATGCTAAATGAAAATGTCGGTTCTCCTCGTTGGAATTTCACCAAATATTTGATTGATAAAAACGGTGAAGTCGCAGGTCGATTTGGCTCGCGTATCGAGCCGGGTGATCCTAGCTTAAAAGAAGCGATAGAGAGCGTTCTTTAAAGCGTTTATTGTCCATTTTATACTGGTTTTTTAACCGTTAGAAGTGATTAATATGTTAACGATGGCGCTCAATAACTTACCTTTTATCGATAGCATTGAGAATGTTGAGATTCACTCTTTCGATGCCTCAATTTATACCGCCCGTTTATTTATTGATGGGCTGGAATATCGATTAATAGAAAACAATCAAAAGCCTTACAAACGTCGCTCTGCTGGTCAAATTAAAAAAGATCTGCAAGCGATTAATATTGAGCATATAACGTTAGTGCATAGCAGTGCTTACGATGAAATGGTTGGGCAGCCAGTGTTTAATAAAGCAGTCACCGATACCGGCAATACTATTCGTGTGCCATTAAATATTAAATAGAGCATAAAAAATTATGGCATCAGTATTATTGGTCTTGCCAGACCAGCTGTTTAAGCAGCATATTGGTTTAGACAGTACTCAAACATCAGTTGTAATGGTAGAGGCGCCTTTTTACTTTGTTTCATCGGCGCATCGTCAAAAACTGATTCTTCATCGTGCTTCTATGCAAGCTTATAAAGCTTACCTGCAAGAGCAGGGCTTTAAGGTCACCTATTACGATGCTGCTGATAATGTACTGCAAACGGTCATGGCTGATTTAAAATCGGCAGCGTTAACCGTTATGGATCCCGTCAATACTAAGCTGCACGCATTAATAGAGTCCGCGGCTAAAAAGCAAAAAATTAATCTGTCTTGGTTGTCTTGCCAAAATTTTATTAATACCCGTGAATATAACGAGCAATATCGTAGTACAAAAAAGCGTTGGTTTATGGCTGATTTTTATCAGCAGCAGCGTAAGCGTTTAGATATTCTCATGGAAGATGGCAAGCCAGAAGGCGGTAAGTGGAGTTTCGATGCCGATAACCGCAAGAAAATTCCCAAAGCCAAGCGCCACTTAATTCCCGATCTTGAATTCCCCGAAACTAACCCTTGGGTAGATGAAGCCGAAGCCTATGTTAGCCAGCATTTTAATGATGCCATCGGTGACGTAGCGCCCTTGTTATATCCGGTAACTTTTGAAGCGGCAGAAACATGGTTGCAAGGTTTTCTTGTGCAGCGCTTTTCTAACTTTGGTGATTACGAAGACGCCTTAGTGCCGCATCAAACGTGGTTGTATCACAGTGTCTTAACGCCAATGATGAATATTGGTTTGCTCACCCCGCAGCAGGTGGTTGATGCTGCCTTAGAATATGCTAATCGAGCCGATGTGATTGACAGCGACGGGCCTATTTCCATAGCGAGTTTAGAAGGCTTTGTTCGACAGATAATTGGTTGGCGTGAGTTTATGCGCGCCACCTATGATGACCTAGGCGCAACCATGCGCAGTGGCAACCATTGGGGTCACCATCATCGTTTGCCAAAAAGTTTCTACGACGGCACCACCGGTATTGCCCCCATTGATGACGTGATTAAACGGGTGTTAGAAACCGGCTATTGTCATCACATAGAACGCCTGATGGTATTGGGTGGTTTTATGTTTCTCTGCGAATTTGAGCCCGATGATATTTACCGTTGGTTTATGACGATGTTTGTCGATGCCTATGACTGGGTTATGGTTCCTAACGTTTATGCTATGAGTCAGCATGCCGATGGCGGCTTAATTACTACCAAACCCTATTTCTCGGGTTCTGCTTATTTGAAAAAAATGGGCTATGACGAAACGGGTGAGTGGTGTGATATTTGGGATGCACTCTATTGGCGTTGGATTTGGAAGCAAAAAGAAGCGCTGGGTAAGAACCCTCGCTGGGCAATGATGTGTCGTTTAGCTGAAAAAATGGACGACAAAAAGATGAATCACCACTTACTGACCGCCGAAGACTACCTCTCAGGTTTCTCCACGCAAAGCTAATTTTAGCCAAAAACCCTTCTATCGTTTATCATTAGAAGCTTCTACTATTTATTATTAGAAGCTTCTGTGGTTTACCTTCAAAAGCTTCTATCGATGACCATTAAAGACTTGGATAGCGCTCAATATGACCGACACAACCCCATCACCAGATCTGAACCGTGTGTTAACAGGCATTACCACTACAGGTACGCCGCATTTGGGCAATTATGTGGGGGCGATTAAGCCAGCGATTGCCGCCAGCCAAAACGATAATACCGACTCCTTTCTATTTTTGGCTGATTATCACGCCATGATCAAAAGTCATGAGCCCGATAAAATTCATCAATCCAGCATTGAAATTGCCGCTACTTGGTTAGCTTTGGGTTTAGATATCGATAAAGTGACCTTTTATCGCCAGTCCGATGTGCCCGAAATTATGGAGCTATCATGGATATTAACCTGCTGGACAGCCAAAGGCTTAATGAATCGCGCCCATGCTTACAAGGCGTCTGTGCAAGCTAATGAAGCCGCCAATGAAGACCCTGATAATGGTGTGACCATGGGTTTATTCAGTTATCCCGTATTAATGGCCGCTGATATTTTAATGTTTAACGGCAAGCAAATTCCGGTGGGTCGTGATCAAATTCAGCATGTAGAAATGGCGCGCGATATTGCCCAGCGTTTTAATCATCATTACGGCGAGTGTTTCGTATTACCTGAAGCGTTAATTGAAGATAACGTAGCCGTATTGCAGGGCCTTGATGGCCGCAAAATGAGCAAGAGCTATAACAACACCATTCCGCTTTTTGAAACCGAGAAAAAGCTTAAAAAATCGATTAATAAAATAAAGACCAATTTATTAGAGCCCGGTGAGCCAAAAGACCCTGATACATCAACCGTCTTTCAAATATGGAAAGCCTTTGCCTCCGAAGCGCAAACTGCCGATATGCGAAAGCAGTTTCAAGAAGGCATTGCATGGGGTGAAGCCAAAAAGTGTTTGTTTGAATTGGTGAATAGCGAATTAGCTGAACCGCGCGAGCGCTACTTAGAATTAATGGCTGATCCAGCCAAGATGGAAACTATATTATTAGCCGGAGCAGAAAAAGCGCGAGCTGTCACTGCACCTAAAATACAGCAAATCAGAGGGGCGATTGGTATTCGCGCTATGAAAACCTTGCCATAAGCTTTTTATTCGTTAAGCGTTAGCGAGAGCAGCAATGCTGCTCCGTTAGCTTTTTTTCTCATGTTGGTGCCAGTCCATATTCACCTGCAGCAATGCCTGTAGGCTCTTCGATCTAAATTCCCGTTGGTAAAGAATAGCGACAACGATAGTTGTTGCTAAAATAAAGAGCAATGGGTGAATAAACCATGCCAGCAAGGCCATAGAATAATAAAAAGATCGCAGTCCAAAATTATAACTATGCGAGGCTTGGTCTAATATCTTTCCGCAATGCTGAGCGAACACTTGGCATTCTTCATCGCTAATATTTTTTTCTATCGTATTGGGCGCAGCGCCTATTAATACGCCACAAAACCCGAACTGTCTTAAAGACCAAGTAAAGGTAAAGAACGCATAGATAAAAATAAGACACAATAGAAGGAATTTAAATTGAATAAATTGCGAGTCGGCTTCAGAAGCAAAGGGTAGCGTGCTGAACAGATGAGTGACTTGGTCGGTGTTGGCAATGACTGTGATTAAACCGGCTAAAATTAGCATGCTGGTTGAGGCCATAAAGGATACGTTTTTTTCTAGGTTGGAGATAATGGCGGCATCACCGACCCGTATTTCGCGTGTTAATACGGAGTGCATCCAGTCTACGCGATGGTGGTGCATGACAGAGGCAATGCAGTTTACTTTTTTGGCTTGGTGTTTGGCGAAGCGGCTGTAGCCTATCCAGCAGAAGAAGAACCAAATTAAGCTGGCGAGGTTTATCCAGTCGGTGTTGAGCGCTGCCATCATAGGGTGGGTGTCCGGGTTCTATTATTAGGTTGGTTGCTGAGGTAATGAGTTTACCACTTTTTTGTTTGATACGTGAATGGGGAATGGGGGGTGGCCCGACAGCCAGAGTCTTGTGCTTAAGCTTTTATTTATGATCGTATATTCTGACATTTCATTTCTCTTGTTTGAGTTTTAAAGTCAAGGTCGTCGGGGGTGGCCCGACA